>JBBQZD010000408.1:0-1509 GCA_038208045.1 Gemmatimonadales bacterium | reverse complement strand
GGAGCGGCAGGGTCTGGAGGCGCAGCGCCCGGGGGTAACGCGTCGCGGCGGGCGGACATCGGTCTGGCCGCAAGGGCCAGACGGCGCAGCGTGTGCACGAGCTTCGTGACGACCTGGCGCGAGGAGCCGTTGAACGGGATCGACACCGCCCCCGCCCCGAGCGTGTGGAGGGTGAGTCGTCCGGCGAGCAGGTTGACGCTCCCCTCGAATGCGGCCATCTGGTCGTACGCCACGGTGGTCTCGGTGTACCCGCCGGGCCGGCGAGACAGCTCGGTCATCCCGGCCGGACCGACGACGAGGAGGTGGTCGTACAGGTTCATGTCCGGCGTCGCGTCCCGTCGAGCGATGTTCCGGGGGACCTTCAGCACGAGGCCGGGGGACGTCGTCGGCCGTGCGGATCTCGTCGATCCACGGTCCGAAGGCGTCGTACTCGGCGGAGTGCCTCCCGTTGGCTCGCCCATCGCCGTGCGGGAGCCTGACTGCCGTCATGGGTGTCCTCGTTCCCCTCGGCGCATCGACCCATGGGACGTTGTCGGCACACTCTGTCAGATCGCCGACCAGCCACCGTCGGAGCTGAGCAGGGCGCCGGTGACGTTGCGTGCATCGGGGCTCGCGAGCCAGCAGATTGCGGCTGCCAGATCCTCGGGCTGCGCGACGGGCGGGATGATCGCCATGAGCGGGCCGAGCACCGACATCGCGAACTCGGACTTCGGAGCGGCGGTTGCGCCGATGTTGGTGGCGACCGCACCGGGCAGGACGGCGTTGCACCGGGTCCCGGCCGCGCTGCACAGCACGGCCGTCGAGCGGGTCAGGCCGATGACCCCGTGCTTCGACGCCGCGTAGGCGGTGCCCGCGGCCCCGCCGTGCAGGGAAGCCGCGGACGCGGCGTTGACGATCGAACCCGCACCGGTGGCCACCATCAGAGGAATCACGGCCCGCGTGGTGCGCACCGGCGCAGTTCACCAGCACGTCCACGCGGGAACCCGCGTCGGCGACGAGGGCATCCACGTGCCGCTGGTCGGTGATGTCCCCGACCGCGCCGACCCCTTCACCCGCGCCGCCGGCCGCGATCAGCGCGACCGTCTCCGCAACCCGTTCGGGCAGGAGGTCGCAGGCCACCACCCGCGCGCACCCGCGCGCCCTCGGCAGCGAGCCGCACCGCGGTTGCCCGCCCGATGCCGGATCCGGCGCCGGTCACGATGGCAGTGAGTCCAGCGAATCGTCCAGCGTCCATCTCGCACTCCCTTGAGCTCGGGGCAGTGCCCGTGCCCTGCGGGCGATCCGCGGCCCAGCGGATCGATGTCTGACCTTTTCAGCGGCGCGGTGCGCGCGCATGGGATTCAGGTCCCGATCGATCAAACCCGTCATGCGCTGCCGTCGTCGGACGATGGGCAAGGACGGAATTACTCGTGCAACGACAGGATGCCCGTGGACTCGATGGCTGCGATCACCGGACGCATAGCCACGATCCAGCGCACCCTCGCGGCGCTGTCGCCGAGCGCCGTGACC
>JBBQZD010000407.1:0-1534 GCA_038208045.1 Gemmatimonadales bacterium | reverse complement strand
TCCGTTGTTGATGCAGCGTGCCCGCACCGCCATCGCGGCTGCCGCCGCGATATCGGCGCTGGGGAGGACGATGAACGGGTCGCTGCCCCCCAGCTCGAGCACGCACGGCTTGATGGCGCGCCCCGCGCGTGCGCCCACGTCGCGGCCGGCCGCCTCCGAGCCGGTGAGCGTCACGCACGCGATGCGCGGATCGTCGATGAGCGCGCCCGCCCGGGCGGCTGGCAGCAGCAGCGTAGTGAAGACGCCGTCGGCGGCGCCGGCCGCGACGAACAGACGCTCGATGGCGAGTGCGCACTGCGGCACGTTGGAGGCGTGCTTGAGCAGGACGGCGTTGCCGGCGGCGAGGGCCGGGGCCGCCGCGCGGATGGCCTGCCAGTACGGAAAGTTCCACGGCATGATGGCGAGCAAAACGCCGAGGGGATGGTACTGCACGGCGCCGTCGTCGTGCGCGTCGCGCAGCACATGCTCGGCCGCGAGGAAGCGCGGCGCGGCGTCGGCGTAGAAGCGGCAGGCGGCGGCGCACTTGGCCACCTCGTCGCGCGACGACTGAATGGGCTTGCCCATCTCGAGCGTGGCCAGGCGCGCCAGCGCCTCGCGTTCGGTGTCGAGGGCGTCGGCCGCGCGGCGCAGCACGGCCACGCGGTCGGCGAGCGGCGTGCCTGCCCACCTGACCGCGGCGGCGGCGGCGCGCGCGACGAGGCGTTCGACGTGGATGTCGTCGTGGTCGGCGATGGTGGCCAGCACCTCGCCTGTGGCCGGGTTGACGCTGGACTGTGGCATGCCCGCACGATGCCAGAATCGCGGCCGGCGCGCCAGCGGGCAGGTGCGGGGCGCGGTCGAGGCCGGCGCTTCGCGCGGCGCGGCGGGGTGATTAGCTTCCGCGCATTCCCGCAACCCCGCTGACATGCCGCCGCGTTCCACCGCCGACACCCCGGCCTTCAAGATTCGCCGCTCAGCCATCGCCGGCCGCGGTGCCTTTGCCGTGCGTGCCATCACGAAGGGCGAGCGGCTCATCGAGTACCTCGGTGAGCGCATTTCGCACGCGGTGGCCGACGACCGCTATGACGACGAGTCGATGCGGAACCACCACACGTTCCTGTTCTCGGTGTCGAGCCGCACCGTCATTGACGCGTCGCGCGGCGGCAACGATGCGCGCTTCATCAATCACTCCTGCGCGCCCAATTGCGAGGCGGTGATCCAGAAGAGCCGGGTCTTCATCGTCGCGCGCAAGCCGATCGCGCTCGGCGAGGAGCTGTTTTACGACTACGGCTACGAGCGGGACGGCAGCGAGACGCCGGAGGATGAGATGCGGTACGCCTGCCGCTGCGGCGCCGCGCGGTGTCGCGGCACGATCCTCGCGCCGAAGAAGCCCGCCCGCAAAAAGAAGCACCACGCGGTGGCGCGGCACACGGAGAAGGTGAAGGCGTAGCGAGCGGCGTCCGTCCGCGTCCGTCCGCGTCCGCCGGCGAACGCCGGCGAGCGTGCGGCCGCGGAACGCCGCGGCTACCGCCGGCGCGTGAACTCAAGCGCCGCG
>JBBQZD010000406.1:0-1536 GCA_038208045.1 Gemmatimonadales bacterium | reverse complement strand
ATTCCAGCGCCAGTGCCAGCCGTCGCCGCTCATGCCGATCGGGCCGCCGTGGATCCAGATCAGCACCGGGCGCTTGCCGCCGGGCGCGGACTTGGGCCGGGTGATCCAGCTCTGGATCGGTGTGCCGTCGGTGGACGACGTAACGATGCTTTCCGTCTCGGCCCAGTCGGTGGCCGGCGTGAAGTTGGACAGCCGCGCAAGCGGACGCAATGCGCTTTCACCTTCGCTGTCGTGGACGTAGCACTCGGGCGCATCCAGCAGGCTGGAGCGGACGCACGCGAAGCCGCCTTGCGGCAAGGGAGTGATCTCGCCATGCGCACCACCAGCGCTGCGCGGTATCTGGCGACGCACTTCGCCGCTGCCCGCGTTCTGAACGCTCTGGATTCCCGCCGCCGCGGGAATGACGACGGCCGCCGCGGGAATGACCATGGCCGTCGCGGGAATGACGGCTAACTCCGCGATCGTCGTTCCCGCGCAGGCGGGAACCCAGGGCATGCTGGCGATGGCGAAGACCGACGCCAGGCCTTCGTCGTCGGCAGTCACCAGCAGCTGTTTGCCGTCGGCCGACCAGCCGCCCAGGTGCGGCCAGCGGTCCCACTGGCGCGCCAGCTCGCGCGCGCGGCCCTCGCGGTCGAACAGCGTGAGCGTTGGGCGCACCACGTGTTCGGCCGAGCGGGTGGCGCGGACGGCGGCGATGGTCTGGCCGTCGGGCGAAAAGCGCGCGTTCTCGGTGTCGGTGCCGGATGGCTGCTGCAGCATCGTGCGCTCGCGGGTCACGAGGTCGAACACCACGACGCTGTTGTCGCCCACGCGGTCGTCGCCGACCGTGCGCCAGACCACCAGCGCGCGCGTGCCGTCGGCGCTGATGTCCAGGTGCGGCTCGATCGCCAGTTCAGTGGTCGCCTCGGGCGTCAGGTCGAGCCGCTCCGTGCCGTCCGCCTTGCATTCCAGCAGGTGGGTGTTGGCGCGATGGGGGTTCTGGTGCAGCCAGCGGTCCCAGTGGCGCACCGGCTGGCGCCGGTAGTTGCGCGCGCTGGAGCCCTTCTTCGTCCGCTCGGCGGCGGTCTCGCGCTGCTTGTCGTGCGGCACGTCGGCGAGCACCGGCGTGAACAGGATCATGCGATCCGCGCGCGCGGCGAAGCGAAAGGCCTCGACGCCGAGCGGTTCGTCCGTCAGTTGCTGCGGCTCGCCGCCTGCGGCCGGCAGCAGCCACACCTGCATGCGCTTGTCGGCGTCCTCATCCGGCTTGATCTCGTTGGGCTGGCGGTTGGACAGGAAGCCGAGCGCGCCGTCGTGCCGGAAGCAGGGCGCCGCGTCGCGCGTTTCGCCGCGCGTGAACTGCACCGCCGCGCCGCCGTCGGTGGGAAGCTTCCACAGGTCCGACAGGTACCTGGTGCCATCGCGGTCCAGCCGCTGCACGGCGACAGCCAGCCAGCGGCCATCGGGCGAGGGCGCGATGGCGCTCACGCGGCGCAACTGGATGTGGGACTCGACGGTGTAGGGGACAGTGGGCATGGGGCACGGCCAGAAAGGGGA
>JBBQZD010000405.1:0-1544 GCA_038208045.1 Gemmatimonadales bacterium | reverse complement strand
CGCGCCCCGCCGCCTGAGGCGCCCGCTCCGCGCCCCCGCGACGCCGCCACCCCGATACTCCTCGAGGTACTTCACGGGTTCAACTCGCCGTTGCGAAGCGAGGCGTCGGCGATGTCGGCCATCCAGCCGAGTTCGTCGAGCTGACTCATCTCCTTGAGCACTTCGAACGTGCGCCGCGCCTCGTCCTCGTCCACCTTCGTGATGGCGAAGCCGACATGCACGATGACGTAGTCGCCGACGGCGACCTCGTCTTGCACGTACTGCAGGCAGACGTCGCGGCGAACACCACCGAAGTCGACGACGCCCATGGCAAGGCCGACGTCGTCACGCATGGATTGGATCCTGCCGGGAATGCCGAGGCACATGGGTCGGGGGGTGGAGAGGAAGCGGCGCGATCGCTATTCGTGGGTCAGTTGCCACGCGGCCACGGCGGCCTGGCCGTAGCTGATGGCGTTGTCGTTGGGGCCGAGCCGGCGGGGGACGAGGACCCGCAGGCGCGCCTGGCGCAGGCGGCGCTCGATGCCGACGAGCAGGCGGGCGTTCTGGAACGAGCCGCCGCCAAGCGCCACCGTGTCGATGCCCGCCTCGAGCGCCACGCTCAGCGCCACGTCCGCGGCGGTCTGCACCACGCTTTCGTGGAACCGCGCCGCCAGCAGCGCGACGTCCACCCCGTGCCGCCGCCCTTCGCCCAGCGCAATCAGCAGCGGCAGCGGATCCATCACCAGGCGGCCGCCCTCCTCGCGGACGGGGAACGGCAGGGGCTCCGCAGGCGTGTCGCCGGCCAGGGCCTCCAATTCCATGGCCGCCTGACCCTCGAACGTCGCGTGCCGCCGCACGCCGAGCACCGCCGCCGCGGCGTCGAACAGGCGGCCCATGGATGAGGCGAGCGGCGCATTCACGCCACGCGCCACTTGTTGCGCCGCGGCGCTGCGCGTGGCCATGGGCACGCCGTACCAGGCAAGCTCGAACGCGCGCGACCTCGTTGGGGCGAGCGAGTCGTAGCCGAGCGCGACGCGCCAAGGCTCGCGCGCGGCGAGGTCGCCGCCAGGCAGCGGCACGTAGCGCAGCTGCGCCGCGCGCCGGTAGCCTTGGAGGTCGGCCACGAGCACTTCCGCGCCCCACGCATGTCCGTCGTCGCCATGCCCGGTGCCGTCGAACGTCAGGCCGACCACGGGCGTCGTCACCCCGTGCTCGGCGGCAACGGCGGCGACGTGCGCGTGGTGGTGCTGTACCGCGATGACGCGGGCGAGCCCGAGCTCCCCCGCGAGCCGCGTCGAGAGATAGCCGGGATGCGCGTCGCACACCGCGACCTGCGGATCGATGCGAAACAGCGCGCGATAGCGCGACAGCGCCTGCTGCCAGTGGGCGAGCGCCTCGAGCCCCTCGAGGTCGCCGATGTGCGGGCTGACGAAGGCCTGGGTGCCGCGCACGAGCGTGAAGGTGTTCTTGAGATGCGGTCCGACGGCGATGAGCGGCACCGGGGACGCCACCGGCAGGCCGACGGGCACCGGCGCCCAGCCGCGCGCGCGACGCATCACGATGTC
>JBBQZD010000404.1:0-1546 GCA_038208045.1 Gemmatimonadales bacterium | reverse complement strand
TACCTGTCCGTGCAGTTCGTCGCACAGGGCGTGTTGGGGGTCGAGGCGCTCTCCGCGGCCAAGGCCTCGCCGCTCTCTGCCGTCGCCGAGCGCCTGATGGGATCGCCGGGGCGGCTGCTGCTGCTCATTGGCGCCGCCGTGTCGACCTTCGGCTACATGTCGGGGATGACGCTGGCGATGCCCCGCACGCTGTACGCGTTCGGTCGCGATGGCTTCCTGCCGCGCGTGATGGCGGCCATTCACCCGTCGTACCACACCCCGTGGATCGCCATCGTCCTGCAGACCATCGTGGTCTGCGCGCTGGCCATCGGCAATGACTTCGAGACGCTGGCGGTGCTCGCCAACCTGTCGGCGCTGCTACTGTACTTCGCCTGCGCGGTGGCGGCTTGGGAGCTGCGGCGGCGCGGCATCCAGAACGCGGGGACGACACCGTTCAACCTGCCGTTCGGCCCGACCGTGCACGTGCTCACCTGCCTCGTGATTGCCTGGCTGCTCACCAGCATCACGCGCGCCGAGTGGCAATCGGTGGGGGTGGTGCTCGTGGTCGCCACCGTGCTGTTCTTTTTCCGCCGCAAGCCGTGACGTCCGATCCGCTCGACGCGTTCCGCGCGGAATTCCCGATCCTCGAGCGCTGCTGCTACCTGGTCAGCAACTCCCTTGGCGCCATGCCGCGCGCGGTGCCCGACCGGCTGGCCGAGTTCGTGGACGCCTGGGCAGAGCGCGGCGTGCGCGCCTGGGCCGAGGGGTGGTGGGAGCTGCCGGTGACGCTGGGCGACGAGATTGCCCCGCTCATCGGCGCGCAGGCGGGCGAGGTGGCCATGGTGCCTACCGTGACGCTCGCGCAGGTCATGGTGCTGTCGGCGCTCGAGTTCACCCCCGAACGCGACGCGGTGGTGATGACGGCGCTCGACTTCCCGTCGGTGCTCTACGCCGTCGGCCAAATGGCCCCGCGCCTCGGCGCGCGCGTCGTGACGGTGCCGAGTGACGACGGCCTCACGATCGACACGGAGCGCCTGCTGGCGGCCATCGACGAGCGCACGCGCCTGGTCTGCATCTCGCACGTGCTCTTCCGCTCGGCGGCGATCCTGGACGTGCAGCGCATCTGCACGCATGCGCACGCCATGGGCGCGGTGGTGTCGCTCGACGCCTACCACTCGGTGGGCGTACTGCCGGTGGACGTGCGCGCCATCGGCTGCGACTTCCTGAGCGGTGGCGTGCTGAAGTGGCTCTGTGGTGGACCCGGGGGGTGCTTTGTGTGGGCGTCGCCCGCCATGAGCGAGCAGCATGCGCCGGCCCTCACCGGATGGCAGGCGCACGCGCGGCCGTTCGCGTTCGAGTCCGACATGGAATACGCCACGGGCGCGTGGCGCTGGCTGGGCGGCACCCCCGTGGTGCCGGCGCTGTACGCGAACCTCGAGGGTCCGCGCCTGCTGCGCCGCGCCGGCATCGCGGCGGTGCGCGAGAAGTCGGTGCGGCAGACCACGCGCCTCATCACGCTGGCGGAGGCGCGCGGCTATGCCGTGAACGCGCCGCGCGACAGCGCGCG
>JBBQZD010000403.1:0-1560 GCA_038208045.1 Gemmatimonadales bacterium | reverse complement strand
GAGGCCGGCTTGTGGACGATCACGTCGGGGACGCCGACCGCGCTGGCCAGCGCCCAGACCTGGGTTTTGAACAGATCGCCGAGCGGGTTCACCGGCGGCGAGTCGTCGGCGTGCCACGTGAAGTAGCCGAGCAGGCGCTCGCTCTTGTTGCCCGTGCCCAGCGGCAACGCCCGGTAGCGCGCACTCAGGTCGAACAGCGCGATCATCCGCACACGCGCCATCACGTTGCCACGCCGCGCCGCATCGGCGTCGGGCTCACTGGCCAGATACCCGTCCACCGCCGCGCTGATGTCAATGGTCCGCGCCTCGATGCCGAGCTGGTCAATGACCTGCTGCGCGTGCGACAGGGAATCAGCGCTCGACGAGCGGTACGGCAGGCGAACGCCTATGACGTTCTCCTTGCCCAGCGCGCGCACGGCGAGCGTGGCGGTGACCGCCGAATCGACGCCGCCCGAGATGCCGACCACCGCCTTCGAGAAGCCGCGGCGCCCGAGTTCATCGCGCAGGAACCCGACGAGCCAGCGCTCCACCAGCGGCGCGTCAATGGCGAGCGACGGCGGCGCCGCCCGGCCGGCATCAGCCGGCACGACCACCGGCAGCATTCCTTTGCCGGCACCGGGCGCGCCGCGTGCGGACGAGCGCGCGGCGGCGCGAGCCCCGCCGCCAGGGGGCTGCAGCGGCACGACCCGCGGCCGCGGCGACAGGCGCGGCGCATACACCGCACGCTTCATCTCCGCCGACAGGTACGGCATCGCCACCCGGAGGTCGCTGAGCATCGGCGCATCGGCGCGGCATCGCGCGAGGTCGCCGAGGTCGAGCTCGGTGAGCAGCAGCGCCTCGTCCCACAGCGGCGCGCGCGCACGCACGTCGCCGCGCGGGCCCGCCACAAGCGACGCCCCCTGAAACACCTTGCCCCCTTCGCTCCCCACCAGGTTCGCGAGGGCGCAAAACACACCCTGTTCCTCGGCGATGTCGCGGATCAGCCGCTCCCAGCGGGCCACGCTGCCGGGCCCGTCAACGCCATCGTCCCGGGGATGCACGCCGCGCGCGGGCGCCGCGGCGCACACGAAGATCACCTGCGCGCCGTCGAGCGCGGCGATGGTGCCGGAGATCGAATGCCACGCATCCTCGCACACGAGCACGGCGGCCCGGCCCCACGCCGTGTCGAAGGCGCGGATGTCGTAGCCGCGCTCCACGAAGCGCTCTTCGTCAAACAGCGAATACGTGGGCAGGAAGTTCTTGCGATGCACGTGCAGGATCACCGGCTCGGCGCCGCCGAGCCGCGCATAGAGCGCGCTGTTGTACAGCGTGCCCTCGTGCTGTTCGTAGAAACCGATCACCACGTCAATGGTGGCGCCGGGGCTCGCCGCGCCGCGCCACGACGCGTCGAGCGCGCGCGCCACCTCGTCGGCGGTGAGCGCGTTCTCCCGCACGCCGCCCTCCACGAAGTAGCCGGAGAGGATGGTCTCGGCGAACTGGATGACGTGCGGGTACGGGTCCATGGCGGCCGCCTGCGCCAGCACGCGACCGGCGCGAGCGAGGTTGGCGGCCACGTTGCCC
>JBBQZD010000402.1:0-1572 GCA_038208045.1 Gemmatimonadales bacterium | reverse complement strand
GTCGGGCTGACAGGATTTGAACCTGCGACCCCCTGACCCCCAGTCAGGTGCGCTACCAAGCTGCGCTACAGCCCGCCGCTCCTGCACCGATTCCAACAAGCGAACCAACCGGAGACAACTGGAATAGCTTACCGCGTCCGGGGAGTGCTCGCGCACACCACCCGTCGTTTGAGCGCGGAATCTGGGGGCGTACGGGCCGGCAGGGTGTCCCCCGACGTGACGGATGCCGCGCTGGAGCCGATCGGCGCACGTTGAGACTGTCGCCGCGCGGGGACTGCGCCGGTTCGCGCGCGGCGTGCCACCCGCGAACCGGCGCACCTGCAGCGCGGCAGCTCGGGAGACCTGGGCGTAGCGTGACTTCATGACCGCTGCCGCCGAGTTCAGGATCGAATCCGTCGCATCCGTGCCGTGGGAGGACGTGAGCCGGGTGTTCGGCACCCGTGGCGACCCGGCGGGATGCTGGTGCCAGTACTTCAAACTTCCGGGCAAGGAGTGGTCCAACGCCACGCCCGCCGCGTGCGCCGGGATGCTGCGGGAACAGGTGCAGGCCAGCGCGCCCGGGCCGGGGGTGGTGGCGTATCTCGATGGGGAGCCGGTCGGGTGGTGCGCGGTCGAGCCGAAGAGCGCGTACCCGCGGCTGCGACGGGCGAAGGTGGTCGTGCAGGGCAGCCGGCAGGACGCGGACGACGCATCCGTCTGGGCGGTGACGTGCTTCGTGGTGCGGGTCGGGTATCGGCGGCGCGGGGTGGCGGGCGCGCTGCTGCGGGGCGCGGTCGAGCGGGCGCGGAGCGAGGGCGCCCGGGTGATCGAGGGATACCCGGTGGACGTCACCCGACGGCCGGGGGCACCGTCGGCGGAGCTGTATCACGGCACGCGGACGCTGTTCGAGGTAGCTGGGTTTCAGGTCGTGTCCCGGCCGACGGAGGACCGCTCGGTGATGGTTCTGGAGCTGGTGCTCCAGGACCGAGCGGCCCCGTCAAGCTCGCTGTAGCGCCGAGACGACCGGCGTCAGCGCGGCCGTGGGAGCCGCTGAAGAAGGCAGGCACCCGCTTGGGTTCGGTGTAGCGAAAAAGACCCCGAACAGAGGTGCCCACACACCTGTTCGGGGTCTTCGACTCCGCGTGCTGCTTAGCGCTTGCGCTTCTCGCGCACGCGCATGCTGATGTTGATCGGGCTTCCCTCGAAGCCGTAGACCTCGCGCAGACGACGCTGGATGTAGCGACGGTAGCCCGGGTCGAGGAACCCGGTGGTGAAGATGACGAAGGTCGGCGGGCGGCTGGAGGCCTGGGTGCCGAACAGAATACGGGGCTGCTTGCCGCTGCGCACAGGGTGCGGGTGCGACGCGGCCAGCTCGGCGAGGAACGCGTTGAACTTGCCGGTGGCGATGCGGGTGTCCCAGGCTTCAAGCGCGGTCTCGAGGGCCGGAACGAGCTTCTCCATGTGGCGGCCGGTCTTGGCCGAGATGTTCACGCGCGGAGCCCAGGAGACGTGCGCGAGGTCCTGCTCGATCTCACGCTCCAGGTAGCGGCGACGGTCGTCGTCGATCTGGTCCCACTTGTTGAAGGCCAGCAC
>JBBQZD010000401.1:0-1607 GCA_038208045.1 Gemmatimonadales bacterium | reverse complement strand
GGACGGCGTGCCGCTGCCGGTGATCTCCGGGGGCGAGGAGGACCTGGCGAATCTCGTCCTGCGGCTGGCCATCTCGCAGATGATCGCGGAGCGCTCGGGGCAGCCGTTCTCGCTCCTGATCCTCGACGAGGTCTTCGGGTCGCTGGACGAGACGCGCCGCCACAACGTCATCAGCCTGCTGCGCGGTCTGCGCGACCGCTTCGACCAGGTGATCGTCATCACGCACATCGACGACGTGCGCGACGGGCTCGATCAGGTCTTCGTGGTGTCGCAGGACGAACGGGCCGGCGCCGCGAGCGTGACGCGCGGGGACGCGGGAACGCCGTCGCTCGAATTCGCGACCGACGGCGCCGCCTCGGGCGCGCCGTGAGCGCGCCGTGAGCACATCGTGAGCGCGTCGCCCCGGGCCCCGCGGCCGCTCGCGGCGCGCGAGCGCACGCTCGGCGTGGCCGACATCGGTCCGCTCAACCTGCTCTTTTCCGATGCCTTCTCCGAGCGGTACCGGCGCGACGGCATGGTCGGCGTGCGCGTCCCGCCGCTGAACCCGGCCATCTGGCGCTACGCCATCGAGGACGCGGGCGGCGGCGCGCGGTGCTGGGTCGGCGACCGCGGCGAGCTCGTCGCCTTCAACATCGCGCACCGGTCGGGCACCGAGGGGTGGATGGGGCCGTTGGCGGTGCGCCCCGACCTGCAGGGCAGCGGCCTCGGCCGAGACCTCGTCACGCAAGGGGTCGAGTGGCTGCAGAGCGGCGGCTGCACCGTCATCGGGCTCGAGACGATGCCGCGGACCATGGACAACATCGGCTTCTACGCCCGGCTCGGCTTCCTGCCGTCGCGGCTCACGGTCACGTTCACGCTGGAGGCGCGCAAGGCGCGCCACGTCCGGCTCTCACAGCTGGGGCCGGCCGACGCGGACGACGCGGTGGCCGGCTGCGCCGCGCTGGTCGCGAGCCTGCAGCCCGGCGTGGACTTTACCGGCGAGATCAACCGGACGCGCGCGCTCGGCATTGGCGACACCGTGCTGGTGATGGGGCGCCACGGCGTGTCCGGTTTCGCGCTCTGCCACGCCGCGCCGCTCATCGAGGGGCGCCCGCGCGATGAACTGCGGGTGCTGAAGCTGGCCGTCGACGGCCTCGCGCCGCTCGCGCCGCTGGTCACCGCGGTCTGCGGCTATGCGCGCGAGGCCGGCACGCCGCGCGCCGCCATTCGCGTGCAGGGCGACTATCCGGCGGCGTTCGAGTACCTCGCGGCCGCCGGTGCACGGGTGCGCTGGACCGACCTGCGCATGACGCTGCGCGGCTACGAGGAGCGCGTCGCGTCGCCCGGCATGGTCCTGTCGAACTGGGAAATCTGAGCGCGCCGCGCGTACCGCGCGGCGCGTACCGCGCCGCGTGCTCAGTCCTTCGGTCGCTCCGCCTTCCGCACGACGCTCCAGATCAGCAGCGCCACGCCGCCGGTGAGCAGGATGTGGATCCAGCCCGGCGCGTCAAAGAAGAACGTACCGGCGGCCCACACGGCGAGCATGGCGACGGCGGCGAGGGAGTATGGCATGCGGAAAGCTAGCAGACCGGCAACGGGGGCGGGTAGAGGACCGGCCGTGGTCCGTG
>JBBQZD010000400.1:0-1609 GCA_038208045.1 Gemmatimonadales bacterium | reverse complement strand
ACTCGCAGGCGGCGATGGCCGCGAGCTGCGGGGAGGCGGAGGACTCCGACCGGCGCTGTGCACGGCGCTTGCCGGCCGCCCGGCGCGTGGCCTGGATGTGGTCGCGCAGCCGGACGCGCTCGCGGCGCATCTCGCGGACGGACAGTCCGCCGAGGCGGTCGCGGTACGCCGAGCTGACCTCGGCGTGACGGACGCGCGCGTCCGTGCGAGCGAGCGCGAGCGTCTTGCGCGCGGCGGTGCGATGCGCGTAGGCGCGGATCTTGGCCTCGACGGTGGTGTGGGGGCCCAACGGGGCGGGCGCGGCCAGGGGGCCGGCGGCCAGGGCGGAGGCCGGGACGGCGACAGCGATGCACGAGCCGCAGACGGCGATCAGGGACTTGGGAGACATGATGGGTTCGGGTCCTTCGCGGCGGCGCGACACGCGAACGCACTCCATGCGCACGGCGCAGCGCCGGTCGGATTCGAGTTCCCCGGCGGGTCTCCGTGCCGTCGCGACCCGGAAGGCAGAGGCCGAGAGACGGCCGTCGCGACAACGCGGTGAGCCGGCACGTTTGCTCGGCTCCGACCCGCGGGGGAACGGACATAGTAACACGTTGCCACGAACGTCCGTTCGTACAGGCCCGAACGACCGCTCCGCCGCCGCCCTCACGTAGCATCGGAGCGATGAAGGTCACGCTCCCCGACGGCACGCCGCTCGAGCTCGCCGACGGCGCCACGGGCGCCGCCGCCGCCGCGGCCATCGGCCCGGGGCTGGCCAAGGCCGCGCTCGCCGTGCGCCAGGCCGGCGAGGTCCGCGATCTGGCGCGCCCGCTGCTCGACGGCGAGCCCCTGGAGGTCATCACCGAGCGCAGCGGCCAGGACGCGCTGGACCTCATCCGCCACGACGCCGCCCACGTTCTCGCAGCGGCCGCGATGGAGCTCTATCCGGGCGTGAAGATCTCGATCGGGCCGCCGATCGAGCACGGCTTCTACTACGACTTCGAGTTCCCCGAGGGCACGTCGATCTCCGACGCGGACTTCGCGGCCATCGAGGCGAAGATGCGCGAGCACATCGCCGCCGACGAGCCCTTCACGCGCGAGGACATTGGCGTCGAGCAGGCGCTCGAGCGTTTCCACGGCGAGGGCCAGGACTACAAGGTCGAGCTCATCGAGGACCTCGTCGCCAACGCCGACGCCGAGCACCCGCTCGACATGGTGAGCCTCTACACCAACGGCCCGTTCACCGACCTCTGCCGCGGCCCGCACGCGCCGTCGACCAAGCGCATCGGCGCGGTGAAGCTGCAGTCGGTGGCCGGCGCCTACTGGCGCGGCGACGCCTCGCGCCAGATGCTCACGCGCGTCTATGGCACCGCGTTCTTCAAGCAGAAGGAGCTCGACGCCCACCTCGAGCGCCTCGAGCAGGCCCGTGCGCGCGACCACCGCAAGCTCGGGCGCGAGCTCGGGCTGTTCACGTTCTCCGAGGTCTCGCCGGGGGTGGCGTTCTGGCTGCCGCGCGGCACTGCGCTGTTCAACGAGCTGATCGCGCTCAACCGGCGGTTGCAGGCTGCGCGGGGCTACGTCGAGGTCAAGACGCCGCTGATCTACGAGTCGCACCTCTGGGAGACGTCCG
>JBBQZD010000399.1:0-1619 GCA_038208045.1 Gemmatimonadales bacterium | reverse complement strand
CGCGGCCGCATCGACGTACAGGCCGCCATCGAAGGCGATGATGACCGCAGCCGCTCGATCGCGTCCATGCGGCGTGCCCGTGACCGTGAGCGCCGGCAGCAGGAGCTGGCGCGTCTGCGTGCCGGCACCGAAAAGGTGGTGCGCGACGTCATCATTCCCGAAGCCATCACGGTGCAGGAACTCGCAAACCGCATGGCCGCGCGTGGCGGCGAAGTGGTGAAGGCGCTGTTCCGCATGGGCGTCATGGCGACGCTGACGCAGTCCATCGATGCCGATACCGCCGAGCTGGTGGTCCAGGAATTCGGCCACCGCTCCAAGCGGATCGCGGAAAGCGACGTCGAGATCGGCCTCGAAGGCGAGACCGACATCGACAAGGACTTGGTCACCCGGGCGCCCGTTGTCACGATCATGGGCCACGTCGACCACGGCAAGACATCGCTGCTCGACGCGCTGCGCCAGGCTGATGTCGCGGGCCATGAGGCCGGCGGCATTACCCAGCATATTGGTGCCTACCAGGTCACCACGCCCACCGGTGACCGCGTGACCTTCATCGACACCCCGGGCCACGCGGCCTTCACCGCCATGCGTGCCCGCGGCGCGAGCGTGACCGACATCATTGTGCTGGTCGTGGCCGCCGATGACGGCGTGATGCCCCAGACGATCGAGGCAATCAGCCATGCCAAGGCGGCCGGCGTGCCGCTGATCGTGGCCGTGAACAAGATCGACAAGCCCGGCGTGAAGCCGGAGAACGTGAAGCAGGAACTGCTGCAGCACGAGATCGTGGTGGAATCGCTCGGCGGCGATACACAGGAGATCGAGGTTTCTGCGACCAAGAAGATCAATCTCGACAAGCTGCTCGAAGCCATCTCGCTCCAGGCCGAGGTCCTCGACCTCAAGGCCAATCCGGAGCGCAACGCCGAGGGCGTGGTGATCGAGAGCCGTCTGGATCGCGGTCGGGGCCCGGTGGCCACCGTGCTGATCCAGAAGGGCACGCTGTTCCAGGGCGACATCGTCGTGGCCGGCGCCGAGTGGGGCCGCGTGCGCGCGGTGATCAACGACAAGGGCGCCCAGGTGAAGGAAGCCGGGCCGTCCGCGCCCGTGGAAATCCTGGGCCTGTCCGGCGTTCCCTCGGCCGGCGAGAAGTTCGTCGCGGTCGAGGATGAGGGCCGCGCCCGCGAGATCAGCGAGTTCCGCACCCGCTCTATCCGCGAGAAGAATTCCGCCGCCGTGAATGCCGGGCGCGGTTCGCTCACCGACATGCTCGCCCGCATTCAGGCCGGCGCGCAGAAGGAAGTGGCCGTCGTCTCCAAGGCCGACGTGCAGGGCAGCGCAGAGGCGATCGCGGTCGTCCTCAGCAAGCAGGGCAATGACGAAGTCCGCGTCCGGATGCTGCTCAACGGCGTCGGGCAGATCACCGAGAGCGACATCCAGCTGGCGAAGGCCTCGCAGGCCGTCATCATCGCCTTCAACGTCCGTGCGACCGCACAGGCCCGCGAGCTGGCGAAGTCCGAGGGGATCGAGATCCGCTACTACTCGATCATCTACGAGGTCGCCGACGACATCGAGAAGCTCGTGCTCGGCAAGCTGTCGCCGGTGCAGCGCGAGAAGTTCCTGGGCTA
>JBBQZD010000398.1:0-1658 GCA_038208045.1 Gemmatimonadales bacterium | reverse complement strand
GCAGGACCATTCAGCGCGCGAAGCGCGCAGTCCAGGTCCGAGCAATTTCGCAACGGGAGATGGCCGGCGTTGCGCGCGGTGCACAAATGCCCCGCAATGCGCGCCGCACACAAATGCCCCGGCGATGCGCGCCGCGCAAGCGTACATTTGGCAAAGCACCTCGCAACGGAGCCCCACACATGTTCTCACTCAAAGGCAAGCGCGCCCTCATAACCGGCGCCTCCCGCGGCATCGGCGCCGCCGTCGCCCGCACCCTCGCCGCCGCCGGCGCCGACGTCTGCATCGGCTTTCACTCCCGCACCAACGACGCCACCGCCGTCGCCGCGCAGTGCCACGCCTTCGGCGTCCGCGCCGCCATCTGCGCCGCCGACATCGCCACCGCCGACGGCGCCGAAACCCTCGTCGCCCACACCGTGCGCGAACTCGGCGGGCTCGACCTCTTCGTCGGCAACGCCGGCATCTGGCCCGTGGACGAAGTCCCCGCCAGCGCCATGACCGACGACCGCTGGAGCCGCACCATGCGCCAGAACGTCGACTCCATGTTCTTCACCACGCGCGCCGCGCTCCGCGTGATGACCCCCGGCGGACGCGTCGTGCTTATCGCCAGCACCGCCGGCCAGCGCGGCGAGGCCATGCACGCCGACTACGGCGCCTCCAAGGGCGCGATGATCAGCTTCGTCAAGTCGGTGGCCGTCGAAGTCGCCAAGCACGGTATCACCGTCAACGCCGTCGCCCCCGGCTGGGTCGACACCGAGATGTGCGACGTGCCCTACGCCGACGGCGGCAAGGCGCGCATCGCCGCCGGCATTCCCGTCGGCCGCGTCGCGAGCCCCGACGACATCGCCTTTCCGACGGTCTTCCTCTGCACCGACGAGGCCCGCCACATCACCGGCGAAATCGTGAACGTCAACGGCGGCTCGGTGCTCTGCGGGTGAAGTGATGCGTGGCGCAAACGTCGGATGACGGTGCGCCCTCGCTCGGCTGCGACCTTCGGGGCGTGGCCGAGTTTCTTTTTCCATTCGCCGAGCGTACTCTATGGGCATGGTCGCGCTCACCCAGCAGTGGCACACGCCCGCGAGCGTGCGCCGATGTCCCGCCGACGGCAATCGGTACGAGTGCATTGCCGGCGAGCTGCTCGTGACGTCGGCGCCCCGCACACGCCACCAGGCCGTCGTGGGCGAGCTCTTTCTCGCGCTCCAGCCGGTGCGCCAATTCGCCGGCTTCCGGGTGCTCATGAGCCCGGCCGACCTCGAGCTGCGCGCCGATGCGCTGGTGCAGCCCGACCTGTTCGTGCTGCGCGCGGACCGGCCAATGCGTGAGGTCGAGTGGTCCGACGTTCGGGCCATCGAACTGGCCGTCGAGGTGCTCTCGCCCTCCACCGCGCGCCACGACCGCATCACGAAGCGGCAGTTCTATCAGGACGTGCGTGTGCCCGAGTACTGGATTGTGGACGCCGACGCGCGCCTGGTGGAGCGATGGCGCCCGGGCGACGAACGTCCGGAAATCTGCTCGGCCCTTCTCGAGTGGCTCCCCGTCGCCGCGAGTGCACCGATCGTCGTGGACCTTCCCGCCCTCTTTCGCGCCGCGCTGGACGCGTGAAGATCCTCGTCGTCGGCGGCGGGCTGGTGGGCCTGGCCACGGCGCGCGCCCTGCGCGAG
>JBBQZD010000397.1:0-1660 GCA_038208045.1 Gemmatimonadales bacterium | reverse complement strand
CCCTGCGCTCGGCAGGCCGGGCCGTGCTCGTGGCGCCGCCGGGGGCGGGCAAGACCACGCGCGTGCCGCTGGCACTGCTGGACGAGCCGTGGTGCACGGGCCGCGTGATCGTGCTCGAGCCGCGGCGCCTGGCCGCGCGCGCCGCCGCGCACCAGATGGCGCGCCTGCTCGACGAGGAAGTGGGCGGCACGGTCGGCTACCGTGTTCGCCTGGAGTCGCGCGTGTCTCGTCGCACGCGCATCGAAGTGGTCACGGAGGGCGTGCTCACTCGCATGCTGCAGGACGACGCCACGCTCGACGGCGTGAGCGCCGTGCTGTTTGACGAGTTCCACGAGCGCAACCTGCCCGGCGACCTGGGCCTCGCGCTCACGCTGCAGGCGTGCGACGTGGTGCGCGACGACCTGCGCGTGCTGGTGATGTCGGCCACGCTCGACACCGCGCCGGTGGCGGCCCTGCTTGGCGGTGCGCCCGTGGTGGAGAGCCACGGCCGGTTGTTTCCGGTGGACACGCGCTATCGCCCGCCGCGTGAGCGGCAGTGGATTGACGCATCGGCGGCGGCCGCGGCGCGCGCCGCGCTGACCGACGAGGCGGGTGACGTGCTCGTCTTTCTGCCCGGCCAAGGGGAGATTGCGCGCACGGCCACTGCCCTGTCGGATGTCGGCGGCACCGTGGACGTTATTCCGCTGTATGGCGCGATGCCGCTGGACGCGCAGGACCGCGCCATCCAGCCGAGTCCGTCGGGACGGCGCAAGGTCGTGCTGGCCACGGCCATCGCCGAAACGAGCCTGACCATCGAGGGGGTGCGCGTGGTCATCGACAGCGGGCTCTCGCGGGTGCCGCGGCTGGACGCGCGCAGCGGGCTCACGCGCCTCACGACGACGCGCGTGTCGCGGGCGAGCGCTGACCAGCGGCGCGGGCGCGCCGGGCGGCTGGGCCCGGGCGTGTGCTATCGGCTGTGGGCCGAGGGCGACGATGCGCAACTGCTGGCCCAGCGGACGCCGGAGATCCTCGAGGCCGACCTCGCGCCGCTGGCGCTCGAGCTTGCGGCGGCGGGCATCGAGGACGTGATGTCCCTGCAGTGGCTCGACGCGCCGCCCGCCGGCGCACTCGGCGCGGCACGTGCGCTGCTGCGCGATCTCGATGCGCTCGACGCAGACGGGCGGCTCACCGCGCACGGTCGGCGGATGGCGACGGTGGGCGTGCACCCGCGGCTCGCGCACCTCGTGATCAGGGGCGACGAGCTAGGGCACGGCGCACTGGCCTGCGATGTGGCGGCGCTGCTCGGCGAGCGCGACGTTTTTCCGCGCGAGACGGCGGAGGGCGACGCCGACCTCGCCGACCGCGTGCGCGCGCTCCGCGACGCGGAGTTTGCCCGTGCGCGCCGCGCCGACCGCGGCCGGCTGCAGCGCGCCCGGCAGGAGGGCGACGCGTTGCGACGGATCATCGGTGCGCAACGCGAAGCGAGCGCGCCCGACGAGGCGACCATCGGCCTGCTCGTGGCCCTCGCCTACCCCGACCGGCTGGCGAGGCAGCGCGCCGGCGAGCCCGGCCGTTACCTGATGCGCAACGGACGCGGCGCAACCTTCGCCGTGCCGCAGGCACTGGGCGCGTCGGAGTGGCTCGCCATCGCCGAGCTCGACGGCGACCCGCGCGAGAGCCG
>JBBQZD010000396.1:0-1705 GCA_038208045.1 Gemmatimonadales bacterium | reverse complement strand
GGTCGAGGGCCGCAGGGACCGCGCACGTGGCCGGCCTGCGCGCCGGTGCCGCGTTCCACCAAGGCACGCCTCAAGTAGCACGCATCCGCGCCCTCGCGCTGCCAACCGGCGGCGCGAGGACGTGGTGGTGGAAAACTTTTTGACGTCATAACTTTGCTACGCCGGCGCACGAACGGCGCCACACATCCGACCACTTTGCCAATTCCAATGTCTGATACGGTCACGCACCAACGCTGGGACAGCATGCCCCGCGAAATCGTTACCGACGCCATCGAGCGCAAGTTCGTGTACGGCGAGCGGCTGATGCTCGCGCACGTCTATCTCAAGAAGGGCGCCGTCGTGCCGCGGCACCAGCACGAGAACGAGCAGATCACGTGGATCGTCGAAGGGGCGCTGCGTTTCTGGATTGGCGCCGACGAATCGGAGGTCATCGACGTGCGCGCGGGCGAAACGCTCGTCATCCCGTCCAACGTGCCGCACAAGGCGGAGGCGCTCGAGGACACGGTTGACGTCGACGTGTTCAACCCGCCGCGCGCCGACTGGATCAGCAAGACCGACGCGTACTTCCACCAGAAGTAGCGCCGGGAGGCGAACCTCATGGATCTGCAACTGCGCGGGCGCGTGGCCCTGGTGGCGGCGTCGAGCCGCGGGCTCGGTCGCGCCATCGCCGAGGCGCTGGCAGCCGAGGGCGCCGACCTGGTGCTTGCCGCGCGGGACGCCGCCCGTATCGAAGCCGTGGCGCGTGAGCTTGCGAGTACGCATGGCGTGCGCGCGATCGGCGTCGCGGCGGACGTGTCGCGTGCCGCCGACGTCGAGGCGCTCGTGGCCGCGGCGCTGCGCGAGTTCGGGCGCGTGGACGTGCTCGTCACCAACGCCGGCGGTCCGCCAGCGGGCACCTTCGAGTCACTGCCGGCGGACGCGTGGCCGAGGGCCGTCGCGCTCACGCTCGACAGCGTCGTGAACCTCTGTCGGGCGGTGCTGCCCGGCATGAAGGAGCGGCGTTGGGGGCGCATCCTGAACGTCACGTCCATCGCCGTGAAGCAGCCGGTGGACAACCTCATCCTGTCCAACTCGCTGCGCGCCGCGGTCACCGGCTTCGCACGCACGCTGGCCAACGAGGTGGCGCCGCATGGCATCACGGTCAACAACCTAATGCCGGGCTACACACGCACCGAGCGCGTCGATGCACTGGCAACCGCCAACGCCAAGATGAATGGCACGACGCCCGCGGACGAACTCGCGCGCTGGGAAGGCCAGATCCCCATGGGCCGCCTCGGCGAACCGCGCGAGTTCGCCGCCCTCGCCGCCTTCCTCGCCTCCGAAGCCGCGAGCTATATCACCGCGCAGTCCATCGCCGTGGACGGCGGCTGGATCCGCAGCCTGCTGTAGGCGCCGTCGTCCCGTCCTCTTCCTCTTCCCCCGCCCTGCCTCTTCCCCTTCCCTGCCATTTCCCCGGAACATGTCCAAACTCACCAAGACCGACTGGATCTGGAAAGACGGCACCTTCGTCCGCTGGGACGACTGCCAGGTCCACGTCCTCGCCCACTCCATGCAGTTCGGCTCCTCGATTTTCGAGGGCATCCGCTGCTATGCGACACCGCGCGGCCCCGCCATCTTCCGCCTGCGCGAGCACATGACGCGGATCGTGAACTCGGCCAAGGTCTACCGCATGGAGCTCGCCTACTCCGTGGACGAGCTCGTGCAG
>JBBQZD010000395.1:0-1757 GCA_038208045.1 Gemmatimonadales bacterium | reverse complement strand
CGCGAAACCACGCGCACTCGAACCGTGCTACTCCTGACGTTTGTCAGCGCGTCCTATTTTAGGATGGCACCCGGAGACTGTCAACCGACTTGCGGCGCCTGCAAAGGGTCGCCCTACCGCGTGACGGGGATATCCTGTGGCGAGCAGGCGCGCAGCAGCCGCGCCCGCTCGCCGGCGCGGCCCAGCAGGACTGACCGCGCCGCGCGCGGCCCGGTACGTTGTGCTCGGCCCATTCTCCCCTCACGGCAAGGAATTCCAGATGCGCCTCCCTTCAGTCCGCCGTGCGCTCACGGCCATGATCGTGCTGCTGGCCGGTTCCTCCAGCGTCGCGCCACTCGGCGCGCAGGCCGTGGATGCGCGGCTGCTTGCCGGGCTCGCGTGGCGCAATATCGGCCCGTTCCGCGGCGGGCGCGTGGCGGCCGTCACCGGCGTCATCGGGGAACCCGGCACCTTCTATGCGGGGTTCCCAGGCGGTGGCGTGTGGAAAACGACGAGCGCCGGAGAGGTCTGGTACCCGATCTTCGATGCCGTCCGCGAGGTCTCGTCCATCGGCGCGGTTGAGGTGGCGCCGTCGAATGCCGATGTGGTCTACGTCGGCACCGGCGACATGCTCACGGGCGGCACCATCGACCAAGGCAACGGCGTCTACAAGTCCGTGGATGCGGGCAAGACCTGGCAACATCTCGGACTCGCGGCGAGCCGGCATATCCAGACGATGCTCGTGGACACGAAGGACCCGGACGTCGTGATGGTGGGCGCACTCGGCGACCCGCTCAAGAAGAGCGACGTGCGCGGGGTCTTTCGCAGCGCCGACGGGGGACGCACCTGGACGCGCACGCTGTACGTGGACGACGAGACGGGCATCAACAAGCTCGCGCGGGCCTTCGACGTGCCGCATGTCATTTTCGCCACCACGATGAAGCACTACGCGCCGCCGGCCTATAACCAGGACCGCCTGCGGTCGCCGCAGTTCAGTCTTGCGCAGCGGGCCGCCGGCGACACCACGCCGCCGCAGACGCGGCTCTACAAGTCGGCGGACAACGGCGTCACGTGGACGCAGGTGCAAGGCGGCGGCCTGCCGCGCCTCGAGGGACGCACCTCGGTGGCCGTGGCCATGGGCACCAATGCGCAGCGAGTCTTCCTGATCACCAATACGGCGCTCTGGCGATCCGACGACGGTGGTGCGACGTGGCGGCAGATGGCGGCCGACGATACCCGCGTCCGCAACGGGCAGGGTGGCTACAGCTGCGGCGTCTACGTCGACCCGCACAACCCCGACATCGTGTACACCTTCAACACCGCCGCCTACCGGTCCACCGACGGCGGCAAGACGTTCACGGGCTTCAAGGGCGCTCCGGGGGGCGACGATCCGCAGCAGGCGTGGATCGACCCCACCAACGGCAGCCGGATCATCCTCGGCTACGATCAGGGCCTCATCGTCTCGCTCGATGCCGGCACGACCTGGAGTTCGTGGTACAATCAGTCCACCGAGCAGGTCTATCACGTTTCGGTCGACAACTCGACGCCGTACTGGATCTACGCCACCCAGCAGGATGCCGGCTCGATCCGGGTGCGCAATCGCGGCAATTTCGGCGAGATCACGCCGTTCGACTGGAGCGCGGTACCGACTTGGGAGTGGGGCACCATCATCGCCGATCCGCTCGATCCGAACTCCGTCTACGGCAGCGGTAGCGGCGTGGTGAAGGTCAGCTATCCGACGGAGCAGTGGATCAACGTCAGTCCGGCGCAGGACCCGT
>JBBQZD010000394.1:0-1761 GCA_038208045.1 Gemmatimonadales bacterium | reverse complement strand
CCTTGGGCACCCGCTCGAGCGACTCCTGCACGCGACGGCGGAGGCGATCCGCGGGCGCCACCTCCGGACCTGGATCATGGCCGTGCTCGCCGTGACGGTCATCGGCAGCGCGGGCTACAGCGTCGTGTTCCGGTGGCCGATCGAGGACGCCGTCTACATGACCGTGATCACCCTCACGACCGTGGGCTACCGCGAGGTCCACGAGCTGGTCGGCTTCCCGGAGCGCCTGTGGACGATGATCCTGGCCGTCGCGGGCGTCGGGATCATCTTCGGGTCCATCGGCATCGTGGCCGAGACCATCATCAGCGAGGCCGCGAGCGGCCGGCGGGAGGCGAAGCGGATGCGTGCGGCCGTCAAGACCCTGGGTGACCACTACATCGTCTGCGGGTACGGACGGGTCGGGTCCACGGTGATCGCCGAGCTGGTGCACACCGGGCAGCGGTTCGTCGTCATCGACGTCCACGCGCAGAGCCTCGAGCGTGCCGCGGCGGACGGGCACCTCGTCGTCATGGGCGACGCCACGGACGACGCGACCCTGCGCGCGGCCGGCGTGGAGCGGGCCCGGGGCCTGATCACGACGGTCGACTCGGATGCCAACAACGTCTACATCACGCTGTCGGCCCGGGCGATGAACCCGTCGCTGTTCATCGTGGCCCGGGCGAGTGCCCAGGGAGCGGAGGCGAAGCTGCTCCAGGCGGGCGCGAACCGGATCGTGTCGCCCTACACGATGGCCGGGCGGCGGGCCGCGGAGCTGGCGATCCGCCCGCGGGTCGCGGACTTCATCGATGCCGCGCTCTCGCACGGGAACCTGTCGTTCTCGCTTGAGGAGGTGGAGGTTGTTGCGGACAGCCCGCTGACCGGCGTGACCGTCGGCGAGCTGCGGGCGGACGGCGTGGTGACGCTGGCGATCCTCCAGCCGGACGGGGCGTACGAGGCGAACCCGCCCGAGGAGCGCGCGCTGCGCGCGGGCGAGAACCTGATCACGTCGGGATCGACGGAGGCGCTCTCGGGGCTGCGCGCGCGGGCCTGACTGCGAGTGAGCTCACACGAGGCACCCGGGCGCGGTGGTCTCGAGCGCCGTGCGCCGTGACCAAACGCACGAGTACCACCCGCGGTGCTATCCGGCGCCACGTTCGGCCGGGTCATCCCCGTGGATCCGACCGTGCATCACCGCTAGCACCGGGGATGCTGAGCCGTGCCTCAAGAGGACGGATTCGGTCGACACCGGCGAACGTCCCGTCGGTTCAGCCCGGTCTAGCACCCCGGGGGCTGTCCGCTTCACTGCGCGGGCCGCCCGGACGCGGGCCTGACCGCGAGTCCGCTCGCGACCCGTATGCCCGGGTCAGCGCCCGCCGCCCGGACGCGGGTCAGCCGGCCTTCGCGGCCTCCGTCTCGGCGGCCGCCATCGCTGCACCCACGATCCCGGCGTCGTTGAGCAACTTCGCCGGCACCACGGCCGCGCGCACCGTGAGGCGCGGGATGAACCGCTCCGACCGCTTGGACACGCCGCCGCCGATGATGAACAGCTTGGGCGAGAACAGCTTCTCGATGGCCAGCAGGTGCTCGTCGAGGTCCGTCGCCCAGGCCTTCCAGCTGATCGCACGCCGCAGGCGGGCGGCCGCGGCGGACCGGCGCTCGGCGTCGCGGCCGCGGATCTCCATGTGCCCCAGCTCGAGGTTCGGCACCAGAATCCCGTTGAAGAACAGCGCCGATCCGGTCCCCGTCCCGAGCGTGATGAGGAAGACCGTACCGCGCTGGCCC
>JBBQZD010000393.1:0-1769 GCA_038208045.1 Gemmatimonadales bacterium | reverse complement strand
GGCGGTGGCCGCCCTCGCCGCTCCCGTGCTCTGGTCCGCCCCCGGGCGCTGGCCGGCCTGGTCTCCGGTGCTGTGGATCGCGGCGATGCTCGCGCTCGGCCTCGCGAGACGCGCCCGCGGCTTCGTCCTCCACGCCTCGTTCGTGGCGGCGTGCGGCGCGGTGACGCTGGTGTGGGCCGCCTCGGTGCGGCAGCGCGTGCAGATGGCCGAGCGCGACGTGGCCGGCCTGGGTGGCGCCGATTCGTACGCGACGTCGCTGCTGCAGCGCATCGCGGGCGACCTCACGAGCGCACCGCCGACGGGCTCGCGTGTCGGCCTGCTGGCGAGATATGCCGCCAGCGAGCTCGGGGCGGCGGGCTTTCCCGCGGAACTCACCGCGTGGGACAGCGGAGGTCGCGCCGTGGCCGACCTGCGCGTCGGGATGGCGGCCGGCGTCACGTTCGGACTGGACGTGTTCGCGGCGGAGGCGCGCCGTCTGCGGCAGCCGGTGCTGCGGCAGACGACGGCGGCCCCCGTGGCGCAGCTGGTGCTGGCGGTACCGCACGCCGGCGGTTCCGTGACAACCGTGGTGGTGTCGCCGCGCACCAAGCTCGTGCCCGCCGATCCCTTCATTGCGCTGCTCGGCCTGGGACAGCCGCCCAGCGCGGAGCCGCCGTACACGCTCCAGCTGAGCGACCCGCGCGGCGTCGCGGAGAACCCGCAGCGCTGGACGCGGCGCGTGGACGAGGTGCATGGCGACTGGGTGCTGCCGGCGGGCGACGCCGGGCTGGCGCGCGTGCACGCGCGGGTGGAACTGCGCCCGCTCGAAGTGCTGGCGCCGCGCGGGGCGCTGCTGGTGCTCATTGACCTGCTGGTCGTGGCCTTCCTGTGGGGCATGCTGTTCGCGGCGGAGGGGACGGCGCATCGCTGGGTGCGCGCCCGGTTCCGCGGCTGGCCGCGCAGCTACCGGCTGCAGCTGTCGCTGGCGCTGTTCGCGTTCTTCGTGCTGCCCGCGGGCGGCTTTGCGGCGTGGACGTACCGTCGCCTCCAGGCCGACGACCGGCAGAGCCGCGACCTCCTGGTCCGCGAAACCCTGCGCGGTGTGGCGGCGTCGGACAACGTCCAGCTCACGGAAGCCTCGCTGCGCTTCGAGACGCCGCTGTTGCTCTACTCCGACGGCCTGCTGGTGGGCGCGAGCGATCCGCTCTACGACGCGCTGGCCCCCGTCGGACGCCTGCTGCCGCCGATGGTCGTGCGCGCTCTCGGCGACAATGACGACCTGCTGGCGGGCCTGGACGAAACCGTCAATGGCATTGACGTGCGGTTCGGCTATCGAGCGGCGCTCGATCCCAACGGCGCGCGGCTGGTCCTGTCGGCGCCGGCGCGCAGCGACGAGTTGGCGCTCGATCGGCGCCGGCGTGACCTGGCCGTGCTCGTACTGCTGGTGACCGCACTCGGCGCCATGGCGGCGTTCTGGCTCAGCGGCATCGCGGCTCGCACGTTCGCGCGCCCCATCAACACGCTGCGCACCGGGGCGCTGGCCATCGCCAGCGGCGCGCGCGCCCCGCTGCCCGACGGGCGGCCGCCGGTGGAGTTCGAGCCGGTGTTTGCCGCGTTCCGCCGCATGGCCGCCGACCTTGGGGCGAGCCGCGATGCGCTCGAGGGGGCGGAGCGGCAGCTCGCGGCGGTGCTGCGCGACGTGGCCAGCGGCGTGGTGGCGGTGGACGCCGAGGGGCGCATCACGCTCATCAACCCTCGGGCCGTGGCGCTGCTTCCGGCTGGCGCGGAGC
>JBBQZD010000392.1:0-1787 GCA_038208045.1 Gemmatimonadales bacterium | reverse complement strand
GATGAAGCTCGTCCGCGCCGCCACACGCTCGGCCTGCCTGACGTTGTTCGTCACGCCGCCATGCGCGCCGAAAGGTGGGCCGGCCGGCGTCCAGCGCGCCTCCGCCGTGCGCGCGCGACGTGGGCGCGCGCGACCTGGGCGCGCGCGACCTGGGCCGGCGGCCTACGGCGCCGCCGCTCGCTCGAACCCGATGTTGTCGAGCAGGACGCTGCCCGCCGGCGTCCGGTCGAAGATGAAGCGCACCTCGCGCACGCGCGCGGGGTCGAAGCCGGGCACGGACCGGACCAGCGGCCCCAGCGGCACCGAATACTTCGTGAGCACCTGATCGAATTCCCGGCCGCCATTCCATTGCTTCTCATGCCGCGCCCACTTGTACAGCCGGATCGTGAGCGGCGGGGGGAGCGGCGCGAGGTCGAGCAGCGCCACCGAGGCCCGCACGCCATCGCTCGTCACCAGCTCCACGTGGAAGTCGATGGGCCGTGCCGAGTCGGCGCTCGCCTTCTTCGCCGCGCGCGTGCTGTCGCGCGATGCGCCCGGCGTGCGCGCGCTGTCTCGCGCGGCCGCCGAGTCGCGATGCGCCAGCGCCGTGAGCCACCCCGGCAGCCAGGCGAATCGCGGCGGCTTCGGCATCGGCCCTGTCCCCGGCGCGGTGTCGGCGGGCGTCAGCGCCTTCGCCTTCTCCGATTCACCTTCGGCCTCGAAGACGAGCACCGACCGGTCCCCGAGCTGCAGCGCGGCGGCGGTGGAGTCGGCGAATCGCACGACGTACGACGCGGCGGGCGCGGGGGACTTCGGCGGCGACCAGCCGAGCCGGACCGCGTGATTTTCGTATGGCAGGTTGCCGCGCGAGCGCATCGTCAGGCCCAGCTCGCGCCACGCCATCAGCTGTCGCCCCGCGAGGACCGTGCCCGGTCGTGAGCCCGTCGTCACGTCGACGTCTTCCTCGAAGTCGGCAAGGCGCTGCGTGCTGGGATCCTCGTGGCGCGTCAGGTAGATGGTGCGCGGCAGCCACGCCCCTGCGGTGCGCGCATCGCGGAAGATTGGCTCGTACGCGGCCGCCCCGCGCAGCGTGAGGTCGAGGAAGGCGCTGATGAAGACCTTGCCGGCCTGGCGCTGCTCGTCGCCGCTCAGCAGTGACGCCCGGTTGAGGAACAGGCCCTGTTCGGGGCCGACGTCGCTCGACCCCCAGACCGTGTTGAACTGCCCGTGGTTGGCGCGATAGATGTAGATGGCCGACTTGCGCCATGGCCCGGGGCCGGTGAAGCGCACGCGCTGATACTGCCGTTGCCCCATGAAGGTCGAGACGTCGCTGTCGTGCGCGCCGTGCAGCACCAGGTAGTTGACGTCGTCGAGCGGCGTGCCCTGGTCGGCCGGGCGGTACTGGCCATCCACGGGCGCGATGGCCACCAGCGTGCGGATGTCGAAGTGGAAGTCGAAGGTGACGCGCGCGTCATCGGGGTAGCGGGAGAGGCGGTTGAACGCGGCGGCCACCGCCACCGCCTCGCCGCCGCGCGAGTGGCCCATCAGCGCAATGCGTGTCATGTCCACCTTGCCCCGCAGCGGCGACGCGCTGTCGGCGTTGAACCGCTGCCAGGCCACGAGGTGCTGCAGCAGCATCCAGCCGCGCGCGTCGTTCTCGCCGCGCAGGTTGCCGTTGAGGAAGTTCTCGTCCACCGAGGCAAGGATGTAGCCGCGGCTCGCGAGCAGCTCGCCGAGGTACGCGTAGCCCGGGTCGGAGTACTTGGTCATGTCGTGATTGCCGTGCACGATGAGCACGAGAGGGAACG
>JBBQZD010000391.1:0-1817 GCA_038208045.1 Gemmatimonadales bacterium | reverse complement strand
GAGGAGTCTGCCCGACTACCTCGGGTGTCGGGCCCACCCCGCCGCCGCCGCGCTTCGCACCGGCGAGTTTACCCCGTTCAGTCCCTCGCGGTGTCTCGCGTGGCCGGCATCGCGAGGGCGCTCATCGAGCGCATCAGGCTGCGTGCCACGCGGTGTTGGACGCTGATGGAGGTGTGCGGCGGGCAGACGCACACCATCGTGCGGCAGGGACTCGATGAGCTGCTGGAGGGCGCGGTCGAGATGATCCACGGCCCGGGCTGCCCGGTCTGCGTCACGCCGCTAGAACAGATTGACAAGGCGCTGGCCATCGCCGCGCGCCCCGAGGTGCTCTTCACGTCGTTCGGCGACATGTTGCGCGTGCCCGGCAGCGACTGCGATCTCCAGCAGGTCCGCGCGCGCGGCGGCAACGTGCGCATCGTCTACTCCCCGCTCGACGCGCTGGCGCTGGCGCGGCAAAATCCGGACAAGGAGGTCGTCTTCTTCGCCGTCGGCTTCGAGACCACGGCGCCGGCCAATGCCATGGCCGTCTTTCGCGCGCGGCAGCTCGGCGTGCGAAACTTCAGCGTGCTGGTGTCGCATGTCACGGTGCCGCCGGCGATCGCGGCCATCATGGAGGTGCCGGACAACCGCGTGCAGGGCTTCCTCGCGGCGGGCCACGTCTGCGCCGTGATGGGATGGACGGAGTACGAGCCGATCGCCGCGAAGTACCAGGTGCCCATCATCGTCACCGGGTTCGAGCCGGTGGACATTCTCGAGGGCATCGCGATGGCGGTGGCCCAGCTCGAGGAGGGGCGCCATGTCGTGGAGAACCAGTACGTGCGCTCGGTCCGGCGGCTGGGGACGCCGCCGGCACGCGACCTGGTGGAGCAGGTCTTCGAGCTGGCCGACCGCCCGTGGCGCGGCATCGGCGAGATCAAGATGAGTGGCCTCAAGTTGCGCGAGGAGTTCGCCGCGTTCGACGCCGAGCTGAAGTTCGGCGTGGGCCATATCAAGGTGGTCGAGCCCACCGCGTGCCACGCGGGCGAGGTGCTCACCGGACGGCTCAGGCCGCCGCAGTGCCCGGCGTTCGGCACGCAATGCACGCCCGAGCGTCCGCTTGGCGCGCCGATGGTCAGCAGCGAGGGTGCCTGCTCGGCCTACTACAACCTGGCCAGGTACCGGACCGCCGAGCCGGCGGACGCCCGCCAATGACGTCCACGGTGAATCCCGCCGCGCTGCAGTGTCCGCTGCCGCTCGAGGCCAACGACCGGGTGCAACTGGGCCACGGCTCCGGCGGCAAGCTCAGCGCGCAGCTCGTGGCGCGGCACTTCCTGCCGCACTTCGAGAACCCCGCGCTGGCGCAACTTGGCGACGCGTCCGTGGTCAGCGTTCCGGCCGGCGAGATCGCCATTTCCACCGATTCGTTCGTGGTGCAGCCGCTCGAGTTCCCGGGCGGCAACATCGGGTCGCTGGCCGTACACGGCACGCTCAACGACGTGGCCATGATGGGGGCGCGCCCCATCTGCCTCACCGCCGGCTTCATCCTCGAGGAAGGGCTGTCGTTCGATGTGCTCGACCGCGTGATCACCGCCATGGCGGGGGCCGCGCGTGCAGCGGGCGTGCCCATTATCGCGGGCGACACGAAGGTGGTGGAGCGGGGAAAGGCCGACGGACTGTTCATCAACACCACGGGCGTCGGCGTGATGGACGCGCGATTCCGGCCGGCACCGACGCGCGCCGAGCCTGGCGACGTGATTGTCCTCAGCGCGCCGATCGCACGTCATGGCATGTGCATCATGGCGGCGCGTGAGGGGTTGTCGTTCGAGAGCGCCATTACG
>JBBQZD010000390.1:0-1827 GCA_038208045.1 Gemmatimonadales bacterium | reverse complement strand
ATTGGCCAGCGGATCGATGGGCGTGGTCACGGCGCGGGCTCCCCCAGCCAGCCGCCAACGCCCTGCGCGCGCGCGCGCCACCCCGACGCCACGACGAGCGTGGCGTCGGGCAGCGTGATGACCGCCTCGCCCGGCACCGTCGCCTCGCACGGGCCGCCGTCATCCACGCGCTCGGCGTCGGACCAGCGCGAGGCGCCGTGCCGCGCAAAGCGCACCCGCTCCGGCTCGGCGCTTGCGGTGTGCCGCATGGCCACCACCTCGATGGCGCGGTTGAGCACGAAGCCATAGCGCAGCAGGTGGCGCTCGGTGAAGCGCGTCGCAATTGCCGACCCGTCGTCGCCCGGCACGAACGGCACGTCCAGCTCGTAACCCTGCCCGACGTATCGCGTTCTCGCCGTCCACGCCCGCACCGCGCCGCGCACCCGGGCCGCGAGCGCGTCCGCGCACTGCCGCACCCGCTGGGCGTCGAGCACCTCGACAGACTGCATGACGCTCATGGCCGATTCGCGCCGCTCGGGTGCAATGGCGAGCCCGAGCGCGCTCAGCACGCCCGCGTGCGGCGGCACGAGCACGTGGCTGGCGCCGACGAGATCGGCCAGGGCGCAGGCGTGCAGCGGTCCGCCGCCGCCGAAGGCCATGAGCACGCACCCGCGCGGGTCCACGCCGCGATCCACGCTGACGCGACGCAGGGCGCGCGCCATTTCCGCGTCGGCAATACGCACCATCGCCTCGGCGGTGCGTTCGACGCTCACGCGCAGGCGCTCGCCGAGCGCGGCCACGGCGGCACGCGCCGCCGCGACATCGAGCGCCACGCCGCCGCTCATGTGGTGCGACGCAATGCGCCCCAGCACGAGATTGGCGTCGGTGACCGTCGGCTGCGTGCCGCCACGCCCGAACGCCGCGGGCCCGGGCACGGCGCCCGCGCTGCGCGGCCCGACCCGCAAGGCGCCGCCGTCGTCAATCCAGCCAATGGAACCACCGCCGGCCGAGACGGTGTCCACCAGCACGCGCGGCAGGGCAATGGGCACGCCAGCCACGTCACCGCCCGCCTCCACCAACGGCTCACCATCGAGAATCAGCCCGGCATCGGCGCTGGTGCCGCCAATGTCGATGGTCAGGGCGCGCTCGAATCCCGCGGCGCGCAGTACGGCCGCCGCGCCCACCACGCCGCCCGCGGGGCCAGACAAGGCCAGCGAGGCCGCCGCGCCCGCGGCCTCATCGGCCGTGCGCATGCCACCGCCGGAGGTCATGACGCTCGGCGCGGGATGGCCGCGCCCCTCCACCGTTGCGCCGAGGCGCGTGAGGTAGCGGCCGACCGCGGGCCGCGCGTAGCCTTCGGCCACCGCTGTCGCGGTGCGCTCGTACTCCCGGATCTCCGGCAGCACCTCGTGCGCACAGACGACGTCCACGCCGGGCAGTGCGCTGGCGAGCGCCCCCGCCAGGGCCGACTCGTGCGAACCATCGGCGTAGGCGTGCAGCAGCGACACGACGACGACGTCCGGCGCGCGCTGCCGCACGTCGGCCACCACCCGCGCAATCTCGGCGGCGTCGAGTGCGGTGCGGACGCCGCCCGGCTCGATCCGTTCGCGCACGCCGACAACGTCGGCCGGCGCCACCAGCGGCGCCGGATGCTGCGCTGCAAGGTCGTACAGCGCCGCGCGCTCCTGCCGACGCAGCTCCAGCAGGTCGGTGGCGCCCGCCGTGGCGCACAGCACGACGCGTGCGCCGCGCCGCTCGAGCAGAAGGTTGGTCACCACCGTGGTGCCGTGCGCGATACGCGAGATCGCGCCCGGCGCCGCCGCGAGCGCATCGAGGGCCGCCGCGACG
>JBBQZD010000389.1:0-1858 GCA_038208045.1 Gemmatimonadales bacterium | reverse complement strand
GTAGTGAAATTTTTTAGGTGTTTTATGAGAATAAAGTAAAATCATGAAACAGTCCCAGGCGCACGCCGTGAAGTTCGGCATGGAACTGCAGACCTACGTGCGCGTCGAGAAGATTACCAAGCAGCCCGACGGCGCATTCGTCGTCAGCACCGAGGGCGGCGACACCTACCGCGCGCCGGCCGTCATCGTCACCGCCGGCGGCACCCCCGTGAAGCTCGGCGTCCCCGGGGAGATCGAGTACGCCGGCAAGGGCGTGTCGTATTGCGCCATCTGCGACGGTGCCTTCTACAAGGGGCACACCATCATGGTGGTCGGCGGCGGCGACGCCGCACTCGAGGAGGCCGATTTCCTCACGCGCTACGCCGCCAAGGTCTATCTGGTGCACCGCCGCGACGAATTCCGCGCGTCGAAGATCGTGCAGAAGCGCGCGCTGGCGAACCCGAAGATCGAGGTCATCTACGACACCGTGGTGGACTCGATCCACGGCGATGCGCAAGGGCTCATGACGCACGCGAAGATTCGCAACGTCAAGACCGGCGACGCCCGCGACCTCACGTCGACCGGCTGCTTCGTCTTCGTGGGCTTCAAGCCCAACACCGGCGTCATTGACGGTCACTTCGAGCACGACGCCGCCGGGTACATCCTCACAGACGCCAACATGATGACGTCCATCCCCGGCCTCTTCGCCGCCGGCGACGTGCGCGTGCAGCTCACGCGGCAGGTTACGACGGCCGTGGGCGACGCCACGACGGCGGCCATCGCGGTCGAGAAGTACCTCACCGCGATGCGCACCGGGCAGCCGGCGCCCGCCCCCGTGCCGGTGCTGGTGCGCCACTGATGTTCGTGCGCACCCTCACCGTCGGCCCGTTTCAGGAGAACTGCTATCTCCTGGGCGACGCCGCCACGCGTGAGGCCGTGCTCGTTGATCCGGGCGATGAGGCCGACCGGCTGCTTGCAACCATCGCCGCCGACGGCTGGGCATTGCGTGGCATCTGGGTGACGCACGGGCACATCGATCACGTCGGAGCGATTGCCGCGGTCAAGCGGGTGCTGGACGTGCCCGTCTTCCTGCATCCGCTCGACCGGCCGCTGTACGACAGCGTCGCGGAGCAGGCCCGGCACTTCGGGCTTCGCACGGAAACACCGCCGCCACCCGACGCCGAGCTCGCCGAGGGGGACGTCGTCGGTGTCGGCGCCCTGCGCTTCGACGTGATGCACGTGCCCGGCCACGCGCCGGGACACGTGGCGTTCGTCGGACACGGCGCCGTCTTCGGGGGCGACTGCCTCTTCGCCGGCTCCATCGGGCGCACCGACCTTCCGCTGTGCGACGCCGGCGCGCTCTCGCGGTCGCTCGACCGCTTTGCCGCGCTGCCCGACGAGACCGTGGTGTACGCCGGCCACGGGCCGGCCACGACGATCCGCGAGGAGAAGCGCTCCAACCCGTTCCTCACTGGCGCGGTGCGCCTGGTCTCGCGTTGAGCCGCTCGCTCGTGGCGATCGTGCTGGTGGCGGCCTGGCTCGGCGCCGCGCTGCTCACCATCGCGGTGGTGGCGCCGGGGGCGTTTGCCGTGCTGCCGACGCGTGCGCTCGCCGGTGAGATGGTCGGCTACGTGCTCCCGGTCGTCTTTGCGGGCGCCATCGTCGTGCCCGCGCTCGCGTTCGTCATTGACCCGACCGCCCGCCGTTCGGCCGGCGCCGTCATCGCCTCGGGCGTGGCGGCCCTCGCGGCCGCGGCCGCGCTCGCCGTGGTGAATCCGCGCATCGCCGCCCTGCGCGTGTCGGTGGTCGTGCCCGTCGACCAGCTGGCGCCCGACGATCCGCGCCGCGCGATGTTCGGCGTGCTGCACGCCGGCTCGGT
>JBBQZD010000388.1:0-1877 GCA_038208045.1 Gemmatimonadales bacterium | reverse complement strand
GGGCCCGATGATGCCGGTGAGGCCGCTCTCGAACAGCAGCGTGCTGTCGGCATGCTGCCGGAAGTTCACCAGCCTCAGGCGGGCGAGTCTCACGGCAGCTCCGGCTCGCCGATGCCCCGCACCGCCATCTGGTGCTCGGCGTCGCGCAGGTAGGCCGCGCCGAGTTCGACCAGCCGGTCACGGTCGATGTCGCTGGTCAGCACGCGGCTGCGCAGCGCCTCGCGCAAGGTGTCGGCCAGCGACGGCCGGCGGCCCGGGGCGCCGCTGGCCGCGGTGCTCGGGCGCACGACGTCGGGGCGCCGCGTGTCGAGCACGAAGTGCAGGGCGCGCCGCTGAAACTCGCGCAGCTTCGCGTGGTCGATCTCGCGCGCCACGTGGCGCGGCACGTCGTGCACCACCAGGCGCACCACCTTGGCGTCGATGCCGCCATCGGGGCACTTCGCGACCGCCGCGGCGATCGCCGCGTCGAGGTCAACGGCCGACATTCCGCGTGCGGTAATAGGCGGCAGGTCTACGACCTTGCGCGTGACGGCGAGCGGATGAAAGGTCTGCTTGCCGGTCGAGAGGTCACGCTCTATCAGGCCCTTGCCCGGCAGCCGGGCCGCCTTCTCCTCGGCCACCTCGCCCCACGCGTTGCTGCTCGTGTAGTCCAGCGAGCCGCTGTAGTACGCGTTGGGGCCGACCTTGCGATAGACGTGATAGTGGCCGAGCGCCACATAGTCCCATCGCGCGTGCGCCACCGCCGCCGCCGGAATGGGCATGGACGCACGCTCGTCCTCGCGCGCGCCGGCGGGCAGCGCCCCCTCCACCTCGCCGTGCAGCAGCAGCACGTTGTGCGTGAACTTTTCGTCGGGCGCCAGCTCCACGCTCCCCGGCGGCAGGTCGGGCACCGCGAGGATCGAGAGGTCGAGCTCGGGAAAGTGCAGGCGACGGGGTTCCACGTCGACGATGTGGAAGCCGAGGGGCTTGAAGAGGCGCAGGATGCACGTCGTCTCGCTCGACCGCGGCATGTCGTGGTTGCCGGCGACGACCACGATGACGGCGTTCGGCAGTTCGCGCTGGAGCCGCGAGAACTGCTGGAAGGCGTGCAGGATGGCCGGGTTGGTCGGCCGCACGGTGTGGAAGACGTCGCCGGCGATGAGCACCAGTTCGGGCGCGAGTTCGATGACCTTGTCGATGGCGCGCGTGAACGACTGCGCGACGTCCCACTCCCGCTGGTTGATCCCGGTGGGAGTGACGCGTTGGAACTGGCGAAAGCCGAGGTGGAGGTCGGAGAGGTGTACGAGTCTCACGGGGCGGGGTCGCGGTCGTCGAAAATCTACGTCCCGGGCCGCGTTGCCGCAGGACGCGTGCGTCCCGGGAGCGGCCTAGAACGCATAGGGGTCGTCCCCACCCTGCCCCGCCAGCGGCATCGCCACGGGCCGTGCCGCCGCCGGCTCTCCGGCCACGCGATGCCGGAACTGCGCCTTGAAGAACGCCTTCACGTCGTCGGGACGCGTCTGCAGCGTCCGATTGCGCGCGCGCAGCACATCCTCCTCGGGCGCCGCCACGATGGCCTGCTTCACCCAGTCGAGCGTCACGCCCGGATCAAGCGTCCGCAGCGTGCGGGTGACCGACACCTCGAGCGTCGGTTCGGACTCCGCCGGGTAGCGCTCCATCCCCTCGCGGCCGCCGAGCACGGCCGGCCGCGGGAACCGCACGAACACCGGCTGCGCGAAGTGCGGATGGCGCACCATGAGCGGTCCCTTGTCGAGCGTCGCCAGCTTGGTGCGCGTGGCCGGCGCCAGCGTGGCGTAGCCGGGCGTGGCCAGCTCGTCGGCGTCCATCCGTCCGAACAGCGACGTCGCCGCGTTGCCCACCACCCGGCGATGTACCTG
>JBBQZD010000387.1:0-1885 GCA_038208045.1 Gemmatimonadales bacterium | reverse complement strand
GAACTCCGCGCTCCGCAAGGTGGCGCGTATCCGCCTGACGAACGGCTTCGAAGTCACCGCCTACATTCCCGGCGAAGGCCACAACCTGCAGGAGCACTCGATCGTGCTCATTCGCGGCGGCCGCGTGAAGGACCTTCCGGGTGTGCGGTATCACATCGTGCGTGGCAAGCTCGACGCCTCCGGCGTGGCCGGGCGCAACAAGAGCCGCTCCAAGTACGGAACCAAGAAGCCGAAGGCCGGCGCTGCCGGAGGGAAGAAGTCATGAGCCGCCGCAAGAGCGCCGTAAAGCGCACCATCCTGCCGGATGCCCGCTACGATTCGCAGACGGTCTCGAAGTTCATCAACGTCCTGATGTACGCCGGCAAGAAGGCCACGGCCGAGCGCATCTTCTACGGCGCCATGGACCTCGTCGAGAGCCGCACCAGCCAGCCGGGCGTCAACGTGTTCAAGGCCGCCCTGGCCAACCTGAAGCCGGTCGTCGAAGTGAAGAGCCGCCGCGTCGGCGGCGCCACCTACCAGGTGCCGGTCGAAGTGCGCCCCGAGCGCCGCACGGCGCTGGCCATGCGCTGGCTCATCAGCTACTCGCGCGACCGCAACGAGAAGTCGATGGCCGAGAAGCTGGCCGCCGAAGTGATCGCGGCGTCGAAGGGTGAGGGCAACGCGGTGAAGAAGAAGGAAGACACGCACCGCATGGCCGAAGCCAACAAGGCGTTTGCGCATTATCGCTGGTAGAGAGAACAACAGAGTGCAACAGGCGCCCCCGGGGATTCCCCGGGGGCGTTTTGCATTCAGCACATTCCGGCCTCGCGCCTCCTGCCCGCTGTCGACATCTTCTGGCCATGGACGACTCTCGCGATCTGGACCAGCTCGCGCGCACGCTGGCGCGGCTCGAGCGTGAACTCAGCGTGGCGGGCAGCGAACTGGCGCGACTGCGCGCCGAGCGCGCCGAGCGCGCCGAGCGCGACGCCGCGCGCGCGGAGAATGCGCAGTCCCCGGCCGATGTACACGCAGCACCGCACGCGCGCGCCGCGGACACGCCGTCGCTCGCGCCGCCGCCACCGCCACCGCCGCCGCGACGGGACGACCGGCCGAGCCCCCGTCCACGAACGGCGGGCTCGGGGCTCGGCGCCGGGCTCAGCTTTGAAGACCTGGTGGGCCGCTACGGCGCGCTTGCGCTGGCCGTGCTCACGATCGTCATGGGCGCCGGCGCGCTGGTGTCGTGGGCGATTCGCCAGGGGCTGCTGACCCCAGTGGTGCGCGTTGCGCTGGGCGCGCTGCTCGCCGCCGTTCTCGCCATTGCCGGCATGGTGCTGCGCGCACGCGACAGCCGGCAGTTCGGGCACACCCTGCTGGCGCTCTCGCTGGCGGTGGTACACGTGGTGGCTTGGGGGGCGGGACCGCAGCTGGGGCTGGTGCCCGCGTGGGTGTCGCTGACCATCGCCGACGCCGCGTCGTTCGCGCTCTCGGTACTCGCCCTGCGCGACGACAGCGAGCAGCTGTTCGCCGTGGGCGTTGGCGGCGCGCTGCTGGCGCCGTTCGTGCAGCGCTCCGGCGTGGACCGCTCTGTGATGCTGGCGACGTATGGATTCATCGTTTCAACCGCGGCCATGCGCACCATGGCGGCTCGCACGTGGCGGCTGGCGGCCGGCATCGTGGTCCTCGCGGGGTTCGTCTATTCCCTCGCCCTGGCCGGATATCACGAGGGTACGCCGTGGCTCAACCGTGAACTGGCCACGGGATTCGTGCTGGCACTTTCCGCCGTGGCGCTCCTCCTGCTGGAATCGCCGCTGCGGCCAGCCATGGCCCTGGCCTTCATCACCATCGGCGCGGTGACGGGCGGACCGCTCCGGCCGACGGGTGACAACGCGCTCGCCATGCTCGTTAC
>JBBQZD010000386.1:0-1915 GCA_038208045.1 Gemmatimonadales bacterium | reverse complement strand
CGATCTTCGCCGGCCTCATCGGCGGCGCGTTCCTCTCGATGGCATCGCACGGTGCCGACCAGCTCATCGTGCAGCGCCTGCTCTCCGCGCGATCGCTGCGGGACGCGCAGAAGGCCATCATCGGCAGCGGGTTCGTGGTCTTCGTGCAGTTCGCGCTCTTTCTGACCGTCGGCATTGGCCTCTGGGCGTTCTATCACGGCCAGGCGTTCAACACGCCCGACGCGATCTTCCCGTCGTTCATCGTCGAGCGCATGCCCAACGGCCTGCTCGGCCTGATCGTGGCCGCGGTGGTGGCGGCGACGATGAGCACGCACTCGGGGGCCATCAATGCCCTGGCGGCGACCACGACGTACGACATCTACATGCCGCTGACCGGCCGGCAGGCCAACGATCCCGAGACCTTCCGCGTCAGCCGGCTCTTCGCGCTCGCCTGGGGCGTTGTCCTCACCGGCGCGGCGCTGCTCTTTCCGGAAGGGCGCACCCCGGTCGTGGTCATCGCACTCTCCATCGCCTCGTTCACGTACGGCGCGCTGCTCGGCGGCTTCTTCCTCGGCATCTTCGTGCGGCGTGCGCGCCAGCGCGACGCCATCACGGGCATGAGCGTCGGACTGGTGGCCATGGCCGTGGTGGTCTTCGCCAAGCTCATCGAGGCCGCGATCCCGGCGCTCGTGCCGGTGCTCCATCCCATCGACAACATCGCGTGGCCGTGGTACGTGCTGATCGGCACGACGATCACGGTCGGCACCGGAACACTCAGTTCGCTGCGCCACGACGGCTCGGCGCAGCCGCCGCAGCCCGTCAGGTCCAACGCCTGAGCGGCTGCGCGCGCTTTCCACTTATTGACCTCACATGAGCATCCTCATCGTTGGCGTAGACGGCGGCGGCACGAAGACCAAGGTGATCGTGGCCGACGGGCAGGGGCACGAACTGGCCACGGCCACCGGACCCGGCAGCGCGGTGCGGCCCGGCGAGGCGTCGAGCGCCGCCGACGTCATTGCCCACACGGTGCGCGAGGCGCTGGCGGCCTGTGACCGCGGGCAGGACACGCCCGCGGTGCTCTGCGCCGGCCTGGCCGGTGCCGGCCGGGAGAGCGAGCGCCACGCGGTGCGCGAGGCATTGGTGCGCCTCGAGGTCGCCGACCACGTCATCGTGGAGCCCGATGCGCTCATCGCGCTCGAGGATGCCTTCGGCGACGGGCCGGGCATCCTGCTGGTCAGTGGCACCGGCTCCTCGTGCTTCGGACGGTCGCCCACCGGCGCGTTCGCGCGCTGCGGCGGCTGGGGCCCGAATATCGGGGACGAGGGCAGCGGCGCGTGGATCGGCCGCAAGGCGCTGAGCGTCGTGTCGGCCGCCGCGGATGGTCGCGAACCGGAAACCACGTTGTTGGCCGCCACGCTCACGGCACTGGAACTCGACGACAGCGACGGGCTCATTGCCTGGGCCGCGCACGCGACACCCGCGATGCTCGCGCGCCTGGCGAGCACCGTCATCACCGTGGCGGCCACGGGCGACCAGCGTGCCAATACGATCCTGGCGATGGCCGCCGAGGAGCTGGTGACGCACGTGCGGGCGCTGGCGCGGCAGCTGTTCGTGGACGAGCGCGCCGCGATCCCCGTGGCGCTCGCCGGCGGCCTGATGGAGCGCGGGTCGTTTGTGCGCAAGCTGGTGGAGCACCGGCTGAAGAGCGCGGTGCCCGGGGCGACGGTACGCTCCGAACCGGTGCTGCCGGCGCGCGGTGCGGTGCGCATCGCGTTGCAAAAGGCGCTGCAGCGGGCCTAGTACTACAGTTGCACCTCATTTCCGTCGGGCGCGATAGTGGGCACGACGCGCGGCGGCTTGATGATCGCGTCGCCAGCGCGAGCGCGCAATGACGGGAGGCGCGGGCTCGCGGTCTGGGCGCAGGACGAGCGCGCCG
>JBBQZD010000385.1:0-1922 GCA_038208045.1 Gemmatimonadales bacterium | reverse complement strand
TGCGCGGGAGTTCCGCAGGCGGCGTGCATGCCGCGCCGGACGGACTGGACAAATCGTGCACGCGCGGTGCTATTTCGGAACGACTAGTCGTTGATTCCCGCGTGCCCTGGCCGAGGACACGCACCGCCGGGTGCGGAGCGCGCAGCCCCGACGACCGTACCGCCGCCGGAGCAGCCGCATGCACATCCTCGTCGTGGACGACCATGATTTCCAGCGATCGCTCATGCTGCGTCAGCTGCGGGAGCTCGGCGAGGCCGACCTCGAGGAGGCGCGCGACGGCGCGGAGGCGCTGGCGGCGGCGCGCCTGACCCGCCCGGAGGTGGTGATCAGCGACCTCAACATGCCGGGCACGGATGGCATGACGTTCATCCATCACCTGGCGCAGGAACGGCTGGCCGACTCGCTGATCATCTCGTCGGGGCTCGCGTCGGGCGTACTGCGCGCCGTCGAGGCGATGGCGGTCGCGTCGGGCCTGCGGGTCCTCGGTGCGGTCTCGAAGCCACTGCGCACGGATCGGTTGGCGAGCCTGTTGCACGCGCACCGGCACCCCGCGGGACGTGACTCCACCCCCGTAGTTGACGCGCCGGTCGTCGATCGCGCGGCCGCCATTGGCGAGTTCAAGGCCTGGTTCAGTCCGATCCTCGACGTGTCGGCGCTGCACGTCGTGGCCGTGGAGTCGGCGGCGCGATGGGAGTCTGCGGAGCACGGGACGCTCTTCGGCGACGAGGCCCTGGCGGCGGCCGACCAGGCGGACGCAACGGGCGCGGCCGCCCGGGCCGTCATCGACGCGGCACTCTCGGGTGGCGCCCTGTGGCAGCAGCTGGATTGGCACGGCTCGCTCGTGATCCCGCTGTCCGCGACCGCGCTGCGAGACGAGAAGCTCGTCGACTGGATCGAGAGCCGCGCGCGGTCGAATGGCCTGCTCGGGAGCGCCGTCGCGGTGTCGATCAACGCCTCCGCCTTCACCGACGACGCGCCGCACGCGTCGCTGGCGCTCGCACGAGCGCTGATGCACGGCTATCTCGTCACGATCCACGTCCGGACGCCGGCCGATCTCGACGCGCTCACGCGCGTATCGTCGTGCAACCTCGTGACGTGCCCCGCGGCGTGGCTGCATGCGGAGCCCGGCGCGCTGCAGCGACTCAGAGACATTGCCGCGAAGCTACGGGCCGACCTCGGCGTCACGGGCGTCGACGATGCACAAGTGCTCGGCCGCTTGGGCGAGGCCCGCGTGCGATTCGCGCAGGGGTCGGCCGTGGGCCAGGCCGCCAGCGCGGCGGAGACGTACGACTTGCACCTGGCGCGCACCTGACGCGCACCTGACGGCACGCCGCAGCGTGCATCAGGCGTCGTCGGTCGGCGGCACGTCCCGGGAGAACCGCAGCAACCACGCGGCCGCCACGCAGGCGAGGCCGGCCCAGCGCAGCGCGCCGACGTCCATGCGGAGGCCGGCGCCGAAGAGCACGATGCCGCCGAGGGCCAGCGCAACCTTGATGATGGTGCGAAGCGTCATGGACGTTGTCGGCGGCGGTTACAGGTCCGTGCGTGTCGTGCCGGGCACGCCCAGAATGAAATCGGCACCGAAGACGCGGGACGGCGTCTGGAAGCCGGGCACGGCGCGCCCCTCGAGCACCGCGCGCGCCACGCGCGCTGCGGTCCGTGCCGTGAGCGTGTAGCCCTCGGGCGTTTCGAGCCGCGCCGAGGCGACGCGACCGGCCGCGTCACGCACCTCCCCCCACAGCCGCGCCTGGCCGCGCGCCCGCGCTGCGGCGTCCGGACCCGCGGGTCGCCGGTGGACCGCGCGTACGAGCCGGCGGCGCACCCACGCCGTCCGCAGCAGCGGCCCGAGCAGGCGCGACAGGCGCAGCATGCGGACGCTGGACGACGAGGCCGCCGCGTAGACCACGATGTCGGGAATGCCA
>JBBQZD010000384.1:0-1934 GCA_038208045.1 Gemmatimonadales bacterium | reverse complement strand
GGGTTCGTCCGGTCGCGGAGCCAGAAATAGTCGTCGGTGCGGGTGGAGCCGTGAATCTTCGAGACCTGCGGCTTCTTTTCCGCGACCGGTGGACGAGCAGACGCCGCTCCGCCCTGGTTGACTTGCGCGAAGAGAGGCGTGGCCGAGAGGGTGAGGGCGATGACGAACTTGAGACGCATTTGGTGGGTGGCTGAGGATTCATTAACCAACAGCCCGGAAGACCAATTGCAAGCCGCCCTTGCATTTTCTGATTTAATTAACTAATTAAAGCGTATGAGTAACAGCGAACACGACGATGCGCCGCGCGATGGCGACACCGAAAATCGCATTCTCGAAGCGGCACAGACAGTGTTCATCCGGCACGGAACGTCCGGCGCGCGGATGCAGGAGATCGCGAAGGAAGCCGGCGTCAACCAGGCGCTCCTTCATTACTACTTCGGGTCCAAGGACGCGCTCGCCGAGCGCATCTTCGTCGCCGCCGCCGCTGAGGTCGTGCAGACCCTGCGCCCCATCGCGTCGCCGAACGCCACCCTCGAAGAGTCGCTCGAAACCTTCGTCACGGGCTATATCGACGCGGTGCGGCGCACCCCTTTCATGCCCGCCTACCTGATGGCCGAGGCGCACCAGCACCCGGAACGCCTCAACGCGCTGATGCAGAAAGCGATGGGTGTGCTGCCGGCCCAGGTCATCGCCGCCATGCTGGCGCGCGTGGAGGCGCTTGTCGCCGACCGCGTCGCCGCCGGCACCATGCGTCCGATCCCGGCGCGACAACTCCTCATCAACGTGATGGCGCTCTCCGTCATGCCCTTCGTCGCGCGGCCGATGCTGATGGTCGCCTTCGGCTTCGACGAGGCAACGTTCGAGCAGTTCCTCGACGAGCGGCGCCGTGAACTCCCGAGTTTCATCCTCAACGCGCTCCGGCCATGATCCGATCTCCGCTATCCGCTCGACTCGGCGCCGTGCTGCTGCTGTGCGCGACGCAGGCGACATTCACCGCGCTCCACGCCCAGGCGGGCGCTGCCTCGCCGGCCGGCTCGCCGGCCGGCTCGCCTCCCGGCTCGCGTGCCACCGCGCCGGGCACTGTCGCGGCCGACACGCTCTTCCTCGACGACCTGCAACGCGCCGCGGAGTCGGCCGACCGCCGCGCGCCACAGATGAAACTGCTCGCCGAGCAGTCCGCGCTCCGCCTGCAGACGATCCGGCGGGAACGGCTGCCGGCCCTCAATGCCACGGGCTCGGCTCAGCACCTGTCGGACGTGCCGCACCTCGGCATCACGCTGCCCGGCGGCGCGCAGAGCCCGACGCCGCCCATGGACCAGTTCGACGCTTACCTCAGTGTGCGCGAGCCGCTGTTTGACTTCACGCGGTCGGCGCGCACGGCGGTGGAAACGGCGCAGGCGGCGGAATCGGCGGCCCGGCTCGACGCCACGCTCTGGCAGCGGCGGCAGCTCGTGAACGACGCCTTCTTCGGCATGCAGGTGAGCGACGTGCAGCGCGCGTCGCTCGACACGGCCCTCGCGGATCTCGACGCGCGGCGCGCCAATGCGCAGTCGCGCGTGACGGCCGGTGCGTCGCTGCCGAGCGAACTGATGCTGATCGAGGCGGAAATCGTGCGCCGACGGCAGTCGCGCGACGCCGTCGTGGTGGAGCGCGAGTCGCTGCGCCAGGTGCTCGCATCGCTGACCGGCCGCGACGTGCCCGCCGACGCGGCGCTCGCCGTGCGCGCCGCCACGGCGTCGCTGCCGGTGGACGCGGTGGCGGTGGACTCGCTGCGCGCACGCCCGGAGTACCGGCAGTTCGACCGCGCGCAGGCATTGCTTGACGCGCGGCGGCGTGCGCTCTCGGCACAGGACCTGCCGCGGGTCTCCCTCGTCGGCCGCACGGGGTACGGCCGGCCGGGACTCAATGCCCTTGGTCAAGATTTCGACACGTAC
>JBBQZD010000383.1:0-1937 GCA_038208045.1 Gemmatimonadales bacterium | reverse complement strand
GGCACGTGACGGCGTGGGGCTACGAGGTGGAAGTGCGCATCCCGTTCAAGTCGCTCAAGTACCAGTCGGCCGCGGCGCAGACGTGGGGAATCAACGTCACGCGTCGCGTGCAGCACTCCGGGTACGAGGACAGCTGGATGCCCGCGCAGCGGGCCAACGCGTCGTTCCTGTCGCAGTCGGGAACGCTGGTGGGGCTCACCGAGTTGCGGCGCGGTCTGGTGCTCGACCTGACCCCGGAACTCACCGACCGGGTGGACGGCAAGCCGGGGGGCACGGACGGGCGCTGGCAGTACACGACGCGCTCGCCCGACGTCGGCGCCAACGTGCGCTGGGGCATCACGAACAACCTGACGCTCAACGGCACGGTGAACCCCGACTTCTCGCAGGTGGAGGCCGACGCGGGGCAGTTCTCGTTTGATCCGCGCGCGGCGCTGTCGTTTCCGGAAAAGCGCCCCTTCTTCCTCGACGGCATCGAACAATTCGCCACACCCAACAACCTCGTCTACACCCGGCGCCTCGTGCAGCCGGTCGCGGCGGCGAAGCTGACGGGCAAGGTAGGGACGACCAACATCGGCCTGCTGTCGGCAGTGGACGACAACGTGGCGAGCGCCACCGGGCGCGATCATCCCATCTTCAACATCCTGCGGATGACGCGGGACGTCGGGCGCCAGGGACGGGCCGGGCTGCTGTACACCGACCGCGTGGACGGGGACAACAGCAACCGCGTGCTCGATTTCGACACGCGCCTCGTGCGAAACCGCATCTACTCCGGCTCGCTGCAGCTGGCGGGGTCGCGGACGGTGCGCAACGGCGTGACCACCACGGGGCCGCTCTGGGAGATGCGGCTGGGGCGCAACGGCCGCGCCTTCGGCGTGACATCGCTGATCAACGGCATTGACCCCGCCTTTCGCACGCAGAGCGGGTTCATTTCGCGGGGTGGCCAGGTGCACGCCAACATCTCGCCGCGGTTCACCGTCTTTCGCGCGCAGGGTTCGCTCGTGGAGAGCTTCACCCCGAGCATGCTGGTGGACGGCATCTGGTTCTACGACAACTTCTTCAATCGCGGCGATGCGCGCGACAAGAAGCTGCACTTCAACCTCGACGCCAACCTGCGTGGCGGCTGGAACGGCGGGCTCGCGCTGCTGCTCGAGACGTTCGGCTACGACCCGAACTACTACGGCGCCCTGTACCGCATCGCGGCGCCCCGCCCGGGCGGCGGCGTGGACACGCTGCCGTTCACCGGCACGGCGCGCCTGCCCAACCGGGACTACGTCGTGCGGCTGGCCACACCGCAGTTCAAGTGGTTCTCGGCGAACGTCTTCTACATCTGGGGCCAGGACGAGAACTTCTACGAGTGGTCGTCGGGCGACATCTACTACTTCTCGGCGGGGCTGAACGTCCGCGCGTCGGAACGCCTGCGCATCAATGCCACGTACCAGCTGCAGGAATACGACCGCAAGCAGGGGCGCGGGATGGTGGGCCTGCTGCGCAATCCGCGGGTGAAGGTGGAGTACCAGCTGACGCCGGCGCTGTTTGCGCGAGTCATCGGCGAGTACTACACGGAGCAGGTGCGCGACCTGTACGACGACGGTCGCACCGGGTTTCCGTTGTTGCGGAAGAGTGGCGGCGCGTGGGTGCCGGCGACGGGCTACTCCGACAACTCCTTCCGCGCCGACTGGCTGCTCAGTTACCAGCCGCAGCCGGGGACGGTATTTTACGTGGGCTACGGCGCACGCATGACCGAGCCGCAGCCGCTGCAATTCCAGCACCTCGCCCGACGCGACGATGCACTGTTCGTGAAGGCGAGCTACCTGTTTCGCCGGTGACCACACATGAAGTTCGACGCCCTTGAGACCCCGGTGCCGCTCGTCGACCGAACTATCCTATCCTGCAGCCAGCGATACGGTCGTTCAATCTTACCTTTAGCCTGCGGACTC
>JBBQZD010000382.1:0-1945 GCA_038208045.1 Gemmatimonadales bacterium | reverse complement strand
CAGCATCACGCGCGGCGCCGCCTGGTGGGCGGCCGCCTCGCTCAGCCCGCTCGCCACGGCAACGTTCACCGTGTAGAGCGCCATGATCCAAATCACGGTGTTGATGGCGTCGGTGTAGAAGACGCGGCCCACGAGGAACCGGATGAGGCCGGGATAGCGCTGGCCGTTCCGCAGGGTCGCGAGGGTGTCGCGCGCCGACCCCGCCACCGCGTCCCAGGCGAACACCGGACGCGGATTGGCGTTCCCGCGCTCCTTCACGAAGAAGAAGCACGGCAGGGCGAAGGAAAGGAACGCGATGGCCATGAACAGGAACAGGCGCTGCAGGTTGTCGGTGCCAAACACCATGCCCAGCCCGATCGCGACGAACGAGCCGAGATACCCGATGGCGACGCCGAAGCCGCTGATGCGCCCGCGGTTCTCCTCGGTGCTCACCTCGGGCAGCATGGCGTCGTAGAACTGCAGCCCGGCCTGATACGCCGCGTTGGCAATGACGAAGAGCACGAGCGAGGTCTGGTAGCCGTCGCGCCCGATCAGGGCGGTGAGGATGACGCAGAGCACCGTGCTCCACACGAGGAACGGCATGCGCCGCCGCGCGCGGTCGGTCATGGCGCCCAATGTGGGCGAGATGACGAAGATGATGCCCATCGAAACTGCGGTGATGAACCCGTAGCTCGCGTCCACGCGCTCCGCCCCCACTTCCTTGCGGATGTAGAGCGAGAAGTACATCGAGACGACGCCCATCGAGAAGACCGTGTTCGCGAGGTCGTACAGGTACCACGACCAGACCGCACGGCGGGTGATCACGTGCTCGGCGCGCGCTGGGGGGGCTGCGACGGCGGAAGCGGTCATCGGCTCGGGGGTGGGGAAGCGCTGAATGTGCGCCGGCGGCGGCCCGGCCGCTACGGTTCGCGCTGATGCCCCGGACGAGCAGGACCATCAGGAGGCGGCGGGGCAGCTAGCCGTCCGTCGTCAGCCAGCGCTCCGCCTCGTCCGCCTCCGTGAACGCGCGCACCGTGATCGGCACGGACTCGGCGAGGGCGCCCAGCATCCGGATCATGCCGAACGATGCCGCGCCGGCCGTGATGACGGCCCAGCGGGTGCCGTGAAAGCACTGGCCGAACTCGTGCAGGTCGCTCACGGTCAACTTGATTTGCGCGGTCGTCGCGGGCGCGGTGAGCAGGCGATGGTCCGACAGCACATTCCAGCCGCGCTCTCCGCCGACCAAGGCGATCGCTCGGTGCAGGGCATCGCGGATGTCCGCGGACGTCAACTCACCGGTCGCAACAAGGCGCACCACGCGCGCCTCACGGTCGAGGTGCTCAGTCAGCGGCATGCGAGCGCTCCCCGGCAGTTGCCGGCCCTTCCGCGCGCCGACACGATCCGGGACATTGCGTCTCGGCGGGCCAGATCAGATACTCGCGTGATCATCACTTCGGGATCCTTCATGCCACGATACGTCGCACTGCTGCGTGCCATAAACGTTGGGGGGCATACGGTGAAGATGGAGGCGCTGCGCCGGTGCTTCGTGGCGCTCGACCTTGAAGAAGTATCCACTGTCATCGCCAGCGGCAATGTGCTGTTCACGGCGGGCGGCTCCCGGCCCGCCGCGCTCGAGCGCCGGATCGAGGGGGCACTGGCAGCAGCGCTCGGGTACGAGGTGGCCACCTTCGTGCGCACACCACGGCAGATGCGCGCCGCGGCGGCCCACGCGCCGTTTGGCCCCCTCGGCGACGGCGACTCGTTATACGTCGGCTTCCTGGGCACCCCGCTGGACGCCGCCGGGCGGCGCGTGCTCGCCGCCTTCGGGACGGACGTCGACGATTTTGCCGCACATGCCGGCGAGGTCTACTGGCGCTGCCGCATGAGGTCGAGCGACTCGACGTTCACCAACCGGAAGTTCGAGAAGGCCGTCGGGCAGTCCGCCACGTTCCGCAACATCACCACC
>JBBQZD010000381.1:0-1955 GCA_038208045.1 Gemmatimonadales bacterium | reverse complement strand
TCAAGCCTTACATATTAGCACGGTAGCGGTCACGGCGGTGCCGTTGATCCACGCGCGCGCGCGGCCGCCCGCCGCCGCGGGCACTTCGCGCTTCAGCACCAGCATGCCGTCGTCGCAGTCGATGCCGCGTTCGTCGAGCAGGGCGCGCAGGTCCACGGCATCGCCCAGGTCGAACGTTCCCTCGACCACCGCGCGGTCCGCCCCCGCGCGCACCAGGTCGGCCGTCGCGCGCTCGCCGATCAGCAGGCCCAGCGCGCCGACGATGATCGACTTGCCGGCGCCCGTCTCGCCGGACAGCACGTTGAGCCCCGGCGCCAGCGGCAGCACCACGGCGTCGATGATGGCGAAGTTGCGGATGCGAAGTTCAGTGAGCACGGCAGGCGATGTGGTGGACCTGAGGACCTCGAAATGCAGCGCACCTCGACCCGGTTGAAGCATCGGACGGCGCACAACGTACCGCGTAAAGCGTAAAGCGCAGCGCGGCAGTTCAGTCCGCCGAACTCCCCCGCCACGCCCTACTGATCCCGCTCCGTCAGCCCCCCCCAACCCATCTTTGCGCGCAGCCGGCCGAAGAACGACACGTCGTCGAACCGCACGACGAGCACCGGCAGGCGGGAGCGGCGGATCGTGAGCAGGTGACCCGAGCCCAAGCTCGTGCCCACCTGACCGTCCACCGTCACCAAAACCTCCTCGGGCGCATCTTCCGGTTGCACCTCGATGACCGAATCGGGCGGCAGGATGAACGGACGAATGGCCAGTGCGTGGGCAGCCACCGGGGTCACGAGGATCGAGTCGAGCGTCGGCACGACAATGGGGCCGCCGGCGGACATCGAATAGGCGGTGGAGCCCGTGGGCGTCGAGATGACGATGCCGTCCGCGGCGAGCGTCCCGACGCTGTCCCCGTCCACCGTCACGCGCAGCTTCAGCAGGCGGGCAAATCCGCCCTTGTGCAGCACCACGTCATTGAGGGCGCGCAGGCGGATGCCGTCATCACCCGCCGGTCCCTGGGCGTGCGCCTCGAGCGCCATGCGCGATTCGGCCGTGAAGTCGCCGCGCGCGAAGCGGGGCAGCAGTTCGGCAAACTGCGTGGCGCCACAGGTCGTCAGGAAGCCAAGCTTGCCGAGGTTCACACCGAACACGGGAACCGGCGCGCCATCGAGAAAGCGCGCCCCGCGCAGGAGCGTGCCGTCGCCACCGAAGGCCACCAGCCCATCGAGCGTTCCGGGATCGCCCAGCACCGGCGCCCCGGCGCCGGCAAGCGCGCGCAATGCCGGCTCGAACGACAGCGTCAGCCCGAGCCGCGGGCCTTCGGCGACGAGGTGCCCGACCAGCTCGTCGAGCCCGTCGTGCCCGTCGTGTCCAATGACGCCGACGCGCATCAGCGAGCCATCGCCTCGCTCTCGTGCAGCGCGCGCACCTTGGCCGCGATGCCGGCGGCGTCCAGTCCGCACTGCGCGAGCTGACGTTTGCGCGACGCGGCATACACCACGCGGTCCGGCACCCCGTGCGCGATCACGCGCACCGTCGGGTCCAGCCGCGCGACGATGCTCGCGAGGTACGCGCCGAACCCGTTCACCACCGTTCCCTCCTCGACGACCAGCAGCAGCTTGTGGTCGTGCATCAGCGCGGCGAGCGAGAGCTCGTCCACCGGCTTCAGGAACCGGCAGTTCGCCACCGTCACGTCGAGCCCTTCGGCCGCCAGTTCGTCGGCGGCCAGCAGGGCCTGCGCCACCATCGTGCCGACCGCGAGGATCGCCACGGAGTCGCCGCCCTTGCGCGGCACGTCCCAGGTGCCGTAGGGCACGAGCGGAATCTCGGCGGCCGGCGGCACGAGGTCGGGCGCCGTGTCGCGCGGATACCGGATGCTGAACGGATCGGTCGGGCGCGAGAGCGCCGTGCGCAGCAGGCCGATCAGCTCGGTGCCGCTCGCCGGCGCGGTGACGGTCATGTGCGGC
>JBBQZD010000380.1:0-1970 GCA_038208045.1 Gemmatimonadales bacterium | reverse complement strand
CACGGGGGCGATCGTCACGGTGCACCGCAGCAACTTCACGCTCGAGGGCTTCGTGGCGGCCGTCGCCGGCCGCGACCTCGCCGACTTGGCCGCCGACGCGGGCGTGCCGCTCATCCACGACTTCGGCAGCGGCCTGATGCTCGACCTCTCCCCGTGGGGACTGGCGGGCGAACCGACGGCGCGCGACGCGGTGGCCACCGGGGCATCGCTCGTGGTGATGAGCGGCGACAAGCTGCTCGGCGGACCGCAGGCCGGCATCATCCTCGGCGACGCGCCGCTGGTCGATGCGCTCCGCCGCAATCCGCTGGCGCGCGCGCTGCGCGTGGACAAGCTGACGCTGGCGGCGCTGCACGCGACGCTCGCGCTGTACCGTGAGCCGGCGCGCGCGGTGCGCGAGATTCCCGCGCTCGCCATGCTCACGGCGTCCACCGGCGAGTTGGACGAGCGGGCGCGTCGCCTCGCGGCGGTCTGGCGCGAGTTTGGCGTGCACGTGCGCCCGGTGCCGTCCGCGGCGACGGTCGGCGGCGGCGCATTTCCCGCGGCGCGCATCACGTCGGTGGCGCTGGCCTTCGACGGTCCCGCCGAGCCGGCAGAACGCGCGCTGCGCCTTGGCGCGCTGCGCCGTGGCGCGCTGCGCCGTGGCGCGCTGCCGGTGATCGGGCGCATCGCCGACGGCACGCTGCACCTCGACCTGCGGGGCATCAGCCCGGCGGACGACGAGCGGCTCACGCGCGCCGTGCGCGAGGCGCTCTCGTGACGCCGGCGACCCCGGCGCCGCCGACGACTCCGGCGCCTGCGCGCGCGCGCGCGAGCATGGGCCTGAGCCGCGGCGCGGTCTTCCTTGACCGCGACGGCACGTTGATCGTGGACAAGCACTACCTCAAGGATCCGACGCTGGTGGAGGTCATCCCGCACGCGACCAACGCCATTCGCCGGTTCAACTATGCGCTGCTGCCGGTGATCGTGGTCACCAACCAGTCCGGCATCGCGCGCGGCCTGCTCACGGAGCAGGATTATCGCGCCACGCGGGCGCGCATTGACGACGTGCTGGCGGAGCGCGGCACGGTCATCGACGACCACTACCACTGCCCGCACCACCCCGATTTCACCGGCCCGTGCGAGTGCCGCAAGCCAGGCCTCGCGCTGTTCGAGCAGGCCATCGTGGAACACCAGATCGACGCGGCGGCCTCGACCTTCATCGGCGACAAGTATCGCGACGTGGCCCCGGCGCTCGCGTACGGCGCGCGCGGCATCCTCGTGCCGTCGCCGGAGACATCACATGAGGACGTGCAGCAGACGCTCGCGGCCGGCCTCCAGATCGCCTCATCGCTGACGGAGGCGTCGCTGATCGTCGTGCCGCCGCCCCAGGAGCCGGAGGCGTGACGTGAAGCGGATCGCGGTGCTCGCCTCGGGCGGAGGCAGCAACGTGCAGGCCCTGCTCGCGCACCTGGACACGCTTGGCGCGGCGGCGCCGGCCGCCGTCGCGCTGGTCGTCAGCGACCGCACCGCGTCGGGCGCGCTCGCCCGCGCGCGCGATCGCGGCATTCCCGCGGTGCACCTGCCCGCCGCCGCGCCGCCCGGCGCGCTCGAGGCGGCGCTGGCCGCACACGACACCGAGCTCGTCGTGCTGGCCGGCTATCTGCGACTGGTTCCCGCCGGCGTCGTGCGCCGCTGGCGGGGACGCCTCGTGAACATCCATCCGGCCCTGTTGCCGTCCTTCGGCGGGCCGGGCATGTACGGGCACCATGTGCATGACGCCGTGATCGCCAGCGGGGCGCGGATCTCCGGGGCCACGGTGCACTTCGTGGACGAGCAATTCGACCGGGGCGCGATCATCGCGCAGTGGCCCGTGCCCGTGCACCCCGACGACACGGCCGATGCGCTCGCCGCGCGGGTGCTCGCGGTGGAGCACCGGATGTACCCCTGGTGCGTGCTGGCGCTGGCGCGGGGGGATATCCGGCTGGGTGAGG
>JBBQZD010000379.1:0-1980 GCA_038208045.1 Gemmatimonadales bacterium | reverse complement strand
TGAGCCCGAGCCCGAGGATCGCAAACGGGCCGTCGGCGTTCATGTCGTGCCGTCCTGCTGCGCGCGGCGACTCATGGCCACCACCTGCCAGAAGATCTGGCGCACCTCCTCCTCCGGCAGGCCGGCGTCGCGCGCCAGCCGCGCGGCCGTGCTCACCACCTTGGCCTCCCGCTCCGCGTCGAGCGTGGCCAGGCCGTGCGCGCGCTTGTGCGCGCCCACCGCGCGCGCCAGCTCCATGCGACGCGCGAGCAGCGCAACGCACTCGGCGTCGATCTGTTCCAGCCGCTTGCGCAGCTCCGTGAGCGAAGTCGGCGGCATCACGCCACCTTCGTGTCGACCGGCGCGGCGGAACCGCCGGCCAGCGAGCGCCCGGCCGCCGCCGCGAAGAGCGCGAGCGAGGCCATCATTGCGCCGAACTGGTCGAGCGTCAGCGACTGGTCGCCATCGGACTTGGCCTCGGCGGGGCGGGGATGCACCTCGACAATCAGCCCGTCGGCGCCCGCGGCGATGGCCGCGAAGCAGAGGGGGGCGACGATATCCGCCCGGCCCGCGGCATGGCTCGGGTCCACCAGCACCGGCAGGTGCGTCTCGCGCTTGAGCACCGGGATGGCCGCGACGTCAAAGGTGTTGCGCGTCGCCGTCTCGTAGGTGCGGATGCCGCGCTCGCAGAGGATCACGGCGTCGTTGCCGCGCGCCATGATGTGCTCGGCGGCGAGCAGCAGTTCGGTGATCGTGCCCGACAGTCCGCGCTTGAGCAGTACGGGGCGACGGATGCGACCCACCTCGGCGAGCAGCGCGTAGTTCTGCATGTTGCGCGCGCCGATCTGCAGGACGTCGGCGTGCTCGGCGACGAGGTCCACCTGCCGCGGGTCCATGACCTCGGTGACGACGGGCAGGCCCGTGACCGCGCGCGCCTCGGCGAGCATGGCCAGCCCCTGCGCGCCCAGTCCCTGCCAGGCCCACGGCGAGGTGCGCGGCTTGAACGCGCCACCCCGCAGCATCGTCGCCCCCCGCTCGCGCACGCCGCGCGCCGTCTCAAGCAGCATCTCGGCCCCCTCCACCGAGCAGGGCCCGGCGGCCACCACGATGTCGCGGCCGCCAATGCGCGTACCGGCCGCGTCGCCCAGCGGCACGAGCGTCGGCGAGGCGCGGAACTGCCGCGACGCCAGCCGGTAGGGCGTGCGCACCGGAATCACCGAGGCCACGCCGGGCAAGGCGCGCACGGTGCCGGCTTCGAGCACCGAGGTGTCGCCCACGAGGCCGATGACCACCCGGTCGGTGCCGCGCGACACGTGCGTGCGCAGGCCGAATCCCTCGAGGTGATCGCGGAGGGCGTCGAGCGTCTGTTCAGCGATTCCAGCTTCGGTGATGATGATCACGGGGTCTCCGGTCGTGGCGCAGGCGCACGAAAAAGGCCCGTGGAAGTTTCCACGGGCCTGTCGCGTGCGTTGGTTGGCTGTTTGCTATGCGCGAACGGCTACCACCGCGGCCCGTGTGAGGCAGCGAAAGTAGAAGTAATAGTAGGCGCGGGCGGTCAGCATGTTGACGGAGGCTAAGCGGAGGCGCGGGGGGCGTCAAGTGCCGGGCACGCGCAACTGGCCACGGGCCATGTCCGCCACCGCCTACCGTCCACCGTCCACCGTCTGCAGTTTTAGTCCATGATCCTCGCCCTCGCCCGCAAGTACCGGCCCAAGACGTTTGCGTCGGTGGCCGTGCAGTCGCACGTGGCGGGGACGCTCAAGGGGGCGATTGCGCGCGGGCGGGTGGCGCACGGCTACCTGCTGTGCGGGCCGCGCGGCACCGGCAAGACGACGCTGGCCCGCGTGCTGGCGATGGCCCTGAACTGCAAGCAGAAGTCGGACGATGGCGAGCCGTGCGGCGAGTGCGAGAGCTGCCTGCGCATCTGGAACGGCAGCACGTCACTGGACGTGGTGGAGATTGACGCGGCGTCCAACCGCGGCGTTGAAGATGCGCGGGACC
>JBBQZD010000378.1:0-2006 GCA_038208045.1 Gemmatimonadales bacterium | reverse complement strand
GACGGATCGCGGAAGTGGAAAGCGGAGGGGCCGACTGGCCCCTCCGTTTTCCTTTCCGCGCACCTCCAATTCCGCCATCCGTCTCGAATTCCGAGTTCGAATTCCAATTCCGGAATCCGAATTCCAATTCGCAGTACTATTCAGGATGCCCCGCACCCTGCTCATCGACGCGGACGCCTTCTTCGTTGCCGTCGCTCGCCAGGTCGATCCGGCAGGCGCCGGGGAGTCTACACTCCTGATCGTCGGCGGCCGGCCGGGCTCCCGCGGGGTCGTCTGCTCGGCCAGCTACGAAACCCGCGCCTTCGGGGTGCACAGCGGCATGCCCATCAGCCAGGCGTTGCGCCTCTGCCCGGACGCGCTGTGCGTTCCCGTGCCGCGGCAGGCCTGCGGAGACACGAGCCGGGCCATTCGCCGGGTGCTCGATGGCTTCACGCCCCTCGTGGAGGGGGCAAGCATCGACGAGTGGTACCTCGACCTGTCGGGGACTGAGGCGCTGTACGGGCACGAACCGCTCGCCGACACGGCCCGGCGCATCCGCGACGCGGTCCGGGCTGAGACCGGGATGCGCGTGTCCATCGGCGGGGGACCGAACAAGCTCGTGGCGAAGCTGGCCGGCGAGCGGGCCAAACCCAAGCCCGGCAGCGGCGCGACCGGCGTGTACATCGTCGCCGACGACGGCGTGGCCGAGTTCATGGCGACGCTGGAGCTCGCCGACATTCCCGGGATTGGACCCGTGTTGCAGGAAAAACTCACGAGCGTCGGGCTGGTGAGTGTCCGCGACGTCCTGGCGGCCGACCCGCGCGACGTGGCTCGCTGGATCGGGCGGGAGACGGCACAGCGCGTACTGCGCAAGGCGCGCGGTGAGAGCGACGCCACCGTGGAGCCGCGCGCGCCGGCCAAGCAGGTGAGCCGCGAGGAGACCTTTGCGCGCGACATCGCCGACCCGGCCGCGCTGCGGCAGGAACTGCTTGCGCTCGCGCGGCGTGCGGCGGCTGACCTTCGCGGCGACGGGCTCGCGGCCCGCACGGTCACCGTGAAGGTGAAGGACCGGACGTTCACCTCGCGCACGATCAGCCGGACGCTGGCGGCACCCATCGAGTCCGACGCGGCCGTCGTCGCGGCCGCGGAGGAGCTGCTGGTGCGCCTGCGCGCGCGCTGGACCGTCCCGGCCCGGCTCGTTGGCGTAGCCCTCTCGAACTTCACGGCGGCCCGGGATGCCGAGCAGCTGACGATGTTCGGCAGTGCGCCGGCGGTGGAGAGCGCCCGCGACCGGGCGCTGAGCCGTGCGATGGACCGCGTGCGGGAGAAGTTCGGTGATGCATCGATCCGTTCGGGGGTACCTCGGACGGTGCCCCTCGGTGAGAAAGGGGCACGGAAACCCCGTTGAGCGTGGCGCCCGTGCGTCACCCGGCGCACATTCAGGCGGTCATGACATCCCTGATACGATATTCCGCTCGGCGCGTCGCCGTGGCGGCCTGGCTGGCCCTGTGTGCGGCCAGCTGCTCGAAGGAATCGCCGCTGTGCTGCGGACCGACGCCGCCGGCCGCCAACACGGTCACCGTCAACGGCGCCATCGCGACCGTCGCCATCGCCGCAACCCGCGCGACGCGCGAGCAGGGGCTCATGGGCGTGACGAAACTGGCCGCCGACAGCGGCATGCTCTTCGTCTTTGCCGACGACCGGCAGCGGTTCTTCTGGATGAAGGACACCCCCACCCCGCTGTCGATCGCGTTCATCGATTTGAACAGGAAGATCGTATTCATTGAGGATATGGCGCCCAACACGCTGGTCACGCACGGGGGCCCGATGATGCGCTACGCCCTCGAGGTCAACCACGGGTGGTTTGCCGCGCACGCGGTCACGGTCGGCATGACGGTCGCGTTCGTGCTGCCAACGGGCATCGTCATCGAGCCGGATCCGTAATGCGCCCTCCGCTTCCCCTCACCGAGAGTTCCTTCGTGACGAGCCTCCGCCTCGTCGTAGCTCTTGCCGCGCTCGCCGGTTGC
>JBBQZD010000377.1:0-2012 GCA_038208045.1 Gemmatimonadales bacterium | reverse complement strand
GGTCGAGGCGGCGGGACTCGCCGACAAGATGAGCCACGTCTCGACCGGCGGCGGCGCATCGCTCGAATTCCTCGAAGGCAAGGTACTGCCGGGCGTCGCGGCACTCGACGACAACACGGGACCGAAATGAAGCAGCCGATTTTCGCGGCCAACTGGAAGATGCATCACGCGCCGGCCGACGCTGCCGCCTTCATGCGCGCCTTTCTCGCGCACTACGGCAAGCGGCAGGACCGCAGCGTCATCTTCTTTCCGCCAGCGCTCACCTTCGGCGCGGTGCTGGGGGCGCTGAAGGACCGGCCTGACGTCCAGCTCGGCGTGCAGAACATTTACTGGGAGGACAAGGGCGCTTTTACCGGCGAGAATTCCGGGACGATCGCCCGCTCGGCCGGCGCGAAATACGTGCTGGTGGGACACTCCGAACGCCGGCACGTCTTCCATGAGACCGACGAAGAGGCGGGCCGAAAGGTCGCCGCCGCCACGCGCGCCGGGCTGACGCCGATCATCTGTGTCGGCGAGACCCTCGCCCAGCGCGAAGCCGGCGAGACCGAGACGGTGGTGCTGCGCCAGCTGCGCGCGGCGCTCGCGACAGTGACCAGCGCCCAGGGTGGCGATGCGATCGTGGCGTACGAGCCCGTCTGGGCCATTGGCACGGGGAGAACCGCCACGCCCGCCGACGCGAGCGCGGTGCACCTGGCCATAGGCGCGGAGCTCCGGCGGCTGCTCGACAGCGGCTCGTCCGCGGTGCCCATTCTGTACGGCGGCTCCGTGAATCGCGGCAACGCCGCCGAACTGCTGGCGGCGCCAGAAGTGGACGGCCTGCTCGTCGGCGGCGCCAGTCTGGACGCGGACGGGTGGGCTTCGATCGTACTCACTTGATCTGGGCGTGTAAGTCGCCTATTATTCAAGGCTTACCTACAGAATTACTCCAGGACTTCGATGTTCTCACGATTTCTCGTCATCCTGCTGATCCTCGACAGCATCGTGCTCGTCGCGGCCATCCTGCTCCAGAGCGGGAAGGGCGGCGGCATGGCCGCGAGCTTCGGCGGCGCTTCCTCGTCGTCTGACGCCCTGCTCGGCACGCGCCAGGCCGGCAACCTCCTCACCAAGACCAGCTGGTGGGCGGGCGGCATCTTCATCTTCCTCGCCTTCGTGCTGCAGGTCGCCTCGACCCGCGGACGCACGCCGACCTCGGTGCTCGACAAGGCCGTGGCGACGCCTCCCGCGCAGACTGCGCCTGCTGCACCTGGCGGCGCGTCGCAGTCGGTGGTGCCGTTGCAGGCCGCGCCGGCGGCGCCGGAACCCGTCAAGAAGCCCTGACGGCGGTGACCAGCCTGCTCGACGAAAGGCCAGGGTTCCTCCTCCTAGAGGATGGAACCCTTTTTCGTGGGAGTCTCGTGTCCCCGCTTCGAGCGCCGGCGGTGGCCGAGGTCGTCTTCACCACGAACATGAGCGGGTACCAGGAGGTCTTCACCGATCCCTCGTTCCGCGGACAGATCGTCGTGATGACCAGCCCGATGATCGGGAACTACGGCGTCAATCCCGAGGACCCCGAGTCCACCGGCCCGCAGATCAGCGGCGTGGTGGTGAAGGAGCTATCGGCGAGCTACTCGAACTGGCGTGCGTCCGGTGACCTCCAAGGCTATTTGGCGGCGGCGCAAGTGCCCATCCTGACGGATGTTGACACCCGTCGCCTGACTCGGCACTTGAGGACTCTCGGGGTGTTGCGCGGGGTCATCGCGGCTGGAACGGAGCCGAGCAAGGAAGCGCTGCTGGCGCTCGATGCCTGCCCGCCCATGGCGGGGCTCGACCTCGCTTCGGTGGTCACGACGGATGCGCCGTACGCGTGGGGCTCAGCGACCGCCGCGCGGCACATCGTGGCCTTTGACTACGGCATCAAGCACAACATCCTGCGGCTGTTCGAGGAGCGCGACTGCCGCGTCACGGTGGTGCCGGCCACGACGTCGGCGGCACAGGTGTTCGCGCTCGCGCCGGACGGCGTCTTCCTGTCGAAT
>JBBQZD010000376.1:0-2014 GCA_038208045.1 Gemmatimonadales bacterium | reverse complement strand
GTGCACAACGGCTTGAGCGCCGCGGCCAATCCGCCGGTGGCGATCACCAGCGGAACCGCCTCTCTCGGCCACGCCTTCTTGATGCGCCGCACGAGGCCATCAATGGCATCGGCGGCGCCGAGCACCACGCCCGCGCGGATGCACTCCTCGGTGCGACGGCCGATGACGCTCGCCGGCGGCACGAGTTCGGTCGCCGAGAGCTTGGCAGTCTTCCGGAACAGCGAGTCGGCCGACATCTGGATGCCGGGCGAGATCACCCCGCCAAGGAACGTTCCCTCCGCCGTGATGCAGTCGAAGGTCGTGGCCGTGCCGAGATCGACGACGATGCAGTCGCGGCGGTGAATGCGGCTGGCGGCCAGCGTGTTGATGACACGGTCCGCGCCGACGGTGAGCGGTTCGTCCACGTCGAGCGTGATCGGCAGCGGCGACTGCGCGCCCACCACGACCGGCGGCTGGCCGACGAGCCGCACGCAGGCCTCGGCGAGCGGGCCGGTGACGGACGGGACCACCGACCCGATGGCCGTGCCCGTGAGGATCGCGCGGTTGATGCCCGCCGCGTCGAGTAGCGCGCAGAGCAGCAGGAAGACCTCGTCGGGCGTACGCGTGCCGTCGGTGGTGACGCGCCATCGCTCGCGCACGGCATCGCCGTCGCACAGCCCGATTGTGGTCTCGGTGTTTCCGACGTCGAAGACCAGCAGCATCACGCCTCCTCCGCATAGACGAGTGACCCGCCGTGGCAGGCCACCCGGCCGGCCGCGGTATCCACCAGCAACTCCCCACTCGGCGCCACGCCGGCCACCACGCCGTCTGCCGGCTGCCGTATGGTACGCCCCGCACTGGCGTCGCGCGCGCGCCAGCGCCCCAGCTCCTCCACGGTCAGCGGCCCGGAGGCGGCGGCCGCCGCACGCACGGCAGGCACCACCGCATCGAGCACGTCCAGCCGGCGCGTTCCCGGGGCAAGGCCCACGGCCAGCGCCACATCGTCGGGCGCCGCCACGTTGAGGCCGATGCCGATGGCCACCCAGTCGACCCGCCGGTCGCGCCATCGCGCCTCGACCAGTACGCCCGCCAGCTTGCGGCCGGCGATCAGCAGGTCGTTGGGCCACTTGAGCCGCACGGCGCCGGCCGACGTGAACGGGTCGAGCGCATCGGCGAGCGCCAGACCCAGCCGCAGCGAGAGCACGTCGACCACGCCGGGCGCGACGGGGCGCTCGAGCAGCGTCATCCAGAGTCCCCGTCCGGCCTGCGACGCCCAGCGCTTGCCACCGCGCCCCCGCCCCGCCGCCTGCTCTTCGGCGAGGAACAACGAGCCGGCGGCCACGCCCTGCCCGGCCGCCGCGTGCGCGAGATCCATGGTCGTCGGGACGACGTCGTGCACCTCGACGTGTGGCACGCCGAGCCGCAACGCGAGCGCGGCCCCCGACTGCCCGTCGAGGAGGACGTCAGCCACGATAGAGCACGAGCGCGTACACTGCCGCGCCGAGCATGAAGCGGTAGATCGCGAAGACGCCGAAGCCGTTCTTCTGGATGAAGCGGAGCAGCACGGCGATGGCGAGCCAGCCGCTGATCGTCGCGGTGGTGATGCCGACGAGCACCGCCGCGTCGACGCCGCCCGCCAGGAGCTTGGGCACCTTGAGGATCGCCGCCGCGGCAATGATCGGCATGGACATGAGAAAGCTGAAGACGGCCGCCGACTGGCGGTCGAAGTGCAGCGCGCGCGCGGCCGTGATGGTGGAGCCCGAGCGCGAGACACCGGGGACCAGCGCGAAGACCTGGGCACAGCCGACGAGCAGGGCCTGTTTCCACGTCATCTCGGCCAGCGGACGTGTCGTCGGCGCCGTGCGATCGGCCCACCAGAGCAGCGCCCCCATGACGATGAGCGCGGTTGCCGTGAGCGCCGGCGCGCGAAACACGGTTTCGGCCTGCTTCTCGAGGAGCAGGCCGAAGATGGCGGCCGGCACGGTGGCGATGACGAGAAAGACGACGCGCTTTTCCTCGATCGTGTCGGCGCGGC
>JBBQZD010000375.1:0-2019 GCA_038208045.1 Gemmatimonadales bacterium | reverse complement strand
CGGCATTCACGCGGCGGCGCTCACCGACGGCGTCACGCTGCTGGCGCACGCCGAGGACATCGGGCGGCACAACGCGGTGGACAAGGTGCTCGGCGCCACGATCATGGCCGGAAGGCGCACGGACGACCTGATCCTGCTGGTTACCGGTCGCATCTCCGGCGAGCTCGCCTTCAAGGCCGCGCGCGCGCGGCTGTCGGTGGTGGCCACGCCCAGCGTGCCGAGTTCGCTCGCGGTGGAGATCGCGCAGGCGGCGGGGATGGCGCTGATCGGGCGGGCGGTGAGCGGGGAACCACAAGTCTGGACGGCAGACGGTGGACGGTAGACGGTTGATGCACTGCGTGGGCGTGATACTCGCGGGCGGTGGAGCCACCCGATACGGCGGGCGTCCCAAGGGGCTCGAGGTCGTGGCCGGCGTACGCATCATCGATCGCGTGGCGACGGTCCTGCGCGAGGCCGCGGACGAACTGCTGCTCGTGTCGAACGACGACGAGGCGGCGGCGTGGCTGCCCGGCGTGCGCCTGGCGCGTGACCTGCGCACCGGGGACGGCGCGCTCGGCGGGCTGCACGCGGCCATCTCGCACGCCGCGGGCGCTGGCGCACTGGTGGTGGCGTGGGACATGCCGTTCGTGCCGCCGGGCCTGTTGCGGGCGCTGCGGACGCTGGGCGAGGCGGGCGCCGATGCGGCGCTCGCGGAGAGTGAAACGTCGGGGCGGGGCGTGGAGCCACTATGCGCCTGGTACGGGCCGGGCTGCCTGCCGGCGATCGAACGGCGCCTCGACGCCGGCGATCGTCGCGTCATCGGCTTCTTCGACGACGTGACGGTCGCGCGGCTCCCGGCCCACGATGTCGCGCAGTGGGGTGACCCGTCGCGCATCTTCTGGAACGTGAATTCCCCGGACGACCTGTCGAGAGCGCCGCGCTGATGCCGCCACCACTGCTGTGCATCGTCGGCAAGAAGAACGCCGGCAAGACCACGCTCACCGTTCGCCTGGCCGCGGAACTGAAGCGGCGCGGGCACCGCGTGATGACCATCAAGCACGGCACGCACACGTTCAACCTCGATCCCGCCGCCACCGACACCTACCGCCACTACCACGAAGGTGAGGCGGAGCGTGTGGCGATGGTGTCGCCCGACAAGTTCGCGCTGGTGATGCGCTCCGCAGAGATGCTGGCGCCCGAGGTGATCGCCGAGCGCTACATGAGCGCCGCCGACATCGTGTTGTGCGAGGGCTTCAAGACCATGGCGCTGCCGAAAGTCGAGATCTTCCGTCGCGCAGCGCACGCGGCGCCGCTCTACGATGCCTCGCTCCCGAACGCCGCGACGTGGCAGGCGATGGTGGCCGACGACGCCATGGGCGAACTTCCCTTTCCCGTCTTTCCCCTGTCCGACGACGGCTGGCTCGACCAGCTGGCCGCGTGGGTCGAACGGCAGTTCCTCTCCAACCGGTCCTGACCGATGCGCCGTCTCGTCCTGCTGGGAAGCGCGTGCGCGGCCAGCGCGCTCGCCGCCTCGTGTGTCTCGCTTGGCGGTGGGCATTCCACGGTGCCCGCGGGCTCGCGCGCGTCGTTCGTGCACACCGTCGACTCCATGGCGACGCAGGACGCGTTCCGCAACGCGCACTGGGGCATCCTGATCGTCGATCCGGTGCGCGGCGACACGCTGTACTCGCGCAATGCCGGCAAGCTCTTCATGCCGGCGTCGAACCAGAAAATCCTCACCGGCGCCACGGCGCTGGCGCAGCTCGGACCGAATTTTCGGTTCCGCACCGATTTCGCGGCGTCGGGTCCGGTGGTGAACGGCTCGTTGCGCGGCGACCTCGTGGTGATCGGGCGCGGTGACCCGACGTTCAGCGACGCGGCGTTCGGCGACGCCATGACGCCGATGCGGGCCGTCGCCGACTCGCTCTGGGCACGCGGCGTGCGCGAGATCGCCGGTGCGCTGGTGAAGGGCGGCGACGCCTTTCCCGACTCGACCCTCGGCTTCGGGTGGTCCTGGAGCGACCTCGACTTTGGCTACTC
>JBBQZD010000374.1:0-2042 GCA_038208045.1 Gemmatimonadales bacterium | reverse complement strand
TCTTTAATTGTTTTCATGACTTCACCTTCTTTAATTTAAAAAACCATACACCTGAATCGATTTCCTTTATGAGCTTCAATTGAATTCTATAAAAGTATCCCTGCCAACTGCGTAATAATCTTTCGTCTGTTACAGGTATCTTTGTAGTCTCAACCCTAAAGCAACCAGGTGGATAGGCCATTTCTAATACTTGACCTTGTACATTTCTCAATAAGATTTTGTCACTTCCAAGTATCATAGGCTCACAGTTGGTCATCATCGGCAGCGACAGCCGCATCGGGCCCGCCTTCCTGTTCCCGGGCCCCGGCTACGGGGGTTCGTGCTTCCCCAAGGACGTGCAGGCGCTGCTGCGCACGGCGCACGGCGTTCACGCGCCGCTCTCGGTGCTCGAGGCCGTCGAGGAAGCCAACGCGCGCCAGAAGCTGGTGCTCGGCACCAAGCTGGCCGCCGCCCTGGGTTCGCTGCAGGGCCGGCGCATCGCCATCTGGGGGCTTTCCTTCAAGGCGAACACCGACGACATGCGCGAGTCGCCGGCGCTCGTGCTCATCGAGCAGGTGCTGCAGGGCGGCGGCACGGTCTGCGCGCACGACCCCGCCGCCATGCCCGAGGCGAAGCGGCGCCTCGGGGACCGCATCGCGTACGCCGACTCGGGCTACGCCGCGCTCGAGGGGGCCGACGCGCTCGTCGTGGTCACCGACTGGAACGAGTACCGGTTTCCCGACTTCGCCCGCATCAAGGGCGCGCTGCGCCAGCCGCTGGTGATTGACGGGCGCAACCTCTACGACCCGGCGAAGATGGCCACGCTCGGCTTCACGTACCGCTCGATCGGCCGGGAGCGGGCGTGAGGGTCCTCATCACCGGCGCCGCCGGCTTCCTCGCGTCGCACCTGACCGACCGGTTCCTGCGCGACGGCCACGAGGTGGTGGGGCTCGACAACTTCATCACGGGCCATCCGGACAACATCGCCCACCTCATGGGGAACGAGCGGTTCTCGTTCCTCCGCCACAACATCTCCGAGTACACGTACGTCGCGGGGCCGCTCGACGGCGTGCTGCACTTCGCGTCGGCGGCCAGTCCCATCGACTATCTCGAGCTGCCGATCCAGACGCTCAAGGTGGGCTCGCTGGGCACGCACAACGCGCTCGGCATCGCCAAGGCCAAGGGCGCGCGCTTCTTCATCGCGTCCACGAGCGAGGTGTACGGCGACCCGCTCGTGCACCCGCAGGTCGAGTCGTACTGGGGCAACGTCAACCCCATCGGGCCGCGCGGCGTGTACGACGAGGCCAAGCGCTTCGCCGAGGCGCTCACCATGGCGTACCACCGGACGCACGGCGTCGACACGCGCATCGTCCGCATCTTCAACACCTATGGGCCGCGCATGCGGCCGCGCGACGGGCGCGTGGTGTCGAACTTCATTGTGCAGGCGCTCAACGGCGAGCCCATCACCATCTACGGCGACGGCTCGCAGACGCGGTCGTTCTGCTACGTGGACGACGAGGTGGAGGGGCTCTACCAGCTCTTCCTGAAGGGCGACGCCAATCCGTGCAACATCGGCAACCCCGACGAGTACACCGTCAAGCAACTCGCCGAAATCGTCGTGGAGCTCACGGGCTCGACGGCGCCCATCACGTACCAGCCGCTTCCCGAGGACGATCCCAAGGTGCGCAAACCGGACATCACGCGCGCGCGCACCATGCTGGGCTGGGAGCCGAAGATTGACGTCCGCGTGGGCGTGCAGCGCACCATCGACTACTTCCGCACGCTCGTGGGGACGCCGCGCATGGCGCCCCACGGTCGCTGACCGTTCCGAACCGACCGTCCTGAGCCGGGTAATTACTCGTCGTGACCCTCCGCACCCGATCGTCCGTCATCCTGCTGGCTTCGCTTGCCGCGCTCGTCGCGCTCGCGGCCTGCGCCCCCGGCTTCGCGCCCCGCAAGTTCACCAGCACCGACAAGCTCTTCCAGGCCTCGCTCGCGCGGCTGCAGAAGAAGAAGTGGGACGATGCCGTCGCCGGCTTCGAGAAGCTGACGCTCGACCTCTC
>JBBQZD010000373.1:0-2107 GCA_038208045.1 Gemmatimonadales bacterium | reverse complement strand
GCAGCGGCGAGACTTCGAGAATGCACGGTTCGAAGGTCGGGGCCCCCTCGTCCGTCACCGAAATAGGCCCCCCGGAGAGAATGATGCCGGTGGGCTTCCACTCACGGATCCACGCCAGCGAACGGGTCGGCGGGTGGATTTCGCAGTACACGCGCGCCTCGCGCACCCGGCGCGCAATGAGCTGGGTGAACTGCGACCCGCAATCAAGAATCAGGATACGCGACACGCATTTCCGTGGTTGATGGCCCTGTCGTACGCTGTCGTACGCTGTCGTACGCTGTCGTACTCCGTCGCTACACCGTCCACTCCGGCCCATCCAGCTTCACGAACTCCACGTGCTTGCTGTCGAGGTCGAGAATCGCCGCCGTCGGCGCGCCGTACATCCAGCCGCAGCCCTCGCCGGGGTTCACGATGAGGGTCTCCCCGCGGGTCTTCATCTCCTGCTTGTGTTCGTTGCCATGCACCACCAGGCTGTGCGACAGCACCGAGCGCTCATGCACATCGGCGAGATCGTGCACCAGGAGGATCTTGTGTTCGCCAAGCTGGATGGAGTGCGGGCCGTCGAAGAGCTCACAGGCCATGCACTGCGCGGCCGCCGACTTCAGCCCTTCGCGGTCGCCATCCGTGCGCCCGAACACGCCCACGAGCGGCGCGGCATACTCCATGAACGGTTTGAGCGCGAACGGCGCGCAATAGTCGCCGGCGTGGAGCACGATCTCCACCTCGCGCTGACGGAACTCCTCGAGCAGCCGGACAATCGCCGACAGCCGGTCGTGCGTATCGCTGATGAGACCAACCCGCATCAGGCCTCCTGCCAGTCAGGGGTCGCGGCTTCGAGCCGGACCAGGTCTTCGTACGTCTCGCGTCGCGTGATCACCGTCCAGCGCGCGCCGTCCACCAGCACCTCGGGGGCGCGCGGTCGGGCGTTGTAGGTGAGCGCCATCACGTAGCCATACGCGCCCGTGGTGTGCACCGCCAGCAGGTCGCCGGCAGCCACGTCATCCATCAGCCGGTCGCGGGCGATGAAATCGCCCGTCTCGCACACCGGCCCGACGACATCCACGGTCGCCTTGCCACCACGAGGCTGCACCGCCTCGATCCTGTGGAAGGCATCATAGTGCGACGGCCGCAGGAGCTCCGTCATTCCGGCATCACAGATCACGAACTCGGTGCCGCCGGTGGACTTCCGGTACAGCACGCGCGTCAGCAGCATCCCGGATTCGGCCACCAGGTACCGCCCCGGCTCGACGAACAGCTCGAGCCCGAGGTCCTTCACCACCGGCCCGACGATGGCAGCAAACGCCGCCAAGTCGGGCGCGTCCTCGTCGTCGTACCGCGCCGGCAGGCCGCCGCCCACGTCGAGGTGTCGCAGCGGCGCTCCCATCGCCATCAGCGTGCGCGCCAGCGCCGCCAGCCGCGCCACGCCATCGCGGTACGGCTCGAACGACAGCAGCTGCGATCCCACGTGCATGTCGAGCCCGGCCAGCTCGACGTGCGGGGAGCCTATGGCACGTTCGGCGACCGCCGGGACGTCCCCCCACGGAATGCCGAACTTGTGCCCGCGCGAGCCCGTGGCGATGAACTCGTGCGCGTTCGCGACGTGCACCTCGGGGTTCACACGGAGCGCGACCGGCGCACGAACGCCCAGCGCCCGGGCCTCCTCCTCGATGATGAGGAGCTCCGCCTCGGACTCGACATTCAGCAGCTTGACGCCCGCCTCGAGGCCGGCGCGGATCTCCGCGCGCGTCTTGCCCACGCCGCCGAAGATGATGTCGGCCGGCGCGAAGCCCGCACGCAACGCGCGCATCAGCTCGCCGCCCGACACCACGTCCGCCTTGCAGCCCTCGGCGCGCAGCACCTGCAGCAGCCCGTGGCTCCCGTTGGCCTTCAGCGAGTAGTGGATGGCGTGCGGAATGCCGGCGAGCGCCGCATCGAGCGCCCGGTACCGTTCGCGCAGCGCCGCGGCGCTGTACACATACGCCGGCGTGCCGGCCTGCTCGGCGAGCGTGTCGAGCGAGACCCCGTCGCACCAGAGGGTCCCGTCACGACGCGCGTACGGACGGCCTAGTACGCTTTGGCCCACAGGGCCTCGGCGGTCGCCGGCTTG
>JBBQZD010000372.1:0-2108 GCA_038208045.1 Gemmatimonadales bacterium | reverse complement strand
TCAGCGAGCACGCCGAGGTCGCGCAGGACCGCCAGGCCGTCGGGCATCACGCCTTCGCCGCAGGCCTTGTCGATGGGACCATGCGAGCGATCGGCGACGAGCACCGAGAGTCCGCGCTGCCGCGCACCGATGGCCACGGCGAGTCCGGCCGGACCGGCGCCGATGATGGCGACGTCATGGATCACGGCGCGGTGTCGCCGTCGCGTCCGCGCAAGCGCTCGCGCAAACGCCAGCGCACGCGCCAGCGCACGCGCAGCCAGGCGAGCGCCGACCGGACGAGCGCGGGCGCCATGGTCCAGGCATCGACGCGACGAGGCGCGGTGAGGTTTCCCGCGCGGTACCGTCGTGCCGCCTCGGCGCGACGCATCTTGCCGCTCGAAGTGCGCGGCAGCGTGCCCGCCGCGAGCAGGCGGACGCGATACGGCCGGATGCCCGTGCGCTCGATGATACGCGTGCGCACGGCGTCCTCGAGCGCGCCGTCGCTCGGCGCGGCGTTGCGGGCGCGCTCGACCAGCATGACGAGGCCCTCGCTGCCATCGTCCGCCGTTGGTACGCCGACGGCGACGGCGCAGCCGGGGCGAACGCCGTCGAGCTCGTACAGCGCCGCCTCGAATTGCTGCGGCATGTGGTTGGCGCCGCGAATGATGATGACGTCCTTGGCACGGCCAGTGAGGTGCAGCTCGCCGCGCTCGATGAAGCCCAGGTCACCGGTGTCGAGCCAGCCGTCGCGCCGTGCGGCCGCCGTGGCGTCCGGATCGCCGAAGTAGCCCTGCATCACCGACGGGCCGCGACAGAGCACGCGTCCTTCGGCACCGTCCGGACGCGCCGCACCGTCGTCGTCGGCAATGCGCACCGACCAGCCGGGGAGCGGTGCGCCCACCGACATGACGCCCCCCGCACCGGTGCGCGCGCCGCGGCCCGGTGGCGAGACCGTGACGGCGAGCGCGGCTTCCGACAGCCCGTACACGGGCATCAGCGCCCGCGCGTCGAAGCCGTGCGGTGCGAATCGCGCGGCGAACGCATCGAGCGTCGTGGCCAGCACGGGCTCGGCGCCGTTGAGGGCCAGCCGCCAGCACGACAAATCGAGGCCGGCCAGCGCGGCGTCGGGCACGCGAGCGGCACAGACCGCGTACGCGAAGTTCGGCGCCGGCGAGATGAAGGCGCGATGGCGCGCGATGGCCCGCAGCCAGAGTGCGGGCTTGGCGAGGAAGTGCTCGGGGGCGATGAGCACGAGCCGCCCCGGATAGTACGCCGCGCTCAGCAGGCCGCCGATGAGTCCCATATCGTGGTACAGCGGCAGCCACGAGACGCCGACCCTCGTGTTGCCCGGGCAGTCGCGCATGACGCGGTCGAGCGCTTCGCACTGCGCGAGGAGCTGCGCGTGGGTGAGCGCCACGGCCTTGGGGTCGACCGTCGAGCCCGACGAGAACTGGATGAGCCCGAGGGCGTCCGGATCGCCCTCGAGGTCCAGGCTACGCCCATCGTCCTGCAGCCGCTCCACGGACACCGCCTCGCATCGTGCGCGCTCGACCACCTCGCCGAGAATGGGGCGCACCTGCGCGTCGGTGACCAGCAAGTGCGCCCCGACGGTGCGCAGCATCCGCACGGTAGCCGCCTGATACTCGTCGAACCGGCCGAGCCGCACGGGGGGGTAGAGCGGCACCGGCACGGCCCCGGCGAGCAGCGTGCCGAAGAAAGCGTCCATGAAGCCGATCGAGGTGGGCAGGACCATGGCCACGCGATCGCCGGGCCGAACACCCCGGCGCGCCAGCGCGGCCGCCGCGTGCGTGGCGCGGCGATGGATCTCATGCCACGCGAACGTCGTTTCGCGCTCGTCGAACCCGACGAAGACCAGACCGTCCTGCGCCCGCGCGTGCTCCGCCGCGTGTCGCAACATGGCGCCAAGCGTGGCGACCCGCGGCGGCGTCGCGTCAGCGCCCTGCAGCATCGTCCGCCTCGGCACAACGGCGCTGCACGAGCAATACCAGGTCCGCGACGGTGACGAGCGTCGCGGCGTCCTGCTCGTTGAGGCGCACGCGATAGCGGTCCTCGAGGCCGACGGCGAGGATCATCGCGCCGAGCGAATCGAGGCCGAGGTCGCGGGCGAG
>JBBQZD010000371.1:0-2112 GCA_038208045.1 Gemmatimonadales bacterium | reverse complement strand
CAGGCGCAGGTTTCCCCCGACCTGCTCGGCGCGATCTTCGCCGTGACGTCGCCGCTGCACGACGGCGCGGTGATCGTGCGCCGCGACACCATCATCGGCGCGGGCTGCATTCTGCCGCTGTCGCAGAAGCTGCTGGCCGACCGGTCGCTGGGCACGAGGCACCGCGCGGCGATTGGCCTGAGCGAGGAGACCGACGCGCTGGTGCTGGTGGTGAGCGAAGAGACGGGGACGGTGTCGGTGGCGGAGGAGGGCCAGCTGACCCGCGACGTCAGCGAGGCGACGCTGCGCGACATGCTGTCGGGTCGGGACTGGCGGCGGCAGGCGGCGGAGGGCGGACGCCGGACCGGCGACGGCACGCTGCGCATGCCGGACGGCGGTCAACGGACGGTGGACGGCGACAGATGACGGCCACGTCGCGCGCCGCGCTGACCGTGCTGCTGGTGCTCGGGACGGTGTACGCGCTGACGCTCGCGCCGGGCCTTACGTGGTGGGACGCGGGCGAACTGGCGGCATCGGCGCGCGGCTTCGGCATCCCGCATCCGCCGGGGACACCGTTGTACGTCGCGATGGCCCGCAGCTGGCTGCTCGCGCTTCCGGGCGTGCCGGCGGTGTTGGGCACCACGCTGTTGTCGGCGGCGGCGACGGTGGCGGGCTGTGCGCTGCTCGCCGCCTGGCTGACCGGCGTGACGGACGACGCCACGGCGGGCGCTGCGGCCGGCATTTCCGCGGGCGTGATGACGAGCATCTGGCGCAACGCGACTGAGACGGAGGTGTATGCGCTGATCCTGCCGGCGATTGCGCTGGTGCTGTGGAGCGCGCATCGCGCCGGCGTCGGCGGCGAGCGGCGGTGGCGCCTGCTGGTCGCCTACCTGCTTGCGCTCGGCGTGTCGCTGCACCCGGGCACGCTGGTGGTGGCGCCGGCCGCGCTCGTGCTCGCATGGCCCGGGCCGCACGCGCGCGCGAGCGGCAAGCACTGGAGCCGTGAGGTGCTGGGCGTGGTCGCGATGGTGGCCCTCGCGTTGTCGGCGTTGGCGATCCTCTGGGTGCGCGCGCAGCACGATCCGTGGATGAACCAGGGGGCACCGTCCACCCTGGCGGCGTGGCGCGACGTCGTGGGTCGCGCGCAGTACGCGCACAGCGGGCTCTGGCCCCGACAGTCCCCGTGGTGGGCGCAGCTCGGCATGGTGGTGCAGTATCTCGACTGGCAGTTTGCGTTGGGCGCGTCGCCGAGTGCGGAGCCCACGTGGGGGCGCGCGCTGCTGTCGGCGACGGCCGTGCTGCTCGTGGCGGCGGGGGCGCGGTGGCACTGGCGCCGCGACCGGCGCACGGCGCTGGCGGTTGCGCTGCTGCTCGCGGGGGGAACGATCGGCGCGGCCGCGGCACTGAACTTCAAGGTGGGCTGGTCGTTTTCGCTGGGGGCGCTGGCGGACGGCATGCCCCGCGAGGCGCGCGAGCGCGACTACTTCTTCTCGTTCGGCTTCGCGGCGTGCGGCCTCTGGTTCGGGTTGGGGGCGCGCGCGGCCGCTGACTGGCTGGCGCGCGTGTGGCCGCCAGCGGCTCGGCGCCGCGGCGCGGTGGTGGCGGCCGTGGTGGCGGCCGTGGTGGCGCTCCCGGTCCTGCTGAACTGGCGCGCCGTGACGCGGCGGGGGCGCGACGTGCGTCTGGCCGGCGTGTACGCGCGCCGCGTGCTCGACGAGTTGCCGCGGGGCGCCGTCTTTCTCGCCGCGGGAGACAACGACCTGTACCCGCTGTGGTACCTGCAGGCCGTGGACGGCGTGCGACGCGACGTGCTGGTGGTGGCGGAGCCGCTGCTGCCGGCGGCGTGGTATCGGGACGAACTGCGCCGGCGGCACGGCTTCGATGCGGGCGACGATTGGCCCGGCACGGGCGGCATGCGCGATCGGCTGCTCGCGGAGGCAAAAGCGGATGGCCGTCCTGCGTTCGCGAGCATGATGGCCAGCGATTCGGTGGTGCGGGCGCTGTGGCGGCGCGGCGGACTGCTGGTGAGTGGTCACGCCGAGCCGTTCAGCCGGCTGGCGGCGGCGGCGCTGGCGGACGACCGAGTGGTTCGGGAGGTGCGGGAGAGATAGGCGGTGTCATTTGGGGGAAGGG
>JBBQZD010000370.1:0-2157 GCA_038208045.1 Gemmatimonadales bacterium | reverse complement strand
GGGGAGCGTCACGCTCCACGTGCCATCCACCGCGCCGCGCTCGAGCGGCGTCGCGTCCGTTGACCAGTAGTTGAAGTCGCCCACGAGCACGACCTGCGACGCGCGAACGTCCCGCAGCGTGAACTGCACCGGAATGCGCATGGGCTCGCCCGCGACGCGGGCAACGGGCACCAGCGAGAGCGGCCGGGCCGCGGGAAGCGCCGCCAGCTGGCGGTCGCGCTCCGGCCGCTCGGCGGCGTCGCGCGAGACGAAGCCCAGCAACAGCGCCGCCGCCGCAAGGCTGACCGTGGCGGCCAGCGAGAACGGCGCCGACGGCCACGTCACCGCACGCCACCAGCGGCGCGGCCGGCCTTCCACCGTCGTCAGAATCCGCGAGATCGCGGGCCGTGCATGCGGCTGCCGCCGGCGAAGCGCCGCCGCAACCCGTTCGATCAGTGCATCGCGTTCATCGTCCATGTCGCTGCTCCTCTTGCAAGAGCGTGCGCAGTGCATCGCACGCCCGCTTGACCCGCATCCGCAGGGCGGAAAGCCGCACCCCGGTAATGACTGACATATCCTCGTACGACTGGTCTTCCACGTGCCGCAGCAGGAACGCCTCCCGCTGTTCGGTGGGGAGGCTCTCGAGCGCCGCCTCCACCTCTTCCATCCAGTCCTCGGAGACCTCCGGCGCGGCAGCAGCAGAGGCCACGCCCGGAAACTCCCCCGTCACCACCAGCGACTCGCGCCGACGACGCCGCGCACGAACCGTGCGGCACCGGTTGGCAAGAATCCGGAACAGCCACGGCTCGAACCGCGCGTCCGGACGGAACTGACCGAGGTGGTCGTAGACACGGATGAACGTGTCCTGAACCGCCTCCTCCGCATCCTCCTCGTCCCCGAGCATGTAGCGCGCGTAGCGCATGCACCGCGCGTGGAAATGCTCGACGAGCTCCGCGAACGCCCGGGCGTCCCCGTTGCGCGCGCGCAACGGAACGGCGGGATCGATGTCGGTGCTCGGGCGCACGGTGGACGGGTTGTCGGGTTGGATAGCCCACAATACCGCAGGGGACTCCTCCCTCGCTACCGCCGCCGCGCGTGGTGAACGCGCTGCCATTCGCCTCCGGCTACCTCAGTGTCGACCCCGCACGGACAAGCGCGAAATCCCGAACCTGCCCACCTGCCGCCTCCGACCTCAACCGTGACGTCGGACCCGGACCGGCCGCTCGCAACTTCATATGAAACAACCACTTGCATCCGTTCAAAAACGCGACATCGCCAGCCAGGCTGCGCGGTGCCTCTCATTCACATACCCGCGCCCCGTGGGTGGCGTCACATCTATTACTGTGGCATTCTGTGGGACACCCCTCACCCGAGAAGGTTCGTGAGCGCCACTGACTCGCCCGCGCAGTCCCCGTCGCCCGCCGCCCCTGCTCGGCTCCCCGAATCCCGGGACCCCGCCACTGGAGAGGTGTGGAAGCGCTATGACGTCGCCGACGCCGAAGCCGTAGGTGCCGCGGTCAGCCGCGCGCGCGCGGCCCAGCCGGCGTGGGCCGCCCGGCCCGCCCGCGACCGCGCGGACATTATCGCGGCCTTCGTGCAGCGGCTGCTCGCGCGCCGCGCCGAGGCGGCGACGATCATCGCGCGCGAGAACGGAAAGCCGGTGGGCGAGGCGCTCGGCGTCGACGTCGGCGTGACGCTCGCGCTCGCCGCGCACTTCGCCAAGGTAGCACCGCGATTCCTGCAGCCGCGGTGGCAGCGCTCGGCCGTGCTCATGGCGTGGCGCAAGCGCGTCACTCTCCTGAAGGAACCCTACGGCGTCATGGGCGTCATCTCGCCCTGGAACTATCCGATGTTCCTGCCGCTCAGCTCGGCCGTGCCCTCTTTGCTCTGCGGCAATGCCGTGGTGAACAAGCCGAGCGAGTGGACGCCGAGCATCGCCGAGCTGGTGCGCGAGTGCCTGGTGGAGGCCGGCGTGCCGGCCGACATCTATCAGGTGGTGCACGGCGCGGGCCCGACCGGTGCGGCCCTGTGCGAGCAGGCCGACAAGATCTTCTTCACCGGGTCTGAGGCGACGGGACGCAAGGTCGCCGCCGCCTGTGCGCGCCGGCTGATTCCGTGCGCGCTGGAACTGGGTGGCAGCGATCCGGCCATCGTGCTGGCCGACGCCGATCTCGCGCA
>JBBQZD010000369.1:0-2184 GCA_038208045.1 Gemmatimonadales bacterium | reverse complement strand
AGCGCCGCCGCGTGAATGCCGCCGGTCTCGTTGTAGCGCTGGCCCTGGTGGAAGAGCTCCTTGAACAGCCGGCGCGTCTGCGCGAGGTCGGGAATGACGGGCGGCGAGGTACGCCGCGGGACGGACGACAGTGAGCCGAGGATCGTCGTGACCGCGCCGCACCCGCTGGCCAGCACGCGCCGCCGCTCGGTACCCTCCACCGTCTCGTAGCGCTCGCGCGGCACCTCCGCCCAGAACCCTGGCTCCTTGGCGCACGGGCGCAGCGAGACCAGGTCGGCGCGCGAGTCGATGTATCCCTCGCCGAACAGCCAGCCGACCACCAACTCCGGGAGCTGGTCGGGCGTGCACATCCACGTGACGGCGCTCTCGCCGTTCACCTCCAGCCAGACCGGCGTCTCCTCGACCGCGTCGTGCTGCGTCATTCGCCGCGCTCCCGCGTCAGTCGGCCGTCCACTCCGCCCACAGCGTCGGGCTCTCCGACAGCCGGACGTGCGACACGCGCGCGCAGTCGCCGAGTTCCCGCTGCACGCGCTCGGCAATCCAGGTGGCGACGTTCTCGCACGACGGCACGAGCAGGCCCTCGGCGAACTCGGCGACATCCGTGTTGATGGTGCGGTGATCGAATCGCGCCATCACTTCGCGCGCCAGGATCTCGTCGAGCAGGCGCAGGTCCACCACGAACCCGGTCGTCGCATCGACCGGTCCCGTGACCGTCACGTCGCAGGTGTAGGTGTGGCCGTGCCACGGCTCGCGCGAGCAGGCCCCGAAGACCTCGAGGTTCTTTTCGTTGCTCCACTCCGGCCGTCGGTAGCGATGCGCGGCGGAGAAGACGACGCGGCGGGTCAGGGAGGCGCGGGCCACGACGTCAGCGGGACAGCTGGTAGCTGAGCCCGACCGAGAAGAGGTGGTTGCCCATCCACATTCCCTTCTTGGCGCTCGACACGATGCCCGGGCTGCCGTCGGACAGCGTCGTGGCGTACGATGGCGGATACTGCAGTTGCCAGATGTAGTTGGTGAAGTCGAACCGCGGTTCCCAGCGGCCTTGCGTGTGATACCGGACGCCCGCACCCCACGTGAACATGAAGCGCGTGCCAAAGCGATAGCCGCCGGCGTCGGGAATGCCGTGGAAGTCGGTGACCAGTCCGACGCCGCCGTCGATGACCGGCACGAGGCGGTGGAAACTCTTCTGGCCCGTGAGGTTCCACTCAAGGCCGAGATCGCCGGCGAAGATCTCGGCGTCCTGATTCCCGATGTGCCGCGACGCCGCGGGCTTCGTGGGATCCAGCAGGCGCCGCGAGGAGGGCGCGGCGGCGACGCGCGCCGTCAGCGCAATCGGGCCACCGATGCGAATGCTGTACTTCACCCCCGCCAGCCATCCGGGTTGCGGGCCGACGCCGGCCGGATCGCGACCGGTGTCGAAGCCGCCCGCGAAGACCGACAGCGCCTGCCTCCACGGCAGGTCACGGTACGGGCTCTCGGACGGCAGGTGGCCCACCTGCGCCGCCGCAGGGGCGGCAGCGAGCATCAACGCACACAGCGCGGCGCGGATTCGCGTCACGTCAGTCTCCCAGGATTCGAAGGTCTTTGCCGGTCATCTCCGCCGGCTGCGGCACGCCGAGCATGGCCAGCACGGTCGGTCCCACGTCACAGAGCGCTCCACCGGCGCGCAAGCCGGCCGGCGCCCCGTCCTCCACCAGCAGCAGCGGCACCGGGTTGGTCGTGTGCGCCGTGTGCGGCCCGCCCGTTGCCGGGTCGATCATCATCTCGCAGTTGCCGTGGTCGGCCGTGATCAGCAGGCGCGCCCCGGCCTTTTCCGCGCTGGCCAAGATGCGCACCAGCTGCTCGTCCACCACCTCGCAGGCGCGAATGGTGGCCGCCAGGTTGCCACTGTGCCCGACCATGTCGCCGTTCGCGTAGTTGCACAGCGTGAACGGATGGCGCTTCTCCTCGATGGCCGCGCAGAGGACGTCGGTGATGCCGGGCGCACTCATCTCCGGCATCAGGTCGTACGTCGCCACCTTTTGGCTGGGCACGAGGATGCGCTCCTCACCGGCGTAGGGCACCTCGTTGCCGCCGTTGAAGAAGTACGTCACGTGCGGGTACTTCTCGGTCTCCGCGACGTGCAGCTGACGCCTGTGGGCGTTCGCGATCACGTGCGCGAGCGTGATCTCCGGGCGCGCGGGC
>JBBQZD010000368.1:0-2199 GCA_038208045.1 Gemmatimonadales bacterium | reverse complement strand
GAAGCCGTACAACGGCAACCACGGGCGCGGCATCTCCATTCACCTCACCAGCGACGACGAGGTACGCCAGGCGTTCACGATGGCGCGCGAGCATTCGCGCTCGGTGATCGTCGAGACGTACGTGGCCGGCGACGACCACCGCCTGCTGGTGGTGAACGGCGAACTCGTGGCGGCCACCCGGCGCACGCCCGGGCACGTGGTCGGCGACGGAGTGCACACCGTTGCGCAGCTCGTGGACCTGGTGAACCTCGATCCGCGGCGCGGCGTGGGCCACGAAAAGGTGCTCACGCGCCTGAAGCTCGACGAGCAGGCGGCGATGATGCTGGGGCGCGCCGGCCACACCGGCGACTCGGTGCCCGCGGCGGGCGAGGTCGTCTACCTGCGCTCGACGGCGAACCTGAGCACGGGCGGCACGGCCACCGACGTGACGGACGTCATTCATCCCGACAACCGCGACATGGCGGTGCGCGCCATCGCCGCCATCGGGCTCGACGTCGGCGGCGTGGATTTCCTGACGCCGAACATCGCGGAGAGCTACAAGAAGCACGGCGGCGCCATCTGCGAGGTGAACGCCGCGCCGGGCTTCCGCATGCACGTCGCGCCGAGCGAGGGCAAGCCGCGCGATGTCGCCGGCCCGGTGGTGGACATGCTCTTTCCGCCGGGCACGCCGTCGCGCGTGCCCATCGCCGCGGTGACCGGCACGAACGGCAAGACGACGACGGCGCGCATGCTGGCGCACATCTGCAAGATGGCCGGGCACGTGCCGGGCCTCACGACGACGGACGGCGTGTACATCGACGGCCAGCGCACCGTCGAGGGCGACATGACCGGCCCGACCTCGGCCAAGATGGTGCTGATGGATCCGTCCATCGACGTGGCGGTGCTCGAGACCGCGCGCGGCGGCCTGCTGCGCGCCGGCATGGGTGTGCGCTGGGTCGACGTCGGTGCCGTGCTGAACGTGAAGTCCGACCACCTCGGCCAGCGGGGGGTGGAGACGCTCGAGCAGCTCGCCGCGGTGAAGCGCGTGGTTGTGGAGGTGGCGCGCGACACCGCGGTGTTGAACGCGGACGATCCGCACGTGCTGAAGATGGCCGCGTACACCGAGGCCAAGCACGTCTGCTACGTGACGCTCACGCCGAACCACCCGCTGGTGCGCGAGCACATCCGCGCGGGGGGCCGGGCCGTGGCGCTCCAGGCGGGCGTCAACGGCGAGATGATCGCCATCTACGACGCCGAGCGGCACATCCCGCTGCTGTGGACGCACCTGATCCCGGCGACGCTCGAAGGCCGCGCGATGCACAACGTGCAGAACGCCATGTTCGCCGCGGCCATGGCGTTCGCCATGCGCATCAAGCTCGATGACATCCGGCAGGGCCTGCGCACGTTCGACTCGACGTTCTTCCAGGCGCCGGGGCGCATGAACGTGTACGACGAGCACCCGTTCAAGGTGATCTTCGACTACGCGCACAATGCGCACGCCGTGCAGGCCATGGGCGAGCTGGCGCACCGGCTGGACGTCCTGGGCCGGCGCATCGTGGTGGTGGCGGGGCCCGGCGACCGGCGCGACGAGGACCTGCACGCCATCGCCGACGCCGTCGCCGGCCGGTTCGATCACTACATCTGCCGGCGCGACGATGACACGCGCGGCCGAGACGGCGACGCGGTACCCGGCATCATCGCCTCGCGGTTGCGTGCGCAGGGCGTGGGCAGCGACGCCATCAGCGTCATTCCCGACGAGCAGGCGGCCATCGACGCGGCGCTGCACATGGGCCAGCCCGGCGACCTCGTGATGATCTTCGCCGACGCGCTCACGCGGTCGTGGAAGCAGGTGATCAACTTCCGCTCGAAGGTGACCACGGCCGAGATGCGCGCGGTGCGGGCGGTGCAGCCGGCCGGGCCCAGGCCGGCCGTGCCCGAGGAAGTGCTCATCACGGACTTCGAGGGACTCGTGCGCGACGAGCGCGGCGTGCGCCTCGCGCGCGAGCAGGACGACTGACCGGCTCGCTTGTGCCGTTCGAGTCGTCCCGCCGTCTGCCGGGTCCCAGTCTGCTGCTCGACGCACCGGGCGTGGTGCTCGAGGTGCCGGCCGGCCTGGCTGATGCCGGTACCATTGATCGTTGGCGCTCCAACGTCTCGGCCATGGGTGCCAGCCTCGGCTGGCCCGCGCAGGCCATCGTCGCGCGCATGCACGGCACGGGT
>JBBQZD010000367.1:0-2207 GCA_038208045.1 Gemmatimonadales bacterium | reverse complement strand
GTTGAAGACGTCGGGATGCGCCTTCTCGATCTCGTCAAACAGCACCACCGCGTACGGCCGGCGGCGGATGGCCTCGGTGAGCTGTCCGCCTTCCTCGTAGCCCACGTAGCCCGGCGGCGCGCCGATGAGCCGCGCCACGGCGTGCTTCTCCATGTACTCCGACATGTCGATGCGCACCATGGCCTGCTCGTCGTCGAACAGGAACTCGGCCAGCGCGCGCGCCGTCTCCGTCTTGCCCACGCCCGTGGGCCCGAGGAAGATGAACGAGCCGATGGGACGGTTGGGATCCTGCAGGCCCGCGCGCGACCGGCGCACGGCGTTGGCCACGGCGTGCACGGCCTCGCCCTGCCCCACCACGCGATGCGCCAGCTCCTCGTCGAGCTTCGTCAGGCGCTCCTTCTCGCTTTCCATCATCCGCGTCACGGGAATGCCGGTCCACTTGGCGACGATCTCGGCGATGTCGTCGGCGGTGACTTCCTCCTTGAGGAAGCGCGTGCCGCCCGGTTTCTGCTCCGCCATCTTCGCCTCGATCTCCTTCATCTGCTGCTCGAGCTGCGGGATGCGCCCGTAGGTGATCTCCGCCGCCGTGCCAAGGTCGCCGGCGCGGGTGGCGCGCTCGGCGTCGGTGCGCGCCTCCTCGATCTGCTGCTTGAGCTTGCCGACGCCGCCCAGCGCGTCCTTCTCGAGCTGCCACTGCGCCTTCATGGACCCGGCCTTCTCGCGCGACTCGGCGAGCTCGCGCTCGAGCGCTGTACGGCGTTCCGTCGACGCCTTGTCCTTCTCCTTGGCCAGCGCCTGCCGCTCGATCTCGAGCTGCACGATGCGCCGTTCCACCTCGTCAATCACCTGCGGCAGCGAGTCGATCTCGATACGTAGCCGTGACGCGGCCTCGTCCACCAGGTCGATGGCCTTGTCGGGCAGAAAGCGGTCACCGATGTAACGGTTGCTGAGCGTGGCCGCCGCGACCACCGCGCCGTCGGTGATGCGCACGCCGTGATGGCTCTCGTACCGCTCCTTGAGCCCGCGCAGAATGGCGATGGTGTTCTCCACCGTCGGCTCGCCCACATACACGGGCTGGAAGCGCCGCTCCAGCGCGGCATCCTTCTCGATGTGCTTGCGGTACTCGTCGAGCGTCGTGGCGCCCACCACGCGCAGCTCCCCGCGCGCGAGCAGCGGCTTGAGCATGTTGCCGGCATCCATGGACCCTTCGGCCTTGCCCGCACCGACCAACGTGTGCATCTCGTCGATGAAGACGACGAACTGGCCGTTGCTCGACGTGATCTCCTTGAGCACCGATTTGAGGCGCTCCTCGAACTCGCCGCGGAACTTGGCGCCGGCAATCAGCGCGCCCATGTCGAGCGAGACAAGCTGTTTGTTCTTGAGCGACTCGGGGACGTCGCCGTTCACCATGCGCTGGGCGAGCCCCTCGGCGATGGCGGTCTTGCCCACGCCGGGCTCGCCGATGAGCACCGGGTTGTTCTTGGTGCGCCGGCTCAGCACCTGGATGACGCGGCGAATCTCCTCGTCGCGGCCGATCACCGGGTCGAGCTTGCCCTTGCGCGCCATCTCGGTGAGGTCGCGCGTGAACTTCTGCAGGGCCTGGTACTGGTTCTCCGGCGTCTGGTCGGTGACGCGGTGCGAACCGCGCACGGCCTCGATGGCCTCGAGCAGCGCCGGGCGCGACACGCTGACGGCGGCGAGCAGCGTCTTGCTTTCGGTGCCCTTGGCGTCGCTGAGCGCGAGCAGCAGATGCTCGGTCGAGACATACTCGTCGCCGAGCGCCCGCGCGTCCTGTTCGGCCCGGTCGAGCACGGCGTTGAGTTCGCGCGCCAGTGACGGGGTGGCGCCCGACTGCTTGGGATAGCGCGCGATCTCGCGGTCCACCTGCTCCGACAGCGAGGGCACGGACACGCCGAGCTTCTGCAGCACGGGCACGACGATGCTCTCGTCCTGCGCGAGCAGCGCCGCGAGCAGGTGCGCATCGTAGACGAGTGGATTGCCGTTGCGTCGCGCCAGAGCGAGGGCGTCGTTGAGGGCGTCGGCGGATTTTACGGTCAAACGATCGGGGTTGATCATGGAGTTGTACTGCGAGGAGGAGGCAGGGGCAGGGATACGGCGGGGAAGGAGGAGGGGACCATGGGCGGGGGGCTACTGCACAGTACGGTAGTCGCGGCGGAGTTTCTTCATTTGCGCGAGGCCCTGCCCTT
>JBBQZD010000366.1:0-2233 GCA_038208045.1 Gemmatimonadales bacterium | reverse complement strand
GGTCGGGTGGGCGGCGCGAGGATCGCGCCGCCCTTTAAATTTACGTCGCGCCGGCGAAGCGGTCGACTTACATCATGCGCGGCTTCGTGGCGCGCGGCGCCGTGGCGCAGACCGGCCACGTCCGCGGTCCCTGCGGACCGCGAGCCTGTGCACCCGGCGGCCCGGCCGGAGCCGCGGCGTTCAGGTCCACGCGCTCGCGCGTGATGAACGTCGGGTCTTCCGACGCCTGGTACGCGAGCATCGCCATGAGCGTGGCGTTGGACTTGAACTCGTCCATCACCAGCTTGTCGAAGGTGTCGCGGTCCGTGTGCCACGTCAGGGTGCCGTAGTCCCACCCCGTCGCGCCGAGCCCAAAGGCCGGAACGCCGTGGCAGGCGAACGACGCATCGTCGCTGCCACCGCCCGACGGGCCGCCAGGCGCGCCGGTGTAGTTCACCTGCTCCTGCAGTTCCTTCGGCAGCTGCTTCACCCATTCCGTGAGGCGCGCGGCCGCGTTGGGCAGGCCCGCCGCATTCAACCGCGTGATGCGCCCCGTGCCGTTGTCCTGGTTGAACAAGGCCTGCAGACCCTTGATCACCTCGGGATGGTCCTCGGCGTAGGCATTGGAACCGACCAGCCCCTCCTCCTCGCCGGCCCAGTGGCCAACGAGAATGGTGCGCTTGGGCCGTGGCAGCACCTGCTTGAGGATGCGCATCGCCTCCATCATCATGATGGTGCCCGTGCCGTTGTCGGTGGCGCCGCTCGCGCCGTCCCACGAGTCGAAGTGCGCCGAGAGCAGCACGTACTCGTTGGGCTTCTCGGTGCCGGGAATCATGCCCACGAGGTTCGAAATCGGCTGCTCGCCGAGCGATTCCGCGTCGAGGTTCATGCGGATCTTCGGATGCTGGTTGTTCTCGGTCAGGCGGAAGACGAGGCCGTAGTCCTCACACGAGAGGCCGACGGTGGGCACCGTCGCGGTGTAGGTCTCGAAGATCTCCATGGTGCCATTGCGGTTCTTCGGACGGGAGCTGATGACGCCCGCCGCGCCGCCCTCCTCGAGCCGCACGGCCAGCTCGCCGCCGCCGAGCGCCAGGCTGTACCCCGTGCCGCGCACGTTGCGGCCGCCCCACTCACGCTGCACCTGCGCGCGCGCCGAGTCGGCCCGCGCGGCCACCGCCGGCAGGGCGTTCTTTGCCCAGTCCTCGGTGGGACGGCACGACGGCAGCGGCGCCGAGACGAGGACGAACTTGCCCTTGACGGCCGGCAGCCACTTCACGAACTCCGTGCTGTCGGCGAAGCGCGGCAGCACGATCGTCTCGGCGACTTTGTCCTTCTTCTTCGTGCCCGGGCTGAAGCCCAGCATCGTGCCTTCGAGCGTGCGCACGCGCGGCGCGACGAGGTCGATGTGCGAATGGCCCCGGCGCCAGCTGCGCCAGGTCCCGAAGTTCTCGCGCTTGGCGTCGATGCCCCACGCCGCGTAGTTCTGCATCACCCACTCCTGCGACGCCCGCAGGTTGGGACTGCCGAGCAGGCGGGGACCGAGCGAATCGAGGAAGACCTGGGCCAGCTTGGGGGCCCACGAGCTGTCCATGCCAAGCGACCAGATGCGCTTCATGGCCGCGTCGTCGGTGGACGCGGACTGCGCCGGGAGCGTCGCGGCGCCGGCGAGAAACGCAACGGCGAGTAGTGATCTGCGCACGGGAGATGGGGCTGAGGTGGGTTCGCGTGAGTCTACCAGTGTACGCGCGCGGACCACGATGCGCTGGCAATTCAAGGGTCGGAACCGGGAAGCCAGGAGCGACGACTCCCCCGGGGATCCGCCCGTCACGCCTGGCGCACCCCCGTCCACTGCAGCAGCACGCGACGCACTTCATCGAGCCGCACCGGCTTGGTCAGGTAGTCCTCCATGCCGGCGTCGAGGCACCGTTCGCGGTCGCCCTTCATCGCCTCGGCCGTGACGGCGATGATCACCGGCCGCGGGCTGACGGCCGCCTGAGCCCGAATACGCCGGGTGGCCTCGTGCCCGTCAACGCCGGGCATCTGAACGTCCATGAAGATCAAGTCGATGCCACCGCCTGCCGCGGCGGCCACCGCCTCCTCGCCGTCGGTCACCGTGACAACGTCCCGAATGCCGAGCTTGCCCAGCATGGCCTCGAGCAACAGGCGGTTCAGCGGGCTGTCGTCGGCGACGAGGATGCGCGCCGGAGGGGCTTCGAGCGCAGGTACGGCGACCGTTGCCGGCGCCGCCGCGTTC
>JBBQZD010000365.1:0-2236 GCA_038208045.1 Gemmatimonadales bacterium | reverse complement strand
GTACGGCCGGCCGCCGACGATCAGCGAATCGGCACCCCACTTGAACTGCTTGCCGGGGGGCAGTGCCGCCTGGATGTCGGGGTTCTGCAGGTAGCTCTCGATCTCGTCGCGATCCTTTTCTGCCACCATGTACATGCCCGGATCGGTGACCGGCGCCTTCTGCACCTTGTTGGCGAACGGACCATACCCGGCGGTGGCGCTGTCGGCGGCCGTCGAGTCACCGGCCACCTTCTTTCCACTGTCATTCGCCGTGAAGATCGACGGCACGTTGGACTTGCCGGCGGCGGCCTTGGACGTGTCGCGCGTGGCCACGATGCCCTTGTCCCGGAGGATTCCGTCGAGCCGCGCGACGCTCTTCTCGAACGCCTGCGTCTTGTCGGTGATCTGGAACTGCAGGAAGGCGGCCTTCTGGACGATGTCGGTGGCGCGCTGGCGGTCGTCGATGCCCGGCAGTTCGACGATGATGCGGTCGTTGCCGATCTTCTGCACGACGGGCTCGGAGACGCCGAATTCGTCGATGCGCGTGCGCACGACCTTCAGGGCGCGGTCGAGTGCCTCGGACTTGTTGGCGACGGTGCCGCGGGATTCGTCGATCTCGAGTGCGAGGTGCATGCCGCCCTGCAGGTCGAGGCCGCGCTTGAGCGGCACGCGCCGGACGGTGTCGAGGACGAACGCGCCGTCACGCTTCACGCGCTCAACCACGGTGCGCGGAAAGAGCGCCCACGCCGAGGCGAGGACGAGCGCAGCGATGGTAAGCAGCCGGTACTTCAGAGTGTTCATTTCGCCGGTGCAGGCAGAGGGTTTACTGGAAACCTTGAAGCATAGTCCTGGTGCGGGGGTGCGTCAATCATCTCGCGTGCTGGCAACGAGTTGCCTCAAGTGGCGGACAGGGCGGCTCGCGCCGCGAGTTCGTCGTCCCTCAACTGGCCCACCAGCGACTCGGCATCGGGAAACCGGCGGGTTTCGCGCAGGCGGCGAATCATGTCGATGCGCACGCGGCGGCCGTACAGCGCGGCGTCGGTGTCGAACAGGTGCGCCTCGAGCGACTTGACGGCGTCGCCGAAGGTCGGGCGGCCCCCGAGGTTCATCATGCCACCGAACGTCCCCACCGGTGTGGTGACGCGCACGGCGTACACGCCATCTGGCGGCATCAGCTTGCGGACCGGCGGGAGCGACAGGTTGATGGTGCGGAAGCCCAGCGTGCGCCCCCGCCCGATCCCCTCGATGACGACGCCGCTCACGCCGTACGGGCGGCCGAGCGCCCCCGCGGCGCGCTCGAGATCGCCACCGGCGATGGCGCGGCGAATGGAGGTGGACGAGACCGGGCGGCCGTCCGGGCCGACCACGGGCGGCACCACCTCGACGCCAAAGCCACGCGCGGCGCCGAGCGCCTGCAGCACGGTGGCGTCGCCGGAACGGCCGCGCCCGAAGCCGTGATCGTAGCCGATGAGCAGTTCGCGCATGCCGAAGCGCTCCAGCAGCACGGCGTCCACGAACGCCGCCGCGTCGTACTGCGCCAGGGCCGGCGTGAACGGCACGACGGCCAGGTAGTCGAGCTGGCTCTCGGCGAGCACTTCGAGTTTTTCGTCGCCGACCGTCAGCAGCGGCGGCGCGGCGGCGGGGTTGACGACTTCGAGGGGGTGCGGTTCGAAGGTCACGAGCACGCTCTTGAGCCCCGTCGCGGCCGCGCGCGCCGCCAGCCGTTCGAGCACCAGGCGATGGCCGGCGTGCACGCCGTCGAAGGTGCCCACGGTCAGCACGGTCCCGGCGACGTCGGGCGGCAGCCCTGATTCGTCGTGCCAGTCCACGGGCGCGCGGCGCTCAGGCATCGCGCATCACCACGCGCGGCTGCCAGCGGTCGCCGCGCTCCGAGGGGCGCCGTTCGGCGAAGGCAACGAGCAGGCCGGGCGACGCGGCGGCCGTGGGATCAACGAGCGCCGCGAACGGTCCGTCCTCGCAGGCCGCCACGTCGATACCGCGCACGATGCGGGCAATGTCCTCGGCGTCGAGCGCCTGCACCGGAAAGCCCTGCAGGGCGTCGATGGCCGGGGCGAGCGGCGCGTGCCCCTCGCGCAACTGCTCGAACGGCACGGCGCGCGCGAGCTCGAAGACGCCGGCGCGCGACCGGCGCAGCGCGGTGAGGTGCGCGGCGCTGCCGGCGCTCCGGGCGAGGTCGCGCGCGAGCGAGCGCACGTAGGTGCCACCCCCGCACGAGACCCGCATGCGGCACGACGAC
>JBBQZD010000364.1:0-2273 GCA_038208045.1 Gemmatimonadales bacterium | reverse complement strand
GCTTGTTCTTCGGGTTGCCGAGCTGGGCCTGGTAGAAGCACACCGCGGCCGTCGCCTGATCGCCGCTGGCCAGTGCCTTTTCGCCCCGGGCCACGAGGTCGTTGGCCATCTCCGTCTGGCGCCGCACGAGCCGCGTGACCGCCGCGTTGTGCTCGGCATACTGCCCGTCGCTCTCGTTCCCCACGGGTCCCGAGATGATGAGCGGCGTGCGCGCTTCGTCGATGAGGACCGAGTCGACCTCGTCCACGATGGCGTAGACGTGCGGGCGCTGCACCCGCTGGTCGAGCGCGACCACCATGTTGTCGCGCAGGTAGTCGAAGCCGAACTCGTTGTTGGTGCCGTAGGTGATGTCGGCGTGGTACGCCGCCTGGCGCTCCGGCGACCCGGGCTCGGTGTCGTCGAGCACGGCCACCGACAACCCGAGGTAGTTGAACAGGTGCCCCATCCACTGCGAGTCGCGGCGGGCGAGGTACGTGTTGACGGTCACGAGATGCACGCCGCGCCCGGGCAGGGCGTTCAGGTACATCGGCAGCGTCGCGACCAGCGTCTTGCCCTCGCCCGTCGCCATCTCGGCGATCTTGCCGAGGTGCAGCTGGATGCCGCCGATGAGCTGGACCTCGTAGTGGACCATGTTCCACTCGGTGTCCTGCCCCGTCACCATCGCCTTGGTGCCCAGCAGGCGGCGCGCGGCCTCGCGCACCGTCGCGAACGCCTCGGGCAGCAGCTCGTCCAGCGTGTCGCGCAGCAGGTCCCGTAACTCGGCCTCGAGGCCGCCCTTGCCGTCGGAGCCCAGCAACTGGTTGTCGATGGCCTCGCGTGCCTCCGCGTCGGCCGCCGTCCGCTTCTGGTCCTTGAGTTCGGCGATCTGCGCCGACAGGGCGCGCGTGCGCTCCGCGATGACGGCGCGGAACTTTGGCGTCTGTGCGCGCAGGTCGTCCTCGCTCACCGCCCCGAGGCGCTCCGCGTGCGTCTCGATCTCCGCCAGGATCGGACGAATGCGCTTCAGTTCCCTTTCGTGCCGCGAGCCAAACACCGCGCCCAGCATCTTCTTCAGCATGCAGTCCCCTTTATCGGTACAAGCCGTGCGCCGCGATGTAGGCCGCGACGGCATCCGGCACGAATCCCTGGATCGAACGTCCTTCACGAACCCGCGCGCGGATCTCGGTCGCCGAGATGTCCACGCGCCGAGTGGCCAAGGCCCGCATGCCGTCCGGCCGCGTGAACCCTGCCCCGCCGCGCGTCAGCACCACGACCTCCGCCAGCGCCCGAACCTGCCCGGGTTCCCGCCACTTCGGCAGGTGCGCCGCCGCGTCCTCTCCAACAAGCAGGAACAGTGCCGCGGCCGGATTCCGCGCCCGGAACGCACGCAAAGTCTCAACCGTGAAAGATAACCCGCCGCGGTCCAATTCCAGCGAGTCCACGCGGAAGCGTGCATCGCCGGCCACCGCCAGCCGCGTCATCGCCAGCCGGTGCTCGCCGGCCGCGGCGGCGCCCTCGGCTTTCAGCGGCTGGGTGGCCGCCGGAATCCAGGCCACCTCGTCCAGCTCGAGCGCCTCAGCGGCGTCGACCGCCGCGAGGTAGTGCCCCAGGTGCGGCGGGTCGAAGGTGCCGCCGAAAAGGCCGAGCTTCACGCCTCACGACGCCGGCTTGGCCGGAACCGGCGGCTTGGCCGTCGAATCCGGCGGACTGACCACGGGCGACACGCCCTCGCACGCCACCGCGGCATCCTTGTCGCCGGGATACAGCACGTGCAGTGTCGCGCAGACTTCCCTGGCGTCTTCCTTGTAGTTCATCACCGGCGACCGGTACGCCTGCACGGTGCGGATCATCGCCCGGCGAGCGATGTCGGTGTTGGGCCACTTCTGGATGACGTCGCGGAAGTAGATGATGGCCGAGTCGAAGGCCTTGCGGCGGAAGTAGCCGTCGCCGACCTCGTAGTCCTTGGTCGCGAACCACTCGTCGAGCCGCTTGAGCTCGGCGTCGGCATCGGCGCGGCGCGGCGAGTCGGGATAGAGCGTCACCAGGAGGCGGAACTGGACCTGCGCGAGCTGGCCGTACTGCGGGTCGAGCGACGGCCGCCGCCAGAGGCGCGCGTAGCTCTTGCCCGACTCGAACAGCGCGTCGTCGGCCAGGCTGTCGTCGGGAAAGCTCTCGGCGAGCTTCGTGTACTCCTGCCCCGCCAGCAAGTGCTCGGCGCGGCCGGTGTGCGCCTGCGCGAGGTACCAGTGCGACAGCGGGAGCAGCGAGTCGCGCGACGAGAGGTCGAGCGTCAG
>JBBQZD010000363.1:0-2294 GCA_038208045.1 Gemmatimonadales bacterium | reverse complement strand
TGCTGCGCGAGTGGGACGGCCGGTTCACGCCCGACAACGAGCGCGCGGTGCTGTACGACGCGGCGATGGACGAACTGTCACGGCGCACGTGGGACGAACTGCGCGGCGGCCAAGGCGTCCGCCGGGGGCCAACGCCCTCGTCGGCGATCCTGGCGCAGCTGATGCAGACGCCGGATTCCCCGTGGTGGGACGATCAGGCCACGCCGCAGCGCGAGACGCGCGACAGCATCCTCGTCGCCAGCGTCGCGGCGGCGTATCGCGCGGTGTCGCAACGGTACGGCGCGCCGGGCGTGCGCTGGCGCTGGGCGGGTATCCGCACCGCGACGATCAACCATCTCCTCCGCCTGCCGGCCCTGTCGCGCACCAAGGTGCCGATGCAGTCGGGGCGCGGCACGCTGAGCCCGTCGGACGGCGATGGCACGCACGGCGCCAGCTGGCGGTTCGTCGTGGAACTCGGCCCGGACGTGCGCGCCTGGGGCACGTATCCCGGCGGCCAGTCGGGGAACCCGGTCAGCGATCGGTACGACGACCGCATGCCCCACTGGGCGTCGGGCACGCTCGACACGCTGCGCTTTCCGCGCCGCCCGTCGGACCTCGCGACGACGCGTGCGTCGCTCACCCTGCGACCGGAGCGCTGACCGATGAAATGGACGCTGCAGTTCGTCGCGCTCTCGCTGGCCTTCGCGCTCGGCACGTGGTTCGGCGGCTGGTGGATGGTGCCGGTCGTCGGCGCCCTGTACGGGGCGTGGGGCATGCGCCAGCGCGTGACGATCGTCACGGCCCTGCTCGCGAGCGTCGCGGCGTGGGGGGCGCTGCTCGCCTTCGCCGCGATGGCCGGGCCGATGGCACGTCTGCTGGCGGTGCTCGGCGGCCTACTCCACATGCCGGGGGCGGCGCTCATCGTCCTGACGCTGGCCTACGGCGGCCTGCTCGCCGTGACATCCGCGGTGGTGGCGCGCGGCCTGCGACGGCTGGCGACGCCGGGATAGCAGGCCGAACCGCGAAGTCAGCGCCGCTTCTCCTCGGTCAGCGCCTCGGCGCGGGGACCACGCGCAGCTTGTCCAGCAAGTCGAGGCACTGGAGCTGCTCCTCGGGCGAAAGCCGCGCGCCGAGGAGTTCGATGGCCGCGTGCTCGCGCGGGTCCGTGCGCTCGAGCAGCGCCAGGCCCGCCGGCGTGATGCGGCAGATCACCTGCCGTCGGTCGGGCGTACTGCGCGCGCGCGTGATGAGGCCGGCGCGCACGAGCTTCTCCACGAGGCGCGTGATGCCCGGCGCTACCTCGAGCAGCCGGTCGCGAATGGCGAGCGTGGGCAGTCCGGTCGGGCCCGCACCGCGAAGAATGCGGAGGACGTTGTACTGCGCGCCCGACAGGCCCGAGTCCGCCAGGCCGCGATCGAGTTCGCGCCGCACGACGGCCGCCGTGCGCAGCACGGCGAGGGTCAGCTCATGCGCGCCGGAGGCAAAGGGGCGGACCTGGAGCAGTTCGGCCTGCAGTTGGCTCTTTCGACGAGGCATCGGGGTAGGTATAAGACGTGACGGATGGGGGACGCCCCCTGCCCTTTGGGCCCGGCACGAGTGCAATTTACGACAATGCCGCGCCTGCGGCCCTGTTCGTCCACCTCTCCCGGCCTGCCATGCGCTCCTCGCACCTCGTCCTGCTCGCGTCCGCCACCCTGCTCCTCGCTGGCTGCAATGGCCAGAACGCGGGGACGGTCAATCCCGTGACGTACAGCAGCGACCCGGCCACGGCGACCTACGCGGCGGCGCTGAACGTGACCATCGCGTCCATGACGATGACGGCCGACTCGCTGTACTACAAGGACCTGACCGTCGGCACGGGCACCGCCGCGTCCGCCGGATTCACGGCACGCGTGGAGTACACCGGCTGGCTGATCAACGGCGCGAAGTTCGACACGTCCGTGGGAAAGACGCCGGCGTACTTCGAGTTCCTGGTGAATGCCAACCAGGTCATCAAGGGGTGGGACGAGGGCGTGACGGGCATGAAGGTCGGGGGCAAGCGGCAGTTGGTCATTCCGCCCGCGCTCGGGTACGGCGCGACCGGCTCCGGTTCGATTCCACCCGGCGCCATCCTCGTCTTCGATATCCCGCTGCTGCCGGTGCGCTGAACCCGGGATTTCGAACGCTCGCGTGGCCCGCCGGAGTACGCCGGCGGGCCACGCTCGTTTCCGGTAGCCGCCGTGCGGCGATCAGCGCCTGGCCGGCCGAATCCAGCGCTGGACCGCCTCATTCAGCCGCGCCTCGTCGATGGGCTTCGAGAGGTAGTCGTCCATGCC
>JBBQZD010000362.1:0-2295 GCA_038208045.1 Gemmatimonadales bacterium | reverse complement strand
ATGATGCTCGACGCCCTTGAGACCCCGGTGCCGCTCGTCGACCTCGACGTGATGGCCGGCAACCTCGACGGGATGGCGCGGTACACGGCGGCGCACGGCCTGGCCCTGCGCCCGCACACCAAGACGCACAAGTCGCTGTATGTGGCGCGCGAGCAGATGGCGCGGGGCGCCGCGGGCCTCACGTGCGCGACGCCGCACGAGGCCACCGTGATGCAGGGGGCCACCGACGACATTCTCGTGGCGTACCCGGTGCTCGGCCACGCCAAACTCGATCGGCTGTTTACGGTGCGCGACGACGTGGCGCTACGGGTGCAGCTCGACTCGGCGGCGGCCATCGACCAACTGGCCGCGGCGGCCGTGCGACACGACCGTGCCGTGGCCGTCACCATCGAGTTCGACGCCGGCATGCATCGCGTGGGAGTGCCGTCACTCGACCAAGCCATCATGCTGGCCCGGCACGTCTCGGCCAACCCGCCGCTCGAGTTTTCGGGCATTGCCTTCTATCCCGGACATATTCGCGAGCCCGTGACGTCGCAGGACGCGGCGCTCGCGCGCCTGCGCCACAACGTGCACGAGGCCAACGAGGCGGTCACCGAGGCCGGCCTGGCGCCGCAGGTCGTGAGTGGCGGCTCGACGCCGACGATGTGGCGCTCCCATGAGATCACGGGTGTGACGGAGATTCGCCCCGGCACCTACGTCTACAACGACCGCACGACGGCCGAGATTGGCGCGTGCCAATGGGCCGACTGCGCCTTCACGGTGCTCGCCACCGTGGTGAGCACGAGCGTGCCGGGGCAGGCGGTCATTGATGCCGGGGCCAAGGCGCTGGGGCGCGAACCGATTCGCGGCGCGGCGGGCGAGGGTTACGGCGCGCTGCTCGACCGGCCCGAGGTGGTCGTATCGCGCATGAGCGAGGAACACGGCATCCTCGACCTGTCGAACACCGACTGGCGGCCGTCGGTCGGCGACCTCGTGCGCGTGGTGCCCAACCACGTCTGCATCGTGACGCACCTGAACGACGTGATCTTCGGCGTGCGCGGCGGCGAGGTGGAGACGAGCTGGCCGGTGGATGCGCGAGGCCGTGGGTACGGCGAGCTAATCGGAGTGTAGTGGCTCCGAGGCGGTGAGCGAGAGACGGACGACCGACGATTGGTCGAGTGGGCCCCACGGTGTGCGAAAGTGTCGCGGGCGTCCGTCCGCCGTGGTCGAGCAGCCGACGCCGGCGGTTGACGCGTCGCGGTGCAAGGCGCAGAATGCGGAAGTCGGGTGCGCGCGACACCGTCTCCCGCCTCCTGTCTCCCGCCTCACTGCACTCCGGGTCCCGGCTCACCGGGAAGGAATGGCGCGATGTCACAGCGGACAATTGACCTCACGCTCTCGGTGCTGGCGAGCATCGTCTCCGTCCTCTTGTCCTGGCCGTACCGGCGGGCGTCTGGGTACTGGGCGGAATCGACGACGGCCTGGACCATCTACTTCGCCGTCGGGTTCGTGCTCGCGGTCTACGTCTTCTACGTGTTTCTGCGCAGTCTCCGGCTGATGTCGGTGCACGAAGCACCGGGCGGCCACGACGACGGGGAGAACGGACAATGAACAACGATGGCGAGTTGCGCGCGCGCCGCATGGCGCTTGTCGCCTTCGGTTTCATGGTGGTTCTCTTCATTGTGCTATCGGGCATGTCGTTTGTCGGGTCGCGCAAGGTGCCCGTGCCACAGGATGTCTCGTTTGGCGGTCAGGGGGCCATTCAGGGCAAGCGCGTCTTCCAGGCGTACGACTGCATGGGCTGCCACACCATTGTCGGCAACGGCGCCTACTTCGCGCCCGACCTTACGGCGACCTACACGCTTGTCGGGCCAGCCTGGTTGTCGGCGTTCCTGCCCTCGCCGGGCGCGTGGCCAACCGAGGTCGCGGTGGCCGCTCAGCTCCAGAATGCGGCCGTGGCGGCCGACGCCGGCGTGACGACGCTCGACGCGTACTACGCCAGGTATCCCGGCGCCAAGGACCGCGTGGCGCGCCGCGGCGGCGGCCGGAGCTTCATGCCGAACCTCCGCTTTCGCCCCGACGAGATTCCGGCCCTCATTGCGTTCCTCAAGTACACCTCGCAGTTGAACACCCAAGGGTGGCCGCCCACGCCCAGCGTAAACGGCCTCGACAATCCGCGCGCTGTTCGTGGTCAGTTGCCAGCAGTGTCCGGTCCGGCGGCTGGGCCCGCGGCGGCGAACGCGCCGGCGAACGCGGCGGCGAACGCGCCGGCGAACGCGCCGGCCGGCAGCGCCGCCCCCGCGTTCGCCACCGCGG
>JBBQZD010000361.1:0-2329 GCA_038208045.1 Gemmatimonadales bacterium | reverse complement strand
CGAGTACTGGATCGTGGACGCCGATGCCCGCGTGGTCGAACGCTGGCATCCCGACGACGAGCGCCCCGAGATCTGCACGGAGCGCATCGAGTGGCTTCCCGCCGGCGCGCCGGCCCCGATCGTCGTGGACCTTCCCGCCCTCTTCCGCGCCGCGCTCGATACGTGAAGATCCTCATCGTCGGCGGCGGCCTCGTGGGCCTGGCCCCGGCGCGCGCGCTGCGCAGCCGTCACCCGCACGCGCGCATCGCCCTGCTCGACAAGGAAGCGCAGTTCGGCGCGCACCAGAGCACGCACAACAGCGGCGTGATGCACTGCGGTCTGTAGTACAGGCCGGGGTCGCATCGCGCGCGGCTGGCCCGCCGCGGCATTGACCTCATGCGCGCCTACGCCGCGGCGCGCGGAGTGGCGCACCGCATCTGCGGCAAGCTCGTGGTGGCCGCGTCGGCCGACGAACTGCCGCGCCTGCGCGCGCTGCACGAGCGCGGCGCCGAGAACGGCCTGCAGGGCCTGCGCTGGCTCGACGCCGACGAGGCGCGCGCCCTCGAGCCGCACGTCCGCGCGGTGGCCGCGGTGCACGTGCCCGAGGAAGGCATCGTGGACTTTCGTGGCGTGGTGGACGCCCTCGTCGCCGATCTCGCGGCGGCTGATGTGGCGCTGCACACCGGCGCCGAGGTGACGCGCATCGAGCGCGACGGGGCAGGGTGGCGCGTGCTCGCTGGCGCGCAGGAACACGCCGCCGATTTCCTCGTCACCTGCGCCGGCCTGCACAGCGACCGGCTGGCGCGCATGGCCGGCGAGCGGCCGCGCACGCGCATCATCGGCTTTCGCGGCGAGTACTTCGTGCTCCGGCCCGATCGCGAGTTCCTGGTGAACGGGCTCATCTACCCCGTGCCCGACCCGTCCTTTCCGTTCCTTGGCGTCCACTTCACCCGCCTCGCGCTCGGCGGCGTGGAATGCGGCCCCAACGCCGTGCTCGCGCTCGACCGCGAGGGGTACCGGCGGCTGGCGTTCAAGGCGCGCGACGCGGCGTCGGCGCTCACGTTCCCCGGGCTGTGGCGCTTTCTCGCACGCTACGCCGGCACCACGCTGTACGAGCTGCGCCGCTCGCTGAGCAAGGACGTCTTTCTCGCGTCATTGCAGCGCCTCGTCCCGGAGCTTCGCGCCGACGACCTGTGCCCCGGCCCCGTCGGCGTGCGCGCGCAGGCCATGCGCCCCGACGGCACGCTGGTGGACGACTTCGAGTTCGTCGAGCGCGCCAACGCCCTGCACGTCATCAACGCGCCCAGCCCGGCGGCGACGGCGTGCCTGGCGATTGGCGAGGAAATTGCTGCGCGGGTGCTCGCTCCCTAGCCCGAAGTTCCCGGAGGAATTGGGGGTGTTTGGGACCGGATGTCATTGCGGTGGCAGGAGTTAGGCGAGGGACGCGCATTGCTGTGTGTTGCCATGTAAATGACTTGACACAGCTAGGATGATGGCGTATGATGTTGCCATGTTTATCGACGTCATCCCCAACCGCGCCTCGCCGCCCGCCGTCTTGCTGCGGGAGGCGTGGCGCGAGGGCAAGAAGATTCGCAAGCGGACGCTCGCGAATCTGTCGGCGCTCTCGGCAGAACAGATTGACGCGCTGCGCTGTATCCTGCGCGGCGAAACGCTGGTGCGCGCGCGTGACCATCTGGAGATCGAACGCAGTTGGCCGCATGGCCACGTCGCGGCGGTGCTGGGCACGCTACGCAGGCTCGGCCTCGACACGGTGCTGGCCTCGCGGCCCTCGCCCGAGCGCACGCTCGTCGTCGCGATGATCGTCGCGCGCATCATCGCCCCGGCGTCCAAGCTCGCCACGGCACGCGGGCTCGACGCCGAGACCACGGGCAGCACGCTGGGGCAGGAACTCGGGCTCCAGGACGTGGACGCCGAATCGCTCTATGCGGCACTCGACTGGCTTGAGGGGCGCCAGGCGCACATCGAGAAGAAGCTTGGGCACCGGCATCTCGCCGACGGCACCCTGCTGCTCTACGACGTGACGTCGAGCTATTTCGAGGGGCACCAGAGTTCCCTCGGCCAACTCGGGCACAATCGCGACGGCACAGGGTGGTTGCCGCAGATCGTGATCGGCTTGCTGTGCACGAGCGAGGGCTGCCCCGTGGCGGTCGAAGTCTTTCCGGGAAACACGAGTGATCCAAAGACGCTCCGCGCGGCGGTCACCAAGGCGCGGGAGCGCTTTGGCCTCACGCGCGTGGTGCTGGTCGGGGACCGCGGGCTCATCACCGACGCGCGCATTACGCAGGACTTGCGGGGCGCGGACCATCCGGCCGGCCTCGAGTGGATCACC
>JBBQZD010000360.1:0-2335 GCA_038208045.1 Gemmatimonadales bacterium | reverse complement strand
GTCCCCGACTGGAGCCTGCCATGCCCGTGTCCCGCCGTCACTTCGTCTCCGCCCTTGGACTTGGCGGCGCCGGCCTGCTGTCGCCGCCGCTCTTCGGTGGACGTGGACACGAGGCGCGCGTCCTGTCGCTGTTCGGCGAGCCGGTCCTGCGCGCCCCCGGCGCGCTGGTGCGACTCGACAGCAACGAAAACCCGAATGGCCCGGGCCAAAAGGCCTTCGACGCCATCCGGGCGATGTTCGGCGAGGCCAACCGGTATCCCGACGATCCCGAGTGGGCGTTGGTCGAGGCCATCGCGAAGGAACATGGCGTTGCGCCGGAGCATGTGGTCCTCGGCTGCGGTTCGAGTGAGATTCTCCGGATGTGCGTCGAGGCGTATTGCACCACGGCGCAGCATCTCGTGCAGCCCACGCCGACCTTCGAACTCTGCTCGACCTTCGCCCGGACGCTCGGGTGTCCGGTGGTGCAGGTGCCGGTGGATGCGAAGCTGCGCATCGACCTGGGAGCCCTGGCGGAGAAGTCGGGCGGCGCGGGCCTCGTCTTCTTCTGCAACCCGAACAACCCCACCGCCACGGTGCACGGCGAAGCGGCCGTGCGCGCGTTCGTCGCGGAGGTGCGCCGCTCGTCGCCCGCCACGAAGATCCTGGTGGACGAGGCGTACCACGAGTACGTGGATGACCCGTCGTACCGCTCCGCAATCCCGCTGGCCCTGGCCGACCCGAACGTGATCGTCTCCCGCACGTTCTCCAAGGTGTTCGGCATGGCCGGCCTGCGCGCCGGGTACGCGATTGCCCACAAGGAGACGGCCGCGGCGCTGCAGCGCTGGCGCCTGGGGTCCGGCGTCAACGTGCTCGCGCTGGCCGCGGCGACGGCCTCCATTGCCGACCACGATCACATCGTGCTGGAGCAGAAGCGCAACCGCGAGGCCAAGGCCTTCACGCGCGCCTTCTTCGAGAAGGCCGGCTACGAGGTGGGGGCGAGCGACACCAACTTCCTGATGATCAATCTGCGGCGCGACATGCGCCCGGTGCGGGCGGCCTGCCGCAAGGAGGGCTTCGCCGTGGGCCGGCCGTTCCCGCCGCTCGACACGTGGCTGCGCGTCTCCGTCGGGACGATGGACGAGATGAAGCAGGCCACCGAGGTGTTCCGGCGGGTACTGAGCTGAATTCGAATTCGGATTCCGGAATCTGAATTCGAGGTTCCGAATTCGACGCGGATGACGGACTGCGAGGATGAATGGCCCCGACGGCGGCATCCGCCTCCAATTCCTCCATCCGCGTCGAATTCCGAATTCGAATTCCAATTCCGGAATCCGAATTCAGAATCCCCGTTGATCCCCGCGCTCCCCACCGCTAGACTATCTATTGCTCCAGGTCCCGGTGGGCGCGGGCCCGCCAACTCCGCCAGGACCGAAAGGTAGCAACGGTACGTGGTGTCTCACGTCGCATCGTCAGGCCTGGAGCACTCTCGCGGGGGGCGTCGCTGCATCAGCGACTGCCCCCCGCGAGTCATTTGCCACCGGTCCGTTTCCCCCCGGTCGGCAGGGCGTCCACGCGCGCCGCGTTCATCCAGCGGTGGGCCTCGGCGAAGACGCCGTCCATGCCCTGCCGGTCGCGCCGCGCCACCGCGCCGCGCAGCGCACCAAGCACCGACTGACAGCTGTCGAGTGCGTCCGTCACCTGTGCGGCATTGTCGCCGAGAATGGCCGTCCACATCGCGGCCGACGAGCCGGCCAGGCGCGTCATCTCCGTGCCGCCGGGGCCCAAGCGCTGCCGGCTGATGCCGCGCGCCGCCAGCACGCCGGCAAGCGCCAGCGACAGCAGCTGCGGCAGGTGACTGCTGCACGCCAGCTCCGCATCGTGAACACGCGCGTCAATCAGTGCCGGGCGTCCGCCGACCGCTCGCCACAGCGCGCGCGCGCGACGCAGCGTGCCAGCAGACGTCGTAAGGGTGGGGCACAGGTCCACGCGCGCGCCGGCAAAAAGTCCCCTCCGCGACGCCATCCATCCGGCACCCGAGTCGCCGGCAATGGGGTGGCCGCCCACGAAGCGCGCGCCGAGCCCGAGCCGCGTGGCGTGCTCGACGATGCGCTGCTTGGTGCTGCCGACGTCCGTGATGAGCGAGGCGCCGCCGAGGTATGGTCGCGCGCGCTCGAGCAGCACGGGCGCGACGTCCACGGGCACGGCCAGCACCACGGTCTGCGCCTCGGCGAGCCGCGCAAGGTCCGAGCCGATGACTTGGTGCACCGCGCCCGCGCGCCGGGCGCGACGCAGCGTTGTCGGGGCGGCGTCGTACCCCCACACCGTCGCGCCCCGCGCGGCGAGGTCGCGTGCCAGC
>JBBQZD010000359.1:0-2347 GCA_038208045.1 Gemmatimonadales bacterium | reverse complement strand
GGGCAACGTGCGCTGGGTGCACTGCACCGGCGCCGGCGTGGACAGCTGGCTGGCCGGCGGCGGCCTCGACCCCGACATCCTGCTCACGCGCACACCCGAATCGTTCGGCCCGATGATCGCCGAGTGGGCCGTCGCGCGCGTGTTCGCGTTCCAGCAGCAGCTGCTGGACGTGGCGCGGGCGCAGCGCGCGCACCGCTGGGCGCCGCGCGAGGTGTCGGCAGTGGCCGGTACGCGCGCGCTCGTCGTCGGCACGGGCGACATCGGCACCGCCGTGGCGAAGCTCCTGACTGCGGTCGGATGCGAGGTAGTCGGCCTGTCGCGCTCGGGGCACGCCGACCCGCAGCATTTCCGCACGGTGCATACCGTGGACAAGCTGGCGCAGGTCGTGGGCGACGTGCACTGGATTGTGCTCACCCTTCCGATCACCGACGAGACCCGCGGACTGTTCTCGCGCGACATCCTGTCGAAGTGCCGAGGCGCCGTGCTGCTCAACGCCGGCCGCGGCGCGGTGGTGGACGAGGCGGCGCTCCCCGAGGCGCTCGGCAAGGGCTGGCTCCGCGGCGCCGCGCTCGACGTCTTCGGGGTGGAGCCGCTGCCTGCCGGCTCGCCCCTCTGGAGTGACCCGCGCGTGATGATCTCGCCGCACATGTCGGGCCTCACGACCATCGAGGGCGCCGGCAACGGCTTCCTCGAGTGCCTCGCGTCGCTCGAGGCCGGCACGCTGCCCCGCTGGGCGGTGGATCGCGAGCGAGGATACTGACGTGGTGCCTGGCCCCGGCGCCACGCTGGGCAGGTACACGCTGCGGTCGCGGCTGTCCCACCCCGGCGTCGACCCCATTCGTGGCGACCCACGCAACACGTGCATAAAGCAGCGCATGCGTCTGGCCGACGAATGACGGAGCCCAGAACTCCCGACCCCCTGCACGGCGTCACGCTCCAGATGATGGTCGAGCACCTGGTGGAGCGGTACGGTTGGGAGGGACTGGCCGACCGCATCACCATCAACTGCTTCACGCACGACCCCAGCGTGAAGTCGTCGCTCAAGTTCCTGCGCAAGACGCCGTGGGCGCGCGCCAAGGTGGAGTCGCTGTATGTGCATTCGGCCACGCATCCGCGGAAGACGCCGCGGGTCGAGCCGCCGGCTCACTGAGTTGCGCGTGCCACCCCCGCCCGCGAGAATGCACGAATGACCGAGCGACACTACGACGAAGCCGAGGTCGCCGAGCTCTTCCGCCGCGCCACCGAGACGCAGCAGGGCGCGGCGCCCCAACTCTCGTCCGGTGAGGGCATGACGCTCACCGACCTGCAGGCCATCGGCCGGCAGGTGGGCGTTCCGGCCGAGCTGCTGGCGGATGCGGCACGCTCACTCGAGCGCCATGAACCGCGATTCAAGCGCACACTGCTCGGGCTGACAGTCGGAGTCGGCCGTACCGTGGCGCTCGACCGGCGCGTGTCGAACGAGGAATGGGAACAGATGGTGGTCTTCCTGCGCGACACGTTTGATGCGCGGGGCACGTTTCGCGTGGACGGCTCGCTGCGGCAGTGGACCAACGGCAACCTGCAGATTCTCATCGAGCCCACCGAGCACGGCGACCGGCTGCGCATGCGTACGGTCAACGCCGGCGCGCGCATGATGCTCACGGTGGGAAGCGGTCTGGTCGGCACACTGTCCGTGGTGGCCCTGGTCACCGTGTCCGTCGGCGCGCCGGGCGTCGCCGAACGCCTGGCGGCGCTGGTCCCGATGGCCACCGCCGGCATCGCGATGCTCGGCCTCGGCCTCGCCCGGCTGCGCGGCTGGGCCGCCACGCGCCTGCGGCAGATGGACGACATCGCCGCGCACGTCACCGGCGACCGCCCCTAACGCCCCACCGCTCCCGCGTCCGCGTCACGGGGATCGGCCGCCCCAATGCGCGCGCCACTCTGCGCGTCAATCATGATGGAGTGCGCCGTGCCCTGCGGCCACCCGGAGCGCAGCTGATAACCCATGCGCGCCAGCGCCTGCAGCGTGGCCGGCGGCAACCCGTTCGGCTCGTACGTCAACACGTCCGGTAGCCACTGGTGATGAAAGCGGGGCGCGTCCACCGCCTGCTGAATCGGCATCTGGAAGTCGATGACATTCAGCACCACCTGCAGCACCGTGTTGATGATCGTGCGGCCGCCCGGGCTGCCGACCACCGCCACGAGCTTGCCGTCCTTCGCGATGATCGTCGGCGTCATGCTCGACAGCATGCGCTTGCCAGGCCGCGCGATGTTGGCGGCCGTGCCGATGAGCCCCGTGCTGTCGGTGAGCCCGGGCTTGCCGTTGAAATCACCCATCTCGTTATTCAGCAAAAAGCCCGCGCCATCT
>JBBQZD010000358.1:0-2366 GCA_038208045.1 Gemmatimonadales bacterium | reverse complement strand
ATTTTTTCAAAGACAGTCAAGGCGGGCAAAAAGGCCGCCCTGCTCAATGCCTATCCCCCACGTTACTTTGACGGAATCGATTCAGCATCTGGCGCGCGAGATCGTACGTCACCGTCTTGTTGCCGATGGCCTGCTCCATGCCGCGCACGATGAGCGTCGCCGCCTCCTGCCAGCCCATCGTCTCGAGCATCATGACGCCGGAGAGGATCACGCTGCCCGGGTTGATCTTGTTGAGCCCGGCGTACTTCGGGGCGGTACCGTGCGTCGCCTCGAATACCGCGGCCTCGTCGCCGAGGTTCCCGCCCGGTGCGATGCCCAGCCCGCCCACTTCGGCGGCGAGGGAATCGGAGATGTAGTCGCCGTTCAGGTTCGGCGTCGCCACGACGGAGTACTCGTCGGGGCGCAGCAGGATCTGCTGGAACATCGAGTCGGCGATGCGGTCCTTCAACACGACCGCGTCGGCGCGCGCCGCGCTGCCGGCGCTGGCCAGGTCGGCCTCGGCCACCACCTGGCCCACGAACTTCTCCTTGGCGAGTTCGTAGCCCCAGTCGCGGAAGCCGCCCTCGGTGAACTTCATGATGTTGCCCTTGTGCATCATGGTCACCGACGGGCGGTGCTTCTTGATGGCGTAGCGGATGGCGCGTTCGATGAGCCGCTTGGAACCGAAGGGCGACATTGGCTTGATGCCGATGGCCGAGCCCTCGCGCACCTTCTTGCCGAATTCATTGAGCAGGAACAAGCGCAGCTTCTCGGCTTCGGGTGTGCCGGCGCGGAACTCGATGCCGGAGTAGACGTCCTCGATGTTCTCGCGGAAGATGACGATGTCGACTTTTTCCGGATGCTTCACCGGGGCGCCGACGCCCTGGAAATACCGGATTGGGCGGACGCAGGCGTACAGGTCGAGTTCCTGGCGCAGCGCGACGTTCAGCGAACGGAAGCCGCCGCCGACCGGCGTGGTCAGCGGACCCTTGATGGCGATGCGGAACTCCTTCACCGCATCCAGCGTCTCGCCGGGCAGCCATTCGCCCGTGGCCTTGAACGCCTTTTCGCCCGCGAGGATCTCCATCCAGTGGATTCTGCGCTTGCCGCCGTACGCGATCTCGACGGCCGCGTCGAAGACCCGCACCGACGCCTTCCAGATGTCGGGGCCGGTGCCGTCGCCTTCGATGAACGGAATGATGGGCTGGTCGGGGACGAGGAACTCGCCACCCTTCGCTTCGACGCGCTCACCGGTGGCGGGCACGCTGGAATATTTGTACGTCGACATTGTCAGGTTGGGTTGGTGAATCTTCGAAAACTAGGAGTGGTTCAGGCGTCCATCCAGCCCTGCGCGCGAAACCACGCGAGGACGCGTGCCGTTTCGGCTTCGACGGTCTCGAGCAGGCGCGTGGCCTCGTCCGCACGGCCGGCCTTGGCGGCCTGCTCGCCCAGCGCGCACAGGTCCTCGAGATCGCGGGCGCCGAGTTGCCCGCACCCCGACCGCATGGTGTGATACGTCGTTGCGACCGCCGGCAGATCGCCGGCCGCCAGGGAGTCCCGCATCGCCAGCAGGCGCTCCGGACACGAGGCCGCGAAGATCGCGACGACCTCGCGCATCGTGCCGTGGTCGATGAGCTCGAGCAGGGCGTTGAACTCCGGCTGGTCAATGGGCGTGTCGAGCGTCATCGCTCCGTCAGGCGCGGATGGTGGAAGCGCCACCGGTCGGTGCCGCCGACCAAATGTAGCGTGCAACCCGTATCTTCCGCACGATGGAACAGGCCAACTCCGGACGCGCCCTGCCGGCACGTCGACTCCTTTCCCGGGCCCTGCGGCTGCGCTGCCCGGGGTGCGGTGGCCGCGGGGTGGTGCGCGGGTGGCTTCGTCTGGCCCCCAAATGCCCCACCTGCGGGCTGCGCCCGGACCGCGGCGAGCCGGATCACTTCGTCGGCGGCTACCTCGTGAACCTGGCCATCGCGGAATCGGTGGCGGCCGTACTCTGGGCGACCCTGTTCGTCTGGGAGTGGCCCGAGCCCAACTGGGACCTGCTGCAATGGGGCGCCGCCGTGCTCATGCTGGCCCTGCCGGCGGCGCTGTACCCGTTCACACGGTTGCTCTTTCTGGCGGCGGACATGGTCTTCCAGCCGAGGCGGCCGGGGGATTACTGCGGGCAGGATTCGACGTTGACGTAGGATCGCAGCGCAGTGCATGCCTGCGTTGAAGAGCCAGCGGTTCGCGTCCCGCGTCGATGCAGAGGACTTCATCCACCACCTGCGCGAAGACGCGCGCGAGCCGCCGTGCTACTTGCCGAGCGTGAGGGTGTAGACTGCCACCGCCTTCATTTCGCTGGCGGACAGCTTGTCCTTGAACGACTTCATGCCGTCGCCCTT
>JBBQZD010000357.1:0-2369 GCA_038208045.1 Gemmatimonadales bacterium | reverse complement strand
TTACCCATGACCATCACCACCGGCAGGTCATGGCGGACCAGCGTGTCGACATCCATCAGCGAGAACCCCGCCGCACCATCGCCGAGCAGGAGGGTCACCTGCGCCTCGGGTCGGGCCACGCGGGCGCCGATCGCGTACCCGAGACCGGTGCCCAGGCAGCCGAACGGACCGGGATCCAGCCAGCATCCCGGCGTCGCTGGCTCGACGTACTTGCCCGCGAACGACACGAAGTCGCCACCGTCGCCGATCACGACGGAATCGTCGGTGAGTCGTGGGAGCAGTTCGCCGTAGATGCGCGCCGGATGGATCGGAGCACTGTCGCTGGTGAGCGCCGCCTGGTCTGCGGCCACAGCTGCGGAGGCGACGTCGCGCAGACTCGCGACCCAAGCGGCGTCGGCACCGCGTCCGGCGATGAGCGCCGCGAGGGACGTGGCAATGTCGCCCACGACCGTGCAGGACACCGTTGCCGCGTTTGAACGCTGGCTCTCGGCGTCGATGACGTGGATCACGGAGGCCGGAGGGTCGCCGAACACCCCGTAACCCAACCGGAAGTCCAGCGGCGTCCCCACGACAACCACCAGGTCGGCGCCCTTGTACGCGGCTGACCGCGCTCGCGTCACCAGGTGCGGATCGTTCGGCGGGACGATGCCACGACCCATGCCATTGGCGATCACGGGGAGATTGCGCTCGGCCACCAGCGCACGTGCGGCATCCACGGCGTCACCCATCCACACGCCGCTGCCCAGGATGAGCACCGGTCGCACTGCCCCGTCGAGCAGAGCGCGTGCCTGCGCGATCATGTCCGGATCCGGATCACCGCCGGTATCGACCTTGGTGGCCGCGAGAGCCTCACGGGGCGCTGGGGCGAAGATGACGTCCATCGGGATGTCCCAGAACACGGGTCCGCTGTGCGCCGAGGCGGCCAGCGCGAAGGCCCGATCGCCGTCGGCCCGGATGGCCGCGGGATCGTGGGTGGTCCACGCACCCTTCGTGACCGGAGCGAGGATCGGCGGCTGGTCGAGTTCCTGCAGGGCGCCGGAGCCCCATCTCGAGTCCGGCGAGCGACCACCGAGCACGACCATCGGAGTGCCGTTGAACCACGCGCTGGTGATCGCGCTCACCGCATTGGTGACCCCGGGTCCGGCCGTCACGGCGGCGAAGCCCGGAGTGCGGGTGAGCTTGCCGGTGGCCTCAGCGGCAAAGGCCGCAGTCTGCTCGTGCCGCGTGTCGATGAGCCGGAGCGGGCCGCCCTTCTCCGCGGCCTGCCGGTCCGGGGCAGCATCGACTCGGGCCTTGCCGCCTACGGCCGCGTCGTAAACCGGGAAGATGTGCGCCCCCGAGAGCGTGAAGACGGTCTCTACTCCGGCTGCGCGGGCTGCGTCGACGATGTGCTCGCCACCATGTACGGGTTCCATGCGAGCACGCTACCGAGCAAGGAGCCGTAACACCGGCCGGACGACGCGAGCGGATGAGGATCCTGGATCGTGACGGCAGCGATCCGGGTGCGAGGGGGTGGACCCCCGCACCCGGACCACTAGCCCAGCGGGCCGAGCACGCGATGCGGCAGCGAGACCTCACCGCGCGACTGGGACGACCGCACGGTCAGCCGAGGACGCAGCCGCCAGTGCCGCGGCGGCTCCTGGGCAGTGGTCTCGGCCGGTACGGCGTCGACCCTGCCCAGATGACGTGCCATCGACATGCTCACGTTCGTGGCCTGCCACGCAGCGCGGACGACGTCCGCCCACGCCTGTCGTGCCTCGACGAGGCCCGGCCTCATCGACTCTGCTTCCCGACTCGACAGCTCGGGAAGCACGGATGTCCTGTAGGACTCCCGGGTTTCCATGATGTCTCCATTCAGGCAACGAGTGATCAACCCGATGCCGGATGAGGTGTCCGATGTGGTGATCGACGGCGGAGAACGCCCATGGGTGGGGCGAGGCGACGACGTCTGGAGCAGTTGCGTGATCGGCAACGTGAGCGGTCGAGCCATGGGCTCAGCCGAGTGCGGGTCCGGGAGACGGACCAGCGGCGGGGGAGGTCAGAAGACCTAGAGCGTTCCTACCATCAACATCTGGCTCCCCTATCTGCCGCGACCGCGTCACTGATGTGAACGCGAGAGCGTGACGCTAGCGGGTGGGCGCGCAGTCGCGCAACCTCGCGACAGCCGATGTCATCAACTTGTTACGCGAGCACGCGCGACTGCGGCTAGCGTGCGATCGCGATGAACCGCAGCCTGCAGTAGTCCGCGATCCAACCATCGTCGGTGTGCAGGCCACGAGCAGCCGCACGAACGTCGATGGAAGCGGCGAGCTCGTCGGCCCTGTCCACCGGCACCGCCGACCACGTGGCGGCGCGGAACTGGCGCGCCC
>JBBQZD010000356.1:0-2376 GCA_038208045.1 Gemmatimonadales bacterium | reverse complement strand
CGCCCCGCCTTCCCGTGGCCGTCCTCGGCGCCACGGGCGCCGTCGGACAGACCTTCATCCGCCTGCTCGACGGCCATCCGTGGTTCGATGTCGCCGAGGTCGCGGCGTCGGAGCGCTCGGCGGGCAAGTCGTATGCCTCGGCGACCCGCTGGATCGAGGGCGACCTGCCCGATGCCGTCGGCGCGCTGACGGTGGTGGCGTGCGATCCCGCGGCGGTGCGGTCGCCCATCGTGTTCTCCGCGCTCGACAGCGCCGTGGCCGGCGACGTGGAGGCGGCCTTCGCCGCCGCCGGCCGGCTGGTGCTGAGCAACGCGAAGAACTTCCGCATGGACGCCGACGTGCCGCTGGTCATTCCCGAGGTGAATGCGGACCACCTGCAACTCCTCGACGTGCAGCGCACCCGGCGCGGCTGGACTGGCGGCATCGTGACGAATGCCAACTGCGCAGCCACCGTGGCCGCGCTGGCCCTCGCGCCGCTGCATGAGGCGTTCGGGGCGCGCCGCGTCTTCCTTGCCACCATGCAGGCCATCAGCGGGGCGGGGTATCCGGGCGTGCCGTCGCTCGACATCCTCGGCAATGTCATTCCGTACATCGGCGACGAGGAGCCGAAGCTCGAGCGCGAGATGCAGAAGATGCTCGGCCGGCTCGAGCAGGGCGTGGTCGTGGACGCGCCCTTTGCGGTGAGTGCGCACGCCAACCGTGTTTCCGTCGAGAACGGCCATACGGTCTGCCTCAGCGTCGAGTTCGAGCGCGCGCCGTCGGTGGCCGACGCGCTCGCGGCGCTGCGTGCGTGGCGTGGCGCGGAGGCCGTGCACGGGCTGCCGTCTGCCCCTGTGGCGCCGCTGCACGTGTTCGACGGCGACGACCGGCCGCAGCCGCGGCGCGACGTCATGCGCGGACGCGGCATGACCGTGTCGGTCGGCCGCGTGCGCGCCGACCCGCTCTTTCACCTCAAGTTCGTCGCCATGGGGCACAACACCATCCGCGGTGCGGCCGGCGGCTCGATTCTCAACGCCGAACTGCTCGTCGCGGCGCAGCGACGCGGCGTCGCGTGATCGTCGCCAAGTTCGGTGGCACGTCTGTCGGCGACGCGGCGGCCATCGAGCGGACCGCCGCGATCGTCCGCGACCGGCTGTCGCGCCGCCCCGTCGTCGTCGTCTCGGCGCTGGCGGGCACCACCAACGCGCTGCTCGACATCGCGGCACAGGCGGCGCGCGGGCAGTTCATTGTCGCCATCCGTGGCATCGAGGAACTGCGCGACCGCCACCTCGCCGTGATCGCCGAGTTGCTGGATGGCGCGCCCGACGCCGGCGACCTGGCGGCCGACGTGAGCGTGCTCTTCGACGAACTCGCGCACCTCGCCGAGGCGCTCTCCGTGCTCGGCGACCTGTCGCCGCGGTCGCTCGATGCGGTGGCGTCGTATGGGGAACGGCTGTCGGCGCCGATCGTCTGCGCCGCCTTCGTGCAGCGCGGCATTCCGGCCGCCTTCGTGGATGCACGTCGGGTGATGATCACCGATGCAAGCTTCGGCAAGGCGGTGCCGCAACTCGACGCCATCGCCGAGGCGGCGCGTGAGCAACTGCTGCCGCTGCTGCGCGACGGCACGGTGCCCGTGCTCGGCGGCTATGTGGGCGCCACGGCCGACGGCATCACCACCACGCTGGGTCGCGGCGGCTCCGACTTCACCGCGGCGCTGGTGGGCGCGGCGCTCGGGGCCGATGCCATCGAGATCTGGACGGATGTGGACGGCATGCTCACCGCCGATCCCCGCGTGATTCCCGCGGCGCGGCTCATCGAGCACATCCGCTTCGATGAAGCGGCGGAGCTGGCCAGCTTCGGCGCCAAGGTGCTGCACCCGAGCACCATCGCGCCCGCCGTGCAGCGCAGCATCCCGGTGTTCATTTACAACTCGCACCGCCCGCAGGCGGCCGGCACGCGCATCACGTTCGACGCGCCGCGCCTGGCCGTGCGCGCCGTGGCCGGCCGGGCCAACGTCGTGCTCGTCAACGTGAAGTCTTCGAGAATGCTCGGCACGCCAGGCATCGTGCGCGGCATCTTCTCGGTCTTCGAGCGCTTCAAGCTGTCGGTGGACGTCATCGCCACCTCGGAGGTGAGCGTGTCGGTGACACTCGACGCCGAGCTGCACCTCGACGCCGTGCTCACGGCGCTGCGCGAGTACGGCGACGTCACGGTCGAGCGCGGGCGGGGCATCGTCGCCGTCGTCGGCTCCGGGCTCGGCGGCCACACGCCCACCATGGCCAAGGCGCTGGGCGCCCTCGGCGAGCTGCGCGTGCACATGTGCTCGCTGAGCGCCAGCGGCATCAACCTGACGGTCATCGTGGACGGGGACCAGGTGCACGACGCGATGCGCCGTCT
>JBBQZD010000355.1:0-2392 GCA_038208045.1 Gemmatimonadales bacterium | reverse complement strand
GATCGTCTGGCGCGAAAAGCGCCCCACCGACTTCGTCACCGAGATTGACACGACCGCCGAGGCGCGCATTCTCGAGGTGCTGCGGCGCCACGTGCCCGGCGGCGCCGTGCTCGCCGAGGAGTCCGCGAGCACGCTGGCGCCGGAACGGCGCGCGCGCGGCGTGACCTTCGTCGTCGATCCCCTCGACGGCACCACCAACTTCCTGCACGGCGTGCTCGAGTACGCGGTGTCCATCGCGGCGTTGGTGGACAATGAACTCGCCGCCGCGGTGGTGCTGCACGTGCCGCATGACGCGTGGTACACCGCCACGCGCGGCGGCGGTGCGTTCTGCAACGGCGCGCGACTCTCCGTGAGCGCCATTCACACCCCCGACCGGGCCCTCATCGCCACCGGCTTCCCCTTCAAGGGCGGCGACGACGTCGAGCGATACCTCGGGCAGATGCGCCGCCTGATGACGCAGACCGCCGGGCTCCGGCGCCCCGGATCGGCCTCGCTCGACCTCGCGGGCGTCGCGTGCGGCCGGTTCGACGGCTTCTGGGAGAACGGCCTCGCCCCCTGGGACATCGCCGCCGGCCTCCTGCTGGTGCGCGAAGCCGGCGGCATCGTCACCGACCTCGACGGCGCGCCCTGCCCCGTGGATCACACAAGCGTCGTGGCCGGCCCCCCGGCAATGCACCAGTGGCTGCTCGACCGGCTCCACGGGTAGCGCGCACAAGCGCCCGGTGGAGCGAAGGCCGCACCAACGCGACCGCCCGCTCCGCCGGTGCCGCCCGCTCCGCCCGCTCCACCCCGTGCTCGGCGGACCGCGCCTGCCCGCGCTAGATTTCCCTCGCGCACGGCGTTCCGCCCTCCCCATCAGCCATCCGCGTCGAATTCCGAATTCGAATTCCAATTCCGTCATCCGAGTTCCAATTCAATGAAGCTCGTCGAGTGCGTCCCCAACTTCTCTGAAGGCCGCCGCCCCGAGGTCATCGCCGCCATCCGCGATGCCATCGCCTCCGTGGACGGCACCACCATCCTCGACGTCTCCAGCGACCCGTCGCACAACCGCACTGTCGTCACGTTCGTGACGAAGGCCGAGGTGGCCGTCGAGGCCGCCTACCGCGGCATCGCCAAGGCCGCCGAGCTCATCGACCTGAACCACCACACCGGCGAGCACCCGCGCATCGGCGCCACCGACGTCTGCCCGTTCATTCCGCTCGACGGCGCGACGATGGACGACTGCATCGTCCTCGCCCGAACGCTCGGCGAGCGCGTCGGCACCGAACTCGGCATCCCGGTCTTCCTCTACGAACGCGCCGCCACCCGCCCCGACCGCGAGAACCTCGCCGACGTGCGCCGCGGCGAGTTCGAGCAGGCCAAGCTCGACATCGGCACCAACCCGAATCGCACGCCGGACTACGGCCCCAACCACGTGCACGCCACGGCCGGCGCCACCGTCATTGGCGCACGGCCGTTTCTCGTCGCATTCAACGTCTACCTGGGCGGCAAGGAAAACGTCGCCGTGGCCAAGGACGTGGCCAAGGCCGTGCGGGGCTCCAGCGGCGGACTGCGCTACGTGAAAGGGCTCGGCCTCGAGGTGGACGGCCAGGCGCAAGTGTCCATGAACCTCGTGGACACCGAGCGCACGCCGATCCATCGCGCGTTCGAGATGATCCAGCGCGAGGCCGCGGCGCACGGCGTGTCGCCCACGTGGAGCGAGGTCGTCGGGCTCGTGCCGGAGAAGGCGCTGTTCGACGTGGCGGCGCGCCACTTGCAGTTGCGCGGCTTCTCCAGCGACCTCGTGCTGGAGCACAAGGTGCGCCGCGCCATCAGCGGCGGCGAGAGTCTCAGCGGCTTCGTGGCTTCCGTCGCGTCGAGCGCGCCCGTCCCCGGCGGCGGCTCCGTGGCCGCGCACGTCGGGGCCCTGGGTGCCGCGCTCGCCCAGATGGTCAGCGGACTCACCGTCGGCCGCAAGAAGTACGCGGCGGTCGACGCCGACATGCGCGCGCTCGCGCTCGAGGCCGTGTTGCTGAACACGCAACTCAGCCGGCTCGTCGCCGACGACGCCGCCGCCTACGCCGTGGTCAGCGATGCGTACAAGCTGCCCAAGGAGACGCCCGCGCAGGTGGCCGCGCGTGCCGCGGCCATTGACCGGGCGCTCATGCGGGCCGCCGAGGTGCCCCTCGAAACCGCCGTGGCATGCGCGCGCGTGGCCGAGCTCGCCGCCATCTGTGCCGACAAGGGCAACACCAACGCCGCGAGCGACGCCGGCGTCTCCGCGCTGCTCGCCGAAGCCGCCTGCCGGGGCGCGGTGTACAACGTTCGCATCAACGTGGCGGCGATGGCCGACAAGGGCGCGGGCGGGCCCCTGGCCGAACAGGCCGCCACGGCGCTGGCCCGAGCGCACGCG
>JBBQZD010000354.1:0-2425 GCA_038208045.1 Gemmatimonadales bacterium | reverse complement strand
CAATTGTGGGCGTGGCCAGCAGCGCCGCGATCCAGGCAAGGATGGTGCGCATCAGGACGGCGACAAGTGGTCGTGGCCGTGCGGCGGATCCACGCGCGCTCCCCGTCGGCGCGTTTCGACGGGTGCCGCGTCGGCGGCGCGCGCTTCCACCACGCCGACCGGGGTGAGCGGCAGCGCGAACCGCCGCTCGAATTCCGCCGTGTCGAGGCCGGCAGATGCCGTGATCAGGAGCTCATACTCCTCGCCGCTGCGCGCCGCGTCCTCCACCGTCGCGCCCGGCACGACGGGCAGCCGGTCGAGATCCATGACGAGCCGCACGCCGCCGGCCGCCGCGAGGTGCCCGGCGTCCGACACCACGCCGTCCGAGACGTCGATGCCCGCAGTGGCGCCCTGCGCCGCGAGCCAGCGCGCCTCGGCCAGCCGTGGGACGGGTCGCGCGAAGCGGCGTCGGCACTCCTCCGGCGGCGCCTCGCCGGCGTCCCATGCCCTCAACGCGAGCAGTGGTCCCCCGAGCCGGCCGGTGACGTACAGCACGTCCCCGGCGCGGGCACCCCGGCGTTCGAGTGGCGCGCGCGCGTGCCCGAGCACGGTGACCGAGAGCGACAGCCGGTCGCCGCGCGTGAGGTCGCCGCCCACGATGCGCGCGTCAGCCGCACGCACGGCGTCGCCGATGCCGTCGCACAGGAGCAGATAGTCGTCGCGCCAGGCCGCGGGCAACGTAAGCGCGACGGCCACGCCGAGCGGCGTGGCTGCCATCGCCGCGAGATCGCTGAGGGCGGCGGCCGTGGCGCGATAGCCGATCTCCTCCGGCGTCAGCCACCCGCGGCGAAAGTGCACGTCCTCGAGGGCGGTGTCGATGCTCATCACGAGCCGGTCACCCGGCGGCACGTCGAGTACCGCGCAGTCGTCGCCGACGCCGGCGGCAAGGGGTCCCCAGCGGGCGAGCGCGGCCTCGATGGCCGCGAACTCGCGGCCTTCGCCCAAGTGCAGGTGTGGTGCGCGGCTCAGCATGCGGTCACGGCAGCAGCCCGTCGGCCGCCCGCCGATATCGCACGACGCCGCCGAGCGTGGCGACCCAGGCCACGTCGCGATCGAGCACGATGCCCGTGACGGCATCCGGCAGGTCTGACCCGGCACGCGCAGTGCGCGACGCACCCGTAGCTCGGTCGATCGCCACCGCGCCGAAGGCGCCGCCGACCCAGACACTACGCGCATCGGCCGCCATCACCTGGATGTCGCCCACGGCGCGCCACGGCGACGTCGGCCACGGCTCGGCCCATGCGCCGGTGCGCAGGTTGAAGGTCAACACCGCATCACGCGTGGCCACGAAGACCAGCGAGTCTGCGAGCGCGAGCGCGTGCACCGGCTGTCGCAGGCGCGTGAGCGAGGCCGCCTCGCGCGGACGCACGAACGTGCCGCGCTCTCCTGGCGTGCGCAGCACCAGGCCGCCGTCGGTGCCGACCCAGAGCGTGTCGCCGGTGGCGAGCAGTGCACGCACGGGCACCCCCGTGACCTCCGGCTCCCCGATGGCGTGCCCGCGGCCGTCGGCCGAGTCGGACGGCAGGAAGGCGAGTCCGCGCGCCGTGCCCACCCAGGTGCCCTCGCCCCGGGCGAGCACGCTGAGCACGAGGTCGCTGGGCAGGCCGCTCATCGGCGTGAAGGCGCGCGATGCGCCGTCGGCGAGCCCGATGCGGAAGAGCCCGCGGGTCGAGCCCATCCACCCGGTGTTGCCGCGCACGTCGAGCGCCGTCGCGCGCTCGCCGCCGAATCCGCGTCGCGTTGCATCGTCGAGCCATCGCCACTGCTGGAGGTCGCGCGACGCGAAGGTCAGCGCCACACGCGGCTCGCCCGGGTACGGCGCCGGCGCAATCCAGATGCCATCGGCGGCGCGCGCGAGAGCGCCCGCGCCAGAGACGGCGAGGCCATATGGCTGCGACGTCGCGCTGTTGAAGATCGGATCGACCTGGAAGACGCCACCGCCAGCCGTGCCCAGCCAGACCTCGCTGCGATCGGGTGCGCGGCCGCCCGCGACCACCGGGAAACTCTGCAGCGAGGCGTCGTCGCGGGTAATCAGGCGCCCGAACGCCTGCAATGACGGGAACTCGCGATACACCCCCTGCAGCGAGCCGACGCGGAGCCGCGCGGGCAGCGGACCGGCCGGGGCGCGCATCAGGAAGGAAGTGGCGGGCTGCAGCGTCCACGCGCCGGTGGGGGTCACCAGCCAGGCGCTGTCGTCATCGGGATCGACCGCCACGGCACGAACCAGCGCCGGCTCAAAGCCCCCCTCACGCGTGTACGGCGGCTGCCACGCCCGCCGGTCGCGATCATACACCAGCACGGCGTCGGCGGTGAGCGCGAACACCCAGCGCCGTCCGACGCTCACGGCGCGCACGTCGCTGCCACGCGTGATGAGCACGCGATCCTC
>JBBQZD010000353.1:0-2436 GCA_038208045.1 Gemmatimonadales bacterium | reverse complement strand
GCTGCTCGTGTAGTCGCCGAGCACCCAGGCGCTGGTCATCTGGCCGACGCGCTGGCGCAAGGTCAGGCCGGCGAGCGTTTGCTCGATCCACGTCCGTGCGGCATCGTTCAGGGGCGCGGTGAGCGACGGAGAGAACGCCGGCGCGCTCAGGCGGGTACCAGCGGACGGAGCGGGAGTGGGCGCGGGGGCCATGCGGCCACAGGAGGTCGCGGCCAGCGCGGCCAGAGCCATCAACGAAGCGAGACGACGAGCGTGCATCGGATCGGGCCTTGGGTAGTCGGAGTGGTTTTGGTCGTGTCTGGGACGGCCGCCTGTTCGCGGGCCTCCAAGGAAGATGCGAGCCGACCGCGTCCGGAGAAAGTGCGGGCGAGCATGACGGTGCTGGTGGAGGACAGCCTCCGCCTGCTGGCGGGGCGCGGCGTGCTCTGGATCACCGACCATCCCGAGGCGCACGCGGGGCTGCCCAGCCCCGAGGACCTGAAGGGCGATGCGCGCGTCCGGCGCATGAACGTGCACCTGCTGGCGGTGCTCGACGCGGACGCGGCGCTCGCCGATTCGGCTTGGCGCGGCGTCAACGGCGCGGTGCTCGACTTCAGCGACGGCGGCTTTGCCGCGCGTTCGTCGGTGGCCGCGGTGCTGCGCATCGTGGCGCTGGCCGCGTCGCACCAGGCGCGCATCGTCGTGCTCGACCATCCGCCGGCGCTTGGCGGCGAGCAGAACGACGGCCCGATGTGGCACCCGGTGGCGGGGAGTGACGTGGCGCTGCCGATCCGCTACGCCCTGTCCATCGGCGAGGCGCTCCGGCTGTACGCCGGCACGCTGCCGGCCGGGGCGGACCTGCACGTCGTGCCGGCGCGCGGCGTGCGCCGGTCGCAGTTCCTCGGCAAGGACAGCAAGCTGCCGTGGACGTCCCCGGTCAGCGACGTGAAGGGCATCGACGAGGCGCTCGTCGCCTCCGCGCTGCTCTATCTCGAGGGCACCAGCCTTTCGCTCGGCCGCGGCACGGACGATCCGCTGGTGCGCGTGGGCGCCCCGTGGCTCGACGCGGAGCGCGTGCTCGACGAACTGGCCGACCGCCCCATGCCCGGCGTGAAATTCGAGGCCGATCACTTCACCCCGCGCCGTCCGGCCGACGGCAAGTTCGACGGGCAGGCCCTCACGGGCATCCGCGTGCGCGTGCTCGACCGGACGCGCGTGCAGACGGGACGGCTGGCGCTCGACCTCGCATGGGCCGTGTGGAAAGTGCACGGCGACTCCCTGCAGTTGTCCCGTGCGGCCGGCGCGCCCGGACTCGGCGCGGCGTTAGCTTTGGTGGCGCGCGGCGCCGACCCCGACTCGATCGTCGATTCGGCGATGCCGGCGCTCATCGCCTTCCAAAAGAAGGCGCGCACCATCCAGATTTATCGCTGACCCGAACGAGTGAATTGATGCCATCGATCTGGCAGTGGATAATCAACGGTTACCTGCGTGTCGTCGAGCCGTTCGTCGACTATCTCGTCCGCAAGCAGGTGCGTCCCAACACGATCACGACCATCGGCACGGTCTGCGCGTGCGCTGCGGGACTCGTGTTCGCGTCCGGGCACATCCGTACGGGCGGCTGGATCCTGAGTGTCACCGCCGTCTTCGACCTGGCCGATGGCATGGTGGCGCGCCGTACCAACCGCATGTCCCGCTTCGGAGCTTTCTACGATTCCACGCTCGACCGCATCGCGGACGGCTTTCTGCTTGGTGGCCTGACCTTCTTCTTTGCCTCCAGCAGCTGGCACCGCTCGTTGCCGATGGTCGCGGTGGGGTTGCTGGGCATGCTCGCGACGTTCGTCACGTCCTACGCCCGCGCGCGCGCTGAGCTGGTCGGCGTCGAGATGAAGGGCGTCGGCATGATGGAGCGGGCCGAGCGCATTACCTTGCTGGCGGCGCCGCAGGCCTTGTTCGGGCTCGCGCTCGACGGCCTCGTCCTGCGCCTCATCCTGTCGTTGCTCGCGGCCACGGCCATCGTGACCGCGTGGCAGCGCATCATGCACGTTCGCCGGGCGACGCAGCCTGCCGAACCCGCCGCGGCCGACGTCGCGGACGGGTCGGCGGCGCGCGCCCCAATGGCTTGACCTCGAATTCTTTCGGAGTTCCTTCGTGACCGTTCCCGTGATCCGCCCCGCGACGGGCAAGCTCGGCATCCTCACCCCCGGCCTCGGCGCCGTGGCCACGACCTTCATGGCCGGCGTCGAGAGCATCCGTCGCGGCACGTCGAAGCCCATCGGCTCGCTGACGCAGATGGCGACCATCCGGCTGGGCAAGCGCGCCGACAAGCGCGCCCCGCTCATCCGCGACTTCGTGCCGCTGGCCGGGCTGGACGACATCGTCTTCGGTGCGTGGGATCCCATTCCCGACGACGCCTACAAGGCCGCCAAGAAGGCCGGGGTGCTCGAGGACAAGCACCTC
>JBBQZD010000352.1:0-2498 GCA_038208045.1 Gemmatimonadales bacterium | reverse complement strand
GCGACGAGAAACTCCGTGTGCGGGACCGGTTCCCGGGGGGAACGGGCGCACGCGGCAACGGCCAGCAGCAGGAGCGGGAATCGGCGGGGCACTCCGCAATATAGCAGGGCCCAGGGGTCGCTCGGTGCCGGCGCGCGCGGTTAGACTCCTGCCCATGACACTGCGCCTCCTCGTTCCGCTGCTCCTGGCCCTTTCCGCTGTCGGCCAGGGACAGGCCGCACCGGCGGCACCGACCGCGCGATTGGCCGACGCTCCGGCGGTCCGCGGCCTGTACGTGAACCGCTTCGCCGCCCAGAGCACCAAGCGCATGACCCAGCTCATTGCGCTGGCCGATGCCACCGAGATCAACGCCTTCGTCATCGACATCAAGGACGAGTTCGGCCTCAACTACGCGTCGGCCGATCCCGTCGTGCGGCGCAACGCGGGGAACGCTGGTCAAATTCGCGACCTGCGCGCCTTGCTCGACACGCTGAAGGCGCACCACATCCTCGCGATCGCGCGCATCGTGACCTTCAAGGACTCGGTGACGGCGCGGGTGAATCCGCAGTGGACCATTCGCAAGGCCGACGGCAGCGCGTGGCGCGACAAGCAGGGGCTCGCCTGGGTCAATCCGTATCATCGCGAGCTGTGGGACTACAATGTCCGGATCGCCGAAGAGGTCGCGAAGCTCGGGTTCGGCGAGGTGCAGTTCGACTACATCCGCTTCCCCGAGCCGTACCGGTCGCTGCCGGCGCAGGTCTTTCCGGGGGCCGGTAGCCAGGCCAAGCCGGCCGCGCTGGCCGAGTTCCTGAAGTTCGCGCGCGCGCGCATCAGCAAGCTCGGCGTGCGCACCACCGCCGACGTCTTCGGGCTGGTGACCTCGCTCGCCGGGGCGCTCGAGGTGGGTCAGCAGTGGGAGTCGCTGTCGCCGCATGCCGACGTGCTGCTGCCGATGGTCTATCCGTCCCACTACCCGCGCGGGGCGTTCAACGTCGCCAGGCCTAATGCGGAGCCGTACACGATCGTCTTCGCGGCCATCAACCGGGCGCGCGAACGCGACCAGAAGCTGGGCATCACGAGCCCGGAGCACGTGCGGGCCTGGCTGCAGGCCTTCTCGCTCGGGCAACCGCCGTACGGCCCGGCCGAGCTCCGCGCACAGAAACAGGCGGTGTACGATGCCGGCTACGACGGGTGGGTGCTCTGGCACCCTGGGTCGAAGTACGAACCGTTCGTCAGCGGCCTCGACAAGGACTTCGTGTCGCGCAAAAAGTCGGTGCCGCCGAAGTCGGTGCCGCCGAAGTCGGTGCCGCTGAAGTCGGTGCCGCCGAAGGCACTGCCGCCGAAGGCGGCTGACAAGTAGTAGATCGCGCGGCGCCCCCTGAGGGGCGGACGCGACTCCCGCCTACTTCGCCAGCGCCGCCACCCCCGCAATCAGCCGCTCGACCTCGTCGTCGTTCGTATAGCACGAGCACCCGGCGCGAATCATGCCGTCGGGCGCCAGCCCCAGACGCTCGATGACCGTCGCGGCGTAGTAATCGCCGTGCGACACAAACACCCCGCGCTCCACGAGTGCGCGTGTGGCGGCCTCGGGCGTAATGCCGGCGACGTTGAAGGTGATGGTCGGCGTGCGCGGCCGGCCCGGGGGCGGCCCGTAGCGCGTGACCCCCTCGATGGCGCCCAGCCCCTCCCAGAGCCGCGCGAACAGTGCCTCGCCGCGCGCGTGCAGTCCCGTCATGGCGCTGACGAGCTGTTCGCGATGGCTGCGGCCCTGCCCGAGTGACGCCAAAAAGTGCACCGCCGCCGCGGTGCCGACGATTCCCTCGTGATTCTGCGTGCCCGTCTCCATGCGCTCGGGCACGGTGTCGGGTGCGGGGTCGAGCTTCGGCACGTCGAGCGCGGCGAGGCGCTCGGCCTTGCCGTAGAGCACGCCGATGTGCGGCCCGTAGAACTTGTACGCCGAGCAGCCCAGGAAGTCGCAGTCGATGGTCTGCACGTCCACCACGCCGTGTGGCGTGAAGTGCACGGCATCCACGAAGCTCAGCGCGCCCGCGTCGTGCGCCAGTTCGGTGGCCTTCGTCACGTCGGGCATGGTGCCCAGCGCGTTCGAACCGGCCGTGATGGCCAGCAGGCGCGTCTTCGACGTGACGGCGCGCTCGAGCGCCGCCCAGTCGAGCTCGAAGGTCTCGAGGTCGAGCGGCACGACCTTGATGGTGATGCCGCGCTCCTTCTCGATCGCGCGCCACGGTGCCTGGTTGGCGTGATGGTCGAGCTCGGTGATCACGACCTCGTCGCCCGGCCCCCAGCCGCGCCCGAGGGCGCGCGCAAGGTGAAACGTCAGCGTCGTCATGTTCGCCCCGAACGCGATCTCGTGCGGCGCCGCGTGCAGCAGCGCGCCGACCGCTGCCCGCGCGCCGTCAATGGCCGCGTCCGTCTCCTCGCTGGTCGGGTAGGCCCAGTGCGTATTGGCGTTGTGGTGATACAGGTAGTCGCTCATGGCCTCGACCACCTGTCGCGGCACC
>JBBQZD010000351.1:0-2549 GCA_038208045.1 Gemmatimonadales bacterium | reverse complement strand
CGGCGCCGCGCCCGGCGCGACGATCGCGCGGCGCCCAGCCTGCGCCTTCGTACCGCGCGGAAAGAGCACAGCGGCAATGCCGGCAATGCCCGCCGTGAGGGCGGCTCTTCGATCGGGGGGCTCGTCAGTCATCTACCGCTCCATCAGGGAAATGGAAGCTCTGTGCGCGGCGCCGTGCGTCCGGAGAACACGCACCCTCTACCCACTACCGTCTACTGTCTACCGTCTAACAGACGATCTCGATGTCTCGTCGTTAGCCCGACTCCTCCCGCCCGGCCGTGATCCACGCCACAACGAGGCCTCAAACCGTCACATTATGGCAAAAACCGTCACGCTTCGCCTCAACCCGCGGTCACGCGGAGCACGTCCGCCAGCGTCGTCACGCCGGCCGCCACCAGCCGTTCGCCGTCGGCGCGCAACGTATGCATCCCCTCGGCCGTCGCCAGCCGCCGCAGTTCCCCGGACTCGGCGCCACGCAGCAGCGCGGCACGCAGCGCGTCGCTCATCACCAACAGCTCATAGATGCCCACGCGGCCGCGGTAGCCCGTTGCACCACAGCCGGCGCAGCCGGCGCCGCGACAGTCGCCGCACACCATCCGCACGAGCCGCTGCGCCAGCACCCCCTGCACCGTGCTCGCCACCAGGTACGGCTCCACCCCCAGCTCGCGCAACCGCGTGAGCGCGCCCACGGCGTCATTGGTGTGCAGCGTCGAGAGCACCAGGTGCCCGGTGAGCGCCGCTTGCGTGGCGATGCCGGCCGTCTCCCCATCGCGAATCTCGCCGACGAGCATCACGTCGGGATCCTGCCGCAGCAGCGCACGCAGCGCGCTCGCGAAGGTCACCCCCGACTTCTCGTGCACCGGCACCTGCGGCACGCCGGCCAGCTCGTACTCCACGGGATCCTCGACGGTGAGAATCTTCTCGCGCCCCGTCCGCAGCACGTCCACCGCCGCATAGAGCGTCGTCGTCTTGCCGCTCCCCGTCGGGCCCGTGGCAAGCACGATGCCGTGCGGCCGCGCAATCACTTCGCGAAAGCGCGCCAGGGTGTCGCCGCTCATGCCGAGCGCGGCCAGGTCAATGCGACCGCGCGCCTTGTCGAGCAGGCGCAGCACAACGCTCTCGCCGTGCAGCGTGGGCACCGTCGAGACGCGGACGTCCACCGGCCGTTCCTGCAGCCGCAGGCGGATGCGCCCGTCCTGCGGCACGCGCCGCTCGGCGATGTCCAGCTCAGCCATGATCTTCAGGCGGCTCACCACCGCCGCGGCGAGGTGCGCGGGAGGCGATGGCGCCTCCTGCAGCACGCCGTCCACGCGATAGCGCACGCGCAGCAGCCCCGCATACGCCTCGAGGTGCACGTCCGACGCGCGCGCCTGCAGCGCCTCGACCAGCAGCAGGTTTACCAGGCGCACGACCGGCGCCTCGTTGGCCTGCGTCACGAGGTCGTCGAGCGCGCGGTCGCGCGCATCGCCGGCAATGCCGACGTCGGTCCCGAGCGCATCGATCACGCCCTGCGCCGTGCTCTCGGTGCCGTACAGCCGATGGATGGCCGCGCGCAGCAGCCGTTCGTCGCCCTGCTCGACGGCCACGCGCGCGCCGGTCATCAGCGCCAGGTCGTCGAGCGCCTGCGCGTCCGGCGCATCACGCCACGTCGCCACGCGCAGCACGCCGTCGCGCAGCTCGAGCGGGAGCAGCGCGTGGTGTTCCAGAAAGGGGGCCGCCGGCGACGGCACCACGGGCCCGAGGGCGTCGAGGTTCACTGGCGCGGCGGTTTGCGCGGGATCACCGGCGGGTTGCCGCCCAGCGAATCGGGGCGCGCCTTCTGGTCCACCGCGTCGCGAATGCGCTCGGCGTCCTCGTCGGTCGCCACGATGTGCGGCGTGATGAACAGGAAGAGCTCACTGTTGGTCGTCGTCGACTTCGTGCTGCCGAACAGGCCGCCAATCCACGGCAATTCGCTGAGCCACGGAATGCCGGTGCGCGTCTTCTCCTGCTGGCGGTCCACCAGCCCGCCCAGCACCGCCGTCTGGCCGTCCTTCACGAACAGATGCGTGCTCGCCTCGCGCGTGCTGATCACCGGCGCGCCGAACTGCGTCTCGGCCGTCGCCGAACTCACTTCCTGCGACACCTGCAGCGAGATGTACCCGTCGGGATTGATAGTCGGCAAAATGGCGAGCGTCGTGCCGACGTCGCGGTATTGCACCACCTGGTCGCGCACGCCCGCGTCGGTGGGCAGCGAGCGGAAGACCTGCACGAACGGCCGCTGGCTGCCGACGAGCATCCTGGCTTCAAGGTTGTTCTGCGCGGTCAGCAGCGGACGACTGAGGATGCGCACGTCGCCCCGCGTGGCCAGCGCCGAGAGCGCCACGTCGGTGCTGATGGCGCCGCCGCGCGCCAGGCGCAGCAGAAACGAGGCCGTGGACGACTCCTCCGCGCCGAGCGTGCCCGTGGTGCGCGTCGCGTCGTTGGGCACCTTGGCCACCGCCGCCGACACCTTCACGTCGAGGTCGCGCGACTGGCGCACCTCGGCGATGAGCACCTCGATCATCACC
>JBBQZD010000350.1:0-2598 GCA_038208045.1 Gemmatimonadales bacterium | reverse complement strand
TCAACTGCTTGAACTCGGGGATGGCCGTGCCGTCCCGGTTTGCGTCGCCTGCACCACTCATGCGTCTGCTCCCGTAAGGATGGGAAGGGCGTGTATTCGTGAGGTCACCGCGGCCAGACAGGGGACGCACGCGGATGGCATGATGTAGCCCTTCGGCCTGCGTTCGTCAATCACCCGCGACGCACCCGACAGCCCGGCCCTACTGCTGCCCCATCCGGCGCTTCAGCTCCGCCAGCCGCGCCTCGGCGTCGGCATCGGCGGCCGCCCGCGCGCGCTGCCGGCCAAGACCGTCGAGTTCATCGCGCAACGCCGCGTCGTCAGGCAGGCCGAGTTCCGCGTCGGACGGCCCGCGCGGCCTGCCCGACGCTGCGCCGCCGGCGCCCACGCTCCCGGCGCCGGCTGCCGCGGCCTTCAACTGCCCCAGCATCTCGTCGTAGTCGCGGCGTGCCAGTGCCGCCTCCGCTTCCTGCGCCTCGAGCTTTCGTTCAAGCACCGCGATCCGCTCCGCGTGCTGCCGCGCGTATTTCTCCGCGATGGCCGCCGTCTCCGCGTCGCTGATGCCCTCCGCGAGTCCCCTGCGGCGCGATGCCGTCTCGAGTCCCTGCCGCTCCGCGTCGAGCTTGCGGCGCGTAATCGTCACGCCGGCGTCCAGGTCGTCCACGCCCAGCCGCGCGTGCGCCAGCGCCTGCTTCATGTCGCCAATGACCGCTCGGCGGTCGCCGGGCTGCACACGGCCGCCCAACAAGTCTTCGATGGTGGCTTTGAGGGATTCGAACACGGGGTCGCGGAAGAGTGGGCCTGCTGTCGGACGCGTCCAGTCCTTAACATACGATACTCCCCGCCGCTGGTTCCGCCCATGTCCCGCCCGCTGGTCGCCCTGTCCGCCACGTCGTCCGTCCTCGCCGAGATCGGGCGCGGCCCCCGCGTGCGCGTCAACATGGCGTACGTGCAGGCGCTGCAGGCGGCGGGCCTCGTCCCCCTCGTCGTGCCGCCCAGCCTCGGACTCGACGAGGCGCGCGCCCTCGTGGCCGGCGTCGCCGGCGTGCTGCTCTCCGGCGGCGAGGACGTCGATCCGGCACGGTACGGCGCGGCGCTGCACCCGACCACGGACACGCCGCACACCGGACGCGACGCCACCGAAATCGCCCTCGTCGAGGCTGCCCGCGAGGCCCGTCGGCCCCTGCTCGCCATCTGCCGCGGCATGCAGTTGCTGAACGTGGCGCTCGGCGGAACACTGGTGCAGGACCTGCCCACCGAGCGGCCGAGCGGCGTCGGCCACGGGCGCGGCGACGCGGCGACGACGCGCGTGCACGGACTCACGGTGACCGCCGGCTCACGCCTCGCCGCCGCGCTCGGCGAGACCTCGCTCGAGGTCAACTCGATCCACCATCAGGCCATTGACCGCCTCGCGCCGGGATTGCGCAGCTCGGCGCTGGCGCCGGACGGCGTCATCGAGGGCGTGGAGACGACCGGCGACTGGTGGGTGCTCGGCGCGCAGTGGCATCCGGAGGAGCTGATGGACGATGAGCAGGCGTGGGATCGCGGCCTCCTCGCGGCCTTCGCCAGGGCATGCGGCGGCGTCTCCCCTGCCTGAGCCCTTCCCCTTCCCCTTCCCACGCCCTGCCCCTTCCCCTTCCCACGCCCCGTAACTGAATAGTGCGCATCCTCCACCTCGACTCCGGCCGTGACTGGCGCGGCGGACAGCGGCAGGTCTTCCTGCTCGCGTCGGCCCTGCGCGACGACGGGCACGAACCGCTGGTGGTTTCCACGCCGCACTCCCCGCTCGCCGGGCGGTTGAAGGCACAGGGCATCGCGAGCGCCACCACGCCGATGCGCTCCGACTGGGACCTGCCGGCGATGCGCCGGGTGCGCCGCCTCATCAACAAGTGGCAGCCCGATCTCGTGCACGCCCACGACGCGCGCTCGCACGCCGTCGCGCTCGGCGCCCTCGTGCTCACCGGCGTGCCGCTCGTCGTCACGCGGCGCGTGCCGTTCGTGCCCAAGGGGCGGCTCAAGTACGGACCGCGCGTGGCGCACTTCATCGCGATCAGCCGCGCCGTGCAGGATGCCCTCGTCGCTGGCGGCGTGCCGCGCGCGCGCACGAGCGTCGTCTACTCCGGCGTCCCCGAGCCGACCGTCGCCACGCCGCGCGACTGGCGGCGGGAAGCGGGATTCCCGGATGATGCGGTGCTCTGCGGCGTCGTCGGCGCGATGACGGCCGAGAAGGGCGTCACCCGGCTCACCGACATCGCGGGCGCGCTGTCACCGGACGTGCGCCGTCGCGTGCGGCTGATCCTGCTCGGCGGCTCCTCCACCGGCGCCGACGCGTTTGGCGGAATCCCGGCGTATCGCGCCGGCTTCGTGGACGCGATCTACGACGCCATGGCCGGCCTCGACCTGCTCTGGCACCCGTCGGGCGCTGAGGGACTCGGCACCGCCGTCATCGACGCCATGGCGCTCGGCGTGCCACCCGTGGCCTTCGCCACCGGCGGGCTGGTCGAGCTCGTCGAGCACGAACACTCGGGCCTCCTGGCCGCGCCCGGCGACAATGCCGCCTTCGCCCGCGAGGTCGAGCGGCTGGTGCGCGACGTCGCGCTG
>JBBQZD010000349.1:0-2603 GCA_038208045.1 Gemmatimonadales bacterium | reverse complement strand
CGATCACTACCGTCTGCACGCCAAGGACCACCATGGCCGCCGCGGCCTCTTGAAGATGGTCGGCCAGCGCAAGCGCTTGCTGACGTACCTCAAGCGCACGGACGTCGACTCGTACCGGAAGCTCATCGCAGACTTGGGTCTGCGTTACTAAGCGCCACTTCACACCGATCGCGCGGACGCATACACGGCGGCCCGCGCGTTTTGTGTTCTCCCGAGACCACACCACATGATGCATCGCATTGAGCGCACCTTCGCCGGGCGCAAGCTCGTCATCGAGACAGGCCGCATGGCCAAGCAGGCCGCGGGATCCGCACTCGTCCAGTTCGGCGACACGATGGTCCTCGCGGCCGTCACCGTCAGCGACAAGCGGAGCACGCTGCCGTTTTTTCCGCTGACGGTCGAGTACAAGGAAAAGACCTACGCCGCCGGCAAGATTCCGGGCGGGTTCATCAAGCGGGAAGGGCGTCCGCGCGACGAGGAAATCCTCTCGTGCCGCATCATTGACCGCTCGATCCGCCCGCTCTTCCCCGAGGGCTTCCAGAACGAGGTCCAGGTCTTCATTTACGTCATCAGCGCCGACCAGGAGAATGATGCCGACGTGCTCGGCCTCGTCGCCACGTCGTTTGCGCTGAGCGCGTCGAAGATCCCGTGGGCGGGCCCGATTGCCGGCGTGCGCGTCGGCCGCGTCGAGAACAAGTGGGTGCTGAACCCGACGTTCCAGGCGCTCGAGTTCTCCGACCTCGACCTCGTGGTCGCCGGCTCGCAGGACTCCATCATGATGGTCGAGGGCGGCGCCCACGAGATCACCGAAGAGGCGGTCGTCGAGGGCCTCGGCATCGCGCAGCGCGGCATCAAGGAGCTGATCGCGATGCAGGAGGAGCTGCTCGCGAAGGTGAAGGTCGAGAAGATGGAGTGGAGCCGGAACGAGACGCCGGCCGACGTGGTGAAGACGGTGACGAAGGCGGCCAAGAGCCGCATCGAGGCCGCCATCAACCAGAAGGAGAAGCACTCGCGCATCGAGGCCGTGGACGCGGTGAAGCGCGCGGTGAAGGAAGAGTTGGCGGCGGTGCTGACGCCCGAACAGCTGCCGTTCGTCGGCAGCGTGCTGGGCGACATCGAATACGAGGTGCTGCGCGCGCAGGTGCTCGACACGGGACTCCGCGTCGACGGCCGCAAGCCGGCCGAAGTGCGCCCGATCAGCATTGACGCCGGGCTGCTGCCGCGCGCCCACGGCTCCGCGCTCTTCACCCGCGGCCAGACGCAGGCCCTCGTGGCCGCGACGCTCGGCACGGGCAACGACGCGCAGCGCCAGGACTCGATCGACACGGCCAAGGAGACCACCAAGGCCTTCATGCTGCACTACAACTTCCCCCCGTTCTGCACGGGTGAAGTGCGCCCGATGCGCGGCACCAGCCGCCGCGAGATTGGCCACGGCAACCTGGCCGAGCGTGCCATCCAGGGCGTGCTGCCGCCGTTCGAGGAGTTCCCGTACACCATCCGCATCGTCTCCGAGGTGCTCGAGTCCAACGGCTCGTCGTCCATGGCGACGGTCTGCGGCGGCTCGCTCGCGTGCTTCGACGCGGGCATCCCGCTGAAGGGCGCGGTGGCCGGCGTCGCGATGGGTCTGATCAAGGAAGGGAAGAAGTACGCGGTACTCACCGACATCCTCGGCACCGAGGATCACCTCGGCGACATGGACTTCAAGGTCGCGGGCACCAAGGACGGCATCACGTCGATCCAGATGGACATCAAGATCCAGGGGCTCGACCTCAAGATCATGACCGAGGCGCTGGCGCAGGCCAAGCTGGGCCGCCTGCACATTCTCGGCGAGATGGGCAAGGCGCTGCCGACCGTGCGCCCGGACCTGTCGCCGTGGGCTCCGCGCATCGTCACGGTGCACATCAACCCCGAGAAGATCGGCGACCTGATTGGCCCGAAGGGGAAGACGATTCGCGGCATCCAGGAAGAGACCGGCGCCGAGCTCACCGTGGACGACACGGGCCTGGTCACCATCGCCGCCGTCGGTGGCGAGGCGATGGAGCGTGCCCGCCAGATGGTCGCGGCCATCACGGCGGAGCCGGAAGTCGGCCTGACGTACGTCGGCACGGTGAAGAGCGTGACGGCGTTCGGCGCGTTCGTCGAGATCATGCCGGGCACCGAGGCCCTCCTGCACGTGTCCGAGATGCGCCACACGCGCGTCGAGAAGCCGGAAGACGTGGTGAAGAAGGGCGAGCAGGTGACGGTGAAGCTCATCGACCGCGACGAGCGCGGGCGGCTGCGGCTGTCGATGAAGGCGCTGCTGCCGAAGCCCGAGGCGGTCGCCGGATCCGGCGCGCCGGCCACGGCGGCGCCCGAGGGCGACGCCTACGCCACCACCGAGGGCGAGCCGGCGGCGCCGGTGGCCGAAGGCGAGGGCGAGGAAGCCCGCGCCCCGCGTCCGCGCCGCGATGGCGGCCGTGGCCGCGGTCCGCGGAAGTAGATGATGGCGCGCACCCCCGCCCCTGAGAATCGCGAAAGAATAGGGGACAAGCCTGCTGCGTTTTTGGAGCCGGCCCGCCCTCGGGCCGAAGTTTGGAAAGGGGCCGGTCATCCTTCGGCACGGG
>JBBQZD010000348.1:0-2612 GCA_038208045.1 Gemmatimonadales bacterium | reverse complement strand
CGCGCGTCACGGCGTCGCTCCGGCGCGCAGTGCCTGGTCGAGGTCGGCGAGCAGGTCGTCCACGTCCTCGATGCCGACCGAGAGGCGCACGAGATCGGCGGTCACGCCAGCCGCCGCGCGTTCGTCGTCGCTCAACTGCTCGTGCGTCGTCGATGCCGGGTGGATGATGAGGCTCTTGGCGTCGCCCACGTTGGCGAGCAGGGAGAAGAGCGCGGTCGCCGACGCCACGCGGCCAGCCGCGGCGGCACCACCGCGCACGCCGAACGTCAGCACACCACCGAAGCCGCCGTCGAGATAGCGCCTGGCCCGCGCGTGCGTGACGTGGCTCGGCAGCCCGGGGTAGCTGACCCAGGTCACGAGTGCGTGATCGACCAGGAACTGCGCGACGCGCAGCGCGTTCTCGCTGTGCCGCTGCATCCGCAGGTGCAACGTCTCGAGTCCCTGCAGGAACAGAAAGGCGTTGAACGGCGAGAGCGCGGCGCCGATGTCGCGCAGCAACGTCACGCGCAGGCGGATGGCGTACGCGACGTTGGCCCCGTCGAGATCGCCGAACGCCTCGGCGAACCGCAGCCCGTGATAGGCGGCATCGGGGTCCTGAAAGAGCGCCTTGAACCGCGGCGCGTTGCCCCAGTCGAAGGTGCCGCCGTCCACCACGATGCCGCCGATGGACGTGCCGTGACCGCCGATCCACTTCGTGGCCGAGTGCAGGACGATGTCGGCGCCGTGCTCGACGGGACGGCAGAGGATCGGCGTGGCGAAGGTGTTGTCGACCACGAGCGGCAGGCCGTTGGCGTGCGCGAGGTCAGCGAGTGCCCGGAAGTCGGGCACGTCGAGCTTCGGGTTTCCGAGAGTCTCCACATAGATCGCGCGCGTGGTGTCGTCGATGGCCGCGCGCACCGCCGCGAGGTCGTGGATGTCGACGAATCGCGTGGTGATGCCGAGGCGGGGCAGCGTATGGCCAAACAGCGCCACCGTGCCGCCGTACAGCGCCCTGCTGGCGACGATGCTGTCGCCGGCCTGCGCGAGATTGAGGATCGCGAGGGTCTGCGCCGCCTGGCCGCTGGCCGTCGCCACCGCGGCCACGCCTCCCTCGAGCGACGCCACGCGCTTCTCGAACACGTCCGTCGTGGGGTTCATGATGCGGCTGTAGATGTTGCCGAACTTGCGCAGCGCGAACAGGTCGGCCGCATGCTCGGCGTTGTCGAACACGTACGACGTGGTGGCGTAGATCGGCACGGCCCGCGCGTTGGTGGCCGGATCGGCCTGCTCCTGCGCGGCGTGTACGGCGCGCGTTCCGAGTCCGAGCGCGGGGGTGGAGGCGGCAGATTTCTGGACGGTGGTGCTCATGATGCATGCTCCGTGTGATGAGGGGGGTACGACAAAAAGGCCCTCTCCGAATGGGAGAGAGCCGGGTGGGAATCGCGAGGTTCGCTAGCCCGTTGGTGGCGCGTTGGCGCGCACGACCGCCCGTCCGTCTCTCCCAGAGGGAAAGCGGCACATGGACATGGCCATGGGGGCGATCGGTGTTCGCGACATCTGGACCTGTGTGAAGGGAAGCTCTACGCTCTACGCCGTACGCAACACGCCGTACGACTATCATCGATCATCTACCGTCCGCCGTCCGCCGTCCGCCGTCCGCCGTAGAAACAAAAAGCCCCGCGGGACGAACAGCCGCGAGGCAGACGCTTTTTAGCTCTTGTTTAACGAGGCAGCAATACGCGGCAAAGACCTCGGGGCACTTCGATTGTGACAGGTAGGCTAGTGAGTACCCGATGCGTCGTCAAGGGGGCACCAGCGGATGCGGCGCGCAGGTCGTACAATTGCTGCTGCCTCTCCTCATCACTCGAGCCGCTGCCAACATGCGCCGATCCGTCCTCGCCTTCGCCCTGCTCGCCGCCCCGCTCGCGGTCCCGGCCCAGCAGCTCGACTTCAGCATCGCCAACATCATGCGCGGGCCGGAACTCTACGGTCGCGAGCCTGCGAACGTGCGCTGGACCCCCGACGGTCAGTGGATCTACTTCCAGTGGCTCCCGGCCGGCTCGGGCTGGCAGGAGACGCTCAAGCCGTATCGCGTGCGCGCGCTGCCCAACGCGACACCGGAGCGCCTCACCGAGGCGCAGGCGGATTCCGCGGCGCCGCTGCTCGCCGACGGCGCCTGGTCGTCCGACCGCACGCGGCGCGTCGTGAGCGTGCGGGGCGACCTGTACATCGTGGACCTCCGGACGTCGGCAATGCGCCGACTCACCGAGACGCTCGCAATCGAGGGCAACCCGCGCTTTTCCCCGGACGGCCAGCGCGTGCTGTTCACGAGCGACGGCAACGCGTACTCGCTCGACACGGGCTCCGGCCTCGTGCGCCAACTCACCGACATTCATACCGGCGGCGGAACCGCTGCGGGCGCGGCCCCCGGCCCGGGCTCACGATCCTCCGGCGGCGCACGCGCGGCCGGCTCGAACGCCAACACACAGCGCGGCGCGCTCGAGCGCGACCAGCGCCAGCTGCTCGAGGTCATTCGCGACCAGGCCGCCCTCGACTCGACGCGACGCGCCGACTCCACCGCGCGCGCGCTCCTCTGGCCCCAGCCCGTGACGCTCGGCGCCGGCGAGCGACTC
>JBBQZD010000347.1:0-2616 GCA_038208045.1 Gemmatimonadales bacterium | reverse complement strand
GATCGGGCGCGGCCTTCGTCGTGGTGGATCAATCAGTGAGTGTCAGCGGCGCCGGCGCGCGAATCGATCGTGCCGCACCATCATGTGACCGCGGCTGCTGCGGTAGCCGAGCGGAAATCCGATCTGCAGCGAGAAAGAGGGACGCACGATGTAGCCGTAGTCCCACGGCCGGACATAGACGATGGCCCGACGATGCACGTAGACGGGCTCCTCATAGCGCGGCTGGACGTAGACGACGTCGGCGGGGTCGAGATGCCGCACGGTGACCGTGCCGGTTGCGCCACCCGCGAGTTCCGCGCAGGAGCGCCGACCCTTGTGCTCGGTGGCCACCAGCTTGCCGTCCACGTACAACTCGACGTCGCCCGCGGTGGCGGACTCGATCTGGACAGTCTCGGACGGCTTGACGGTCACGCGCCCCTTGTCGGCGGTGCCGAGCACGACGAAGTCGATGTCGACGGTCTGCGCGCCCTCGTTGCGCAGGGCGAACGTGTCGTCGCAATGGTAGCCGAAGGCGAGTTGCACCTGCGCGAGTTGCACCTGCGCGAGTTGCACCTGCGCGGGTTGCTGCACCGGTTGTTGCGCGGCGAGCGGCGTGGCCAGTGCGGCGGCCAGCGATCCGGCGGCGGCCGTCGCGACGGCGAGGGCCCTGAGCGAGTGTCTGGCGAGCGCGGCGAGAGCGGTCATGGAAGAACCTCCGTTGCCGTCTCTACCCCGCGATGGGCAGAAGGATGCGTGCCCCGGGGCCGATGCCGCGGGGCACTCGTCATTCGGCGTCGCGATCCTCCCATCCCTTCGCCCGCGCCAACGCCTTCTTCCACCCCGCGGCCATCGTCGTGCGCGCCGCGGTCTTCATGGCCGGCGTGAAACGGCGATCCACTTGCCACTGCCGGGCGATGTCGGCCTGGCTCTTCCAATAGCCCACGGCGAGGCCGGCAAGGTAGGCGGCGCCGAGCGCCGTCGTCTCGGGGACGACCGGGCGCACCACCGGCACGTTGAGCAGGTCGGCCTGCAACTGCATCAGGAGGTTGTTGGCGCAGGCGCCGCCGTCCACGCGCAGCTCCTTGAGCGTGATGCCGGAGTCGGCTTCCATGGCCTTGAGCACATCCATCACCTGCAGGACGATGCCTTCGAGCGCCGCGCGCGCGATGTGCGCGCCGGTGGTGCCGCGCGTGAGGCCCACGATCACGCCGCGCGCATACTGGTCCCAGTGCGGGGCGCCGAGCCCGGCGAAGGCGGGCACGAGATAGACGCCGTGCGTGTCGGGGACACTGGCCGCGAGCGCCTCGACGTCGGCGGCGTGGCGGATGATGCCCAGCCCGTCGCGCAGCCACTGCACCACCGCGCCGGCAATGAAGATGCTGCCCTCCAGCGCGTAGTCGGTGCGCGTGCCGATGCGCCATGCCACGGTGGTCAGCAGGTTGTTCTTGCTGGCGATCGGCGTGGTGCCGGTATTCATCAGCATGAAGCAGCCGGTGCCGTACGTGTTCTTCACCATGCCGGGCTTGGTGCAGACTTGGCCGAACAGGGCGGCCTGCTGGTCGCCGGCCATGCCGGCGATGGGAATGGGCGCGCCGAACAGCGTCGTCTCGCCGTATACCTCGCTCGACGAGCGCACCTCGGGGAGCATCGAGCGCGGCACGCCGAAGATCTCGAGCAACTGATCGTCCCAGTCGCCCTTGGCGATGTCGTAGAGCATCGTGCGCGACGCGTTGCTGGCATCTGTGACGTGCACTTTGCCGCCGGTGAGGTTCCAGACGAGCCACGAGTCCACGGTGCCGAAGGCGAGTTCACCCTTTCGGGCCCGGGCCTTCGCGCCTTTCACGTGCTGCAGGATCCACTGGAGCTTGGTGGCCGAGAAGTAGGCGTCCACCACGAGCCCGGTCTTGCGACGGATGACGCGGTCAAGCTTCCGCTTCCGCAGGGCATCGCACGCGGCCGCCGTGCGGCGGTCCTGCCAGACAATGGCGTTGCAGATGGGCTGCCCGGTGGCTCGGTCCCAGACGACGGTCGTCTCGCGCTGGTTGGTGATGCCGATGGCGGCGATGTCGCGAGCGCTCAGGCCGGCCTTCTGCAGCACTTCCGCCGCCACGCCGGCCTGCGTGGACCAGATGTCGAGCGGATTGTGCTCGACCCAGCCCGGCTTGGGGAAGATCTGCGGGAACTCCTTCTGCGCGACCGCGAGAATGCCGCCGGCGTGGTCGAAGACGATGGCGCGGGAACTGGTGGTGCCTTGATCGAGCGCAAGGATGTAGGGCATGGGGTTGCCTCAGGGTGCGGCAGAGGACGACGGAGTGCGGCGGGCGCTAGGTCCAGAGTGTCCGGAAGGTCAGGGCGCCGATGAGGCCGCCGATGATCGGGCCGGCCACGGGGATCCAGGCGTAGCCCCAGTCGGAGCCGCCCTTGCCGGCCACCGGGAGCAGCGCGTGCGCGATGCGCGGGCCGAGGTCGCGCGCGGGGTTGATGGCATAGCCGGTGGTGCCGCCGAGCGAGAGGCCGATGGACCAGACGATGAGGCCCACCAGCATGGGGCCAAAGCCCGTCGCAAAATCGGAGCCGGGGATGAGGTTCGCGGGTGACACCACGGTCAGCAGGCCGAGCACCAGCACGGCCGTGCCG
>JBBQZD010000346.1:0-2652 GCA_038208045.1 Gemmatimonadales bacterium | reverse complement strand
ATGTGCGGCACAGCCAGCATGTAGGCGATGTCGTACAGGCCGGCGTGCGTCTCGCCGTCCTCGCCCACCAGGCCCGCGCGATCGAGGCAGAAGATCACGGGCAAGTGCTGGATGGCGACGTCGTGGATGATGTTGTCGTAGCCGCGCTGCAGAAACGTCGAATAGATCGCCACCACCGGCCGTACGCCCTGCGTGGCCATGGCCCCCGCAAAGGTGACGGCGTGGCCCTCGGCGATGCCGACGTCGAAGAACCGCTCCGGGTGCGCGCCCTGCCCCACGTTGGTCCCGGTGCCGCTCGGCATCGCCGCCGTGATCGCGACGAGCTTGTCGTGCTCGCCCATCAGTTCCGACAGGCCCTTGCCGAAGACCGCCGTCCAGTTCGGGTTGCCCGACGACGCCTTGAGCAGCTTGCCCGTGGCGGGGTCGTGACCGGGCGGCAGTGCGTGCCACTTCTCCCCGTGCTCGCCCGCCGGAAACCCCCGCCCCTTCTGCGTGATCACGTGCACGAGGCGCGGTCCCTTGAACTCGCGCACGGCCTTGAAGGTCTCGATCATCCCGTCGATGTCGTGGCCGTCAATCGGGCCGAAGTACCGGAAGCCCAGCTCCTCGAACAACACGCCGGGCGTCAGGAAGGCCTTCACGCTCTCTTCCCATTTGCGGAGAATGGCCGCCACGTCGTGCAGCGGCCCCTTGCTCTTGGCGTACTGCTCCACCAGGCTGCCAATCGAGCTGCGCAACCGGTTGTACAGCGGGTTGCGCTGCACCGAGGTGAGGTATTTGTGCATGGCGCCCACATTGGGCGCGATGGACATCTCGTTGTCGTTGAGCACCACCACGATGTCGCGGTCCGACGCGCCAGCGTTGTTGAGCCCCTCGTACGCGAGCCCGCTGCCCAGCGAGCCATCGCCGATGATGGCGACGACCTTGAAGTCGTCGCCATTGACGTCGCGGCCGGCCGCGATGCCCAGCGCCGCCGAGATGGACGTGGCCGCATGCCCGGCACCGAAGGCGTCGTAGGGGCTCTCGGTGCGCTTCAGGAAGCCCGACAGGCCGCCCTCCTGCCGCAGCGTCCCCATCCGGCCGCGTCGCCCCGTCAGCACCTTGTGCGGGTAGCCTTGGTGCCCGACGTCCCAGACCAGCTGGTCGCGCGGCGTGTCGAAGGCGTAGTGCAGCGCGATCGTCAGCTCCACCACGCCCAGCCCGGCGCCGATGTGGCCGCCCGTCTCGGAGCAGGTGTCGATAAGAAACTCCCGCATTTCCGCGGCGAGCTGGACCAGCTCGGGCGAGGAGAGGCGCTTGAGATCCGCGGGAGAGTCGATGAGCGAAAGGACGGTCATGGGCATCAGTGGGAACGGAATGAATGCAGTATTCGGCGGGTCGCCGCCAGTTGGTCAGGAGCGGCGGGCCACGATGAAGTGCGCGGTCGCCTCGAGCGCCGGGGTGAGCACGCCGGCACCGGCCAGCGCCGCGCACCCCTCCTGCACCAGCGCATCGGCGCGCGCCACGGCGCCCTCGATGCCCAGCAGCGCCGGATAGGTGCTCTTCTGGTACGCGAGATCCTTCCCCGCCGTCTTCCCGAGTTCGTCGCTCGTGGCCGTCACGTCGAGCACGTCGTCGGCAATCTGGAACGCCAGCCCGATGCACCGCCCGAAGCGGCCGAACGCCTCCAGCGCCGCCGGACTGGCCGAGGCCGCGAGCGCGCCCAGAAGCACCGACGCCTCGATCAGCGCGCCGGTCTTGCAGCGGTGGATGCGCTCGAGTTCCTCGTACGAGAGGCGCTGGCACTCGCCCTCGAGGTCGAGCAGTTGGCCGCCGATCATGCCGCCGGCCCCGGAGGCGCGCATGAGCGTGGAGACAATGGCCCCGCCCGCCTCGGCGTCCAGGCCCAGCGCCTGCGCGGCCTCGAGCGCCGCGCGCGCCGCCAGCGGCACCATCGCCATGCCGGCCGCCGTGGCCACCGGCACACCGAACGCCTTGTGCACCGTCGGGCGCCCGCGCCGCAGGTCGTCGTCATCCATGCACGGCAGGTCGTCGTGCACCAGTGAGTAGGCGTGCACCACCTCGACCGCGGCGGCGAGCGACGACACGTCGCCCCGTCCACCCGAGGCCTCGAAGGCCGCGAACACGAGCACGGCGCGCAGTCGCTTGCCCTCGCCAAGGATGGAGTACCGGATGGCATCGGCCACCGGCCCCTCGACGCCGTGCAGGTGCGACGCGCAGAATGCTTCGAGGGCACGCGCGACCAGCGCGCGCTCCGCGGAGAAGTCCGGGGCCGCGCTAGTCGCCGGCATCCTGTTCCTTGAGCGCACCGTTCGCCTGCTCGACGAGCGTCGTCACGCGCCCTTCGGCCTTCGTGAGGGCCTCGGAGGCCGCGCGCAGGCGCTGGATGCCTTCCTCGAACAGCGCCAGCGATTCGTCGAGCGACAGGTCGGCCCGGTCCAGTTGGCCCGCGATCTGTTCGAGACGCTCCAGGTCCTGTTCGAAACTCATCGCGCCGCTCCTCGCGCCGTCGGCGCCGCACCGGGGTGCACCTGCGTGACGTTGGCGTCGACCTGCCCGTCGCGCAGCACGAGCGTGAAGGCCTGGCCGGCGGCGAAGGCCGCCGCCGACCCGAGCGCGTGGCACCGCGACGGACCCAGCCGATGCCGTCCT
>JBBQZD010000345.1:0-2653 GCA_038208045.1 Gemmatimonadales bacterium | reverse complement strand
GGGCGCTTTTCGCGCCAGACGATCGTGCCGCGCCGCCCTTCGCCGTCGCGAATGACCGCGGCGCCGGCGGCGGCGGCCTCCCGGAGCGCGGCGAGGAGGGCGTCCGGGGTGGTTTCTTGATGGTTCATGTGTGCAAACCTAGGTTTCACGGATGCGAATCTTCAGCGGAATCCAGCCGTCGGGCGAACTGCACATCGGAAACTACCTGGGTGCGGTGAAGAACTGGGTCGCGCTGCAGGACCAGCACGAGTCGTTCTTCTGCGTCGTGGACTACCACGCGATCATCGGCACCTACACGCCCGACGACCTGCGGCGCCGCACGCGCGAGATGGCCGTCTCCCTGCTGGCGGCGGGCATCGACCCGGCGAAGTGCACGCTCTTCGTGCAGTCGCGCGTGCCGGAACATACGGAGCTGGCCTGGATCTTCAACACGGTGACGCCGCTGGGTGAACTGCAGCGCCAGACGCAGTTCAAGGAAAAGGCCGAACGGCAGGAGCAGGTGATGGCCGGCCTGCTCAACTACCCCGTGCTGCAGGCCGCCGACATCCTGCTCTACCTGGCCGACACGGTGCCGGTGGGCGAGGACCAGGTGCAGCATCTCGAGCTGTCGCGGGTGATCGCGCGCAACTGGAACTCGCGCTTTGCGCCCGACGCGCCGTACTTTCCGGAGCCGAAGCCCACGCTGACGCCAACGCGCCGCATCGTCGGGCTCGATGGCAATGCGAAGATGTCCAAGTCGCTCGGCAACACCATTGGCCTGCTCGACACGCCCGACGAGATCTGGGGCAAGCTGCGGCCCGCGGTGACCGACCCGGCGCGCGTGAAGAAGACCGACCCGGGCACCCCGGAGCTGTGCCGCACGGTGTTCGAACTGCACAAGGCCTTTTCGCCGGCGGAGACGGTAGCCACGGTGGACGCGAACTGCCGCGGCGCGCTGTGGGGCTGCGTGGACTGCAAGAAAGTGCTGCTGGAGCACATGGTGGCCGAGCTGACGCCGATCCGCACGCGGGCCCAGGAGCTGGCGGCGAATCCCGCGCTCGTGGATGCGGCGCTCGACGCGGGCGCGGCGAAGGCGCGCGTCGTTGCGCAGGCGACGATGGCCGAGGTGAAGCATCGGATGGGCATGTCCTGAACCGGGCGGCGCCGAGCGCCGCCGAGGAGCGCACGACATGATCGAGTTCCAGGGAGCGCTGGACCAGCTGCGGGACTTCGGGCAGAGCATGCGCCTGGACCTGGCGCTGAAGCTTGGCACGGCGATCCTGATGGGGGGTGCGATTGGGCTGGAGCGCCAGATCGCGGGCAAGCCGGCGGGGCTGCGCACGAACATCCTCATCTGCATGGGGTCGGCGCTGCTGATGGACCTGTCCATGACGCTCGCCGGGCCCGACGGCCGGGCCGGCGACCCGGGGCGCATCGCGGCGCAGGTGGTGACGGGCATCGGCTTCCTCGGCGCCGGCACGATCATGCAGTCGAAGGGGACCATCACCGGCCTGACGTCGGCGGCGACCATCTGGACGGTGGCGGCCATCGGCCTGACGATTGGCTCGGGGGGGTACGTGGCGGGCATGGGCGCCACGGTGATGGTAATGACAGTGCTGCTCGTCCTCGGCCACATGGAGCACAAGCTGGTGCGGGCGCGGCGCACGCTGCCGATGACGGTGCGCGCGGCGGTGGGGACCGAGTTTCACGCGCTCGAAACGCTGCTGCGCGACTCGGGGATGAAGGTCATGGAGCGGGAGACGTACGACCACCCGCGCGACCGCGTCTTCGAGCTGCGCCTGCGCGGCCCCGCGCCGCAGTTCGAGGTGGCGCGCGACACGCTGCTGGAGCGCGAGGACGTGTACGACGTGCTGCTGCCCTGAGCGGCGGGGGCGGCCGGGCCGCCCGAAGTACTGGCCCCGGCGCGGTCAGCGTGGCAAGTTGCTTGGGTATGCCGGCGAGGTTCCGGCCCCTCACGCTCACGACCTGAAGACGCGATGGAAAAGATCATCAAGGCGGCGGTGGATCGCGGCGCGTCGGACCTGCACATCAAGGCGGGCGACGTTTTTCGCGCGCGCATCGACGGGCGGCTGGTGCCGCTCACGAAGCAGGCGCTGACGCCCGAGCAGACCAAGGCCATCGCGCTGCGCCTGATTCCGAACGACGAGGACCGGGCCCGGATCGAGAAGCTGACCGACTACGACTGCTCGTGGGGGGCGCCGGGCATCGGCCGCTTCCGCGTGAACATCCTGCGGCAGCGCTCGAGCTTCATGATCGTGATGCGCGTGATCCCGTTCGAGGTGCCGACGTTCGACAAGCTCAAGATGCCCGAGGCGATGCGCCGCATCACCGAGGCGGAGCGCGGGATGATTCTCGTGACCGGCGTGACGGGCTCGGGCAAGTCGAGCACGATGGCGGCGATGGTGAACTACATCAACCAGCACGAGAACCGCCACATCCTCACGCTCGAGAACCCGATCGAGTTCCTGCACAGCGACATCCAGTCGGCGATCACACAGCGCGAGATCGGCAGTGACACACAAGACTTCAAGATGGGACTGCGCGCCGCGCTCCGGCAGGATCCCGACGTGATCATGATCGGCGAGATGCGCGATGCCGAGACGGTGGATACGGCGATCAAGGCGGCGGAGACCGGGCATCTGCTGATCTCCAC
>JBBQZD010000344.1:0-2660 GCA_038208045.1 Gemmatimonadales bacterium | reverse complement strand
GTCTCACAGGTAGACCGCCGCCTGGCGGAAGCGGCCAAGATGGGCATGCGCGTGGCGTACGTGTCGGAGCGCGGCCTGCCGCGCCGCACGCCGAAGTCGCTGAAGGTCGTCGGGGTGCGCGACATCGGCGCGCTGCTGCGGGAGCTGTTTCAGTGACGGCGCGCGACGTCGGGGTCGTGATCGTCGCCGGCGGCTCGTCGTCCCGCACGGGCAACGGCGAGCTCAAGCAGTTCCGCTGGGTCGCGGGGCGCCCAATGTTGCTGCATTCGCTGCAGCTCTTTCAGTCGCGCGCCGACGTCGCCATGGTCGTGTGCGTGCTGCCGCGCGAGTTCGCGGGCGACCCGCCGCCATGGATCTTCCAGTCCGACACCGAACGCATGCTCGTCTCCGTCGGCGGGCGCACGCGCGCCGAGAGCGTGCGCAACGGGCTGGCCGACCTCCCGCCGGACTGCCGCATCGTCCTCGTGCACGACGCGGCGCGGCCGCTCGTGCCAATGGCGGTGGTGGACCGCGTCGTCGAGGCCGTGCGCGCGGGCACGTCGGCCATCGCGGCGCTGCCCGTGGTTGATACGCTGAAGGAGGTGGACGCGGCGGGGCGCATCGTGCGCACCGTGGAACGCGCCGCGCTCTGGCGCGCGCAGACTCCGCAGGGCTTTCCGCGCGAAGTGCTGCTGCGGGCCCATCGGGCGGCCGAAGATGGCGCGTACGAGGCCACCGATGACGCCGCGCTCGTGGAGCGGCTCGGCGAGCCGGTGGTGGTGGTGCCGGGGAGCGAGCGCGCCATGAAAATCACGGACGCCGTAGATTTCCAGCGCGCGGAGGCGTTGCATGAACTCGACATCTGACCTTCGTCCCGTGCCGTTCTGGTCGCCCGCCGAGATCGACGGGGCCATTCCGCGCGCCATTGATCACGTGCTGAACGGCGGCGTGCTCGCGTATCCCACCGAGACGATCTACGGGTTCGGCGGGGCCATCGACACCGACGCGGTGGGCTCTCTGGTGGGGCTCAAGCACCGCCCGGTCGGCAAGCCATTCCTGCTGCTGGTGTCGAGCAGCGCCATGATTGGCCGCCTGGGCCTGCAGATGACCCACGCGGCGTCGAGTCTCGCGGCCATGTTCTGGCCGGGCCCGCTGACGCTGGTGTTGCGCGGGGCCACCAACCGCGTCCCCGACCGGCTGCGCGGTCCGGAGGGCGGCGTGGCGGTGCGATGGACGTCGCACCCGGCGCTGCAGCGCCTCATCGCGTCGTTGGGTGATCCGCTCACGTCCACCAGCGCGAATCTTCCCGGCCAGCCGGCAGCGCTCGCTGCGAGCGAGGTGCTCACGCAGTTCGCACCGCAGGTGCGGGCCGGGCAACTGATGGTGCTCGACGGCGGGCGGCTGGCGCCCTCGGCACCGTCCACCGTCGTGGACTGTACCGGCCCGCATCCCCGCGTCATTCGGCCCGGCGCCCTCCCCGCGGAGGTGCTGCGCGGCGTGGTGCCCGATCTCGTCGGCGACCAGTAACCGTGCGACTCCTCCTTGTCTGCACCGGCAACACCTGCCGGAGCCCGCTCGCCGAAGCCATGACGCGCGCACTCGTGCGGGCGCGCGGTCTCGACGTGCAGGTGTCGAGTGCGGGGACCAGCGCCACGGACGGATCGCCTGCGTCGGACGGCGCCATCCTCGTCGGTCTCGAGCGCTCGCTCGACCTCTCGGCGCATCGGGCGCGGGCGCTCACGGGTGCGCTGGTGGCGGCTGCCGATCTCGTACTCTGCATGGGCGTCCATCACGCCGAGCGCGCCCGGGCGCTTGGTGGCGCGAGCCGGACCTTCCTGCTGTCCGACTACGCGGCCGATGCGACCACCGGGCACTCCCTCTCGGATCCATTCGGCGGCGACCTCGATGCCTACCGCGAGACCGCCGACGAACTGCAGGTGGTGCTGGCGCGTGTCGTCGAGCGACTGGCGGCCGGCGGGGCGGCCGGCGGGGCGGCCGGCGGGGCTGCCGCGGGTTCTGCGTGAGCGCGCGTCCGGGCCGGTTGGTGCTCATCGGGCATCCCGTGTCGCACTCGCTCTCGCCGGCGTTCCAGAATGCGGCGCTGCGCAGCGCCGGCCTGCCGTTGACCTACGAAGTGCTCGACGTGCCGCCGGGCCAACTCGAGCGGGTGTGCGACGCGCTCCGCGCCACGTCGGCGAGCGGCAATGTGACGGCACCGTGGAAGGAAGAATTTGCGCGGCGGTGCGGCGGACTCACGCCAATCGCCCGGCGCGTCGGCGCGGTGAACACCTTCTGGACTGAAGGCGGGCAATTGGTGGGCGACAACACCGATGTCGGCGGCTTCATGGCCGCGGTGCGCGACGCGTTCGGCCAAGAGCGCGCCTTCGGGCGCGTGGCGCTCGTGGGGGCCGGTGGCAGCGCCGCCTCCGTCGTCGCGGCGGTGGAGCGCTGGCCGGGAGCGCGTGTCCGGCTCTGGGCGCGCACGCCGGCCCGCGCGGCGGCGCTCGCCGAGCGGTTTGCGCACGTGGACGTGGTGGGCACGCGCGAGCTCGCAGTGGCCGGCGCCGATCTCGTCGTCAACGCGACGCCGCTCGGACTGGTCGCCGACGACGAGCTGCCGGTGCCGATCCAGGCGCTGCCGCCCGGCGCGGCCGTCTTCGATCTTGCGTACCGGCGCGATG
>JBBQZD010000343.1:0-2663 GCA_038208045.1 Gemmatimonadales bacterium | reverse complement strand
CGAGCTGGGCCACCGTGATGTCGCCGGGTCCGACGGCAGCGCCGAGGTCGAACGCGGCCGTGGAGGCCAGGTCGGCCTTCATGGCGCGCCGCTCGACCTCGAGCACGAAGTCCACCAGCGGCGTATCGCTCGTGCGCGCCGAGTCGGCGCGCCACGCCGTCGTCGTGGTGCCGACGACGCGCGCCGCGTACGCCCGCGCGGCGTCATGCCCGGCGGCCACGGCCTGCATCACCGCCGGCGATTCCGCGTGGCCGCGGGCGCGCACCAGCGTGCCGTGCTTCTCCGTCACCGACCAGGCGGCGCCCCGGTTCTGCAGACGCACGCGCACCACGGCGAGGCTGCCGGCATGATTGCGCGGCTGCACCAGGAGCACGCCGTTGATGGTCGTGTCAGCCACCTCGCGGTGCGAGTGACCGAAGACGATCACGTCGATGCCCGGCACTTCGCGCGCCACTCGGGCTGCCACGTTCTCGTCGTCGGTACCGCGGGGATCGGCGTCGGTGGCATTGCCGAGCCCGGTGTGGAGGACCGCTACCACAAGATCGGCGCCGGCGGCCCGCGCGGAGTCGACGGCCACGCGCACGGCGGGCGCGATGTCGCCGATCACCAGGCGTCCCGCGAGGTTACCCCGATCCCAGACCATCGCCCCCGGGTTGGTGGCGCCGACCACGGCGATCTTCACGCCGGCGCGCTCGAGCAGCGTGTACGCCGGGTACGCCCGGCTGCCGTCGGGACGCCGCGCGTTGGCGGCGAGGAACGGAAAGCGGGCCTGCGCCAGCGCGCGCGTCAGCACGGGCAGGCCGTAGTTGAATTCGTGGTTCCCCACGGCGGCCGCGTCGTAGCGCATGGCGTTCATGGCCGCCATCACCGGGTGCAGCGCCGATGGCGCGGCGCGCGAGGCCACGAATGTCAGCGGGTTCCCCTGCAGCAGGTCGCCGGCGTCGAGCAGCACCACGCGGCCGGGATCGGCCAGCCGGAGCGAATCGACAGCCGTGGCGAGGCGCGCCAGCCCGCGGGCGGACTCCGAGGAGTCGCCGAAGTAGTCCCAACCGCGCAAGCGGCCATGCACGTCGGTGGTGGCCGCGAGAACGATCTCCACCGGGATGCCCTGCGCGCGGACGGGCGTGCGAGCGGAGACAAAGGCGGCGCCCGCAAGGAGCGCCGTGAGCATTGGTCGTGCCATAGGTAGAATCTATTGAGGGGACGTCGTCCAGGGGAGTCACGGCGCGGCGTGGTTGACGGGACTCGGTGACGAGGCGCAACCTTCCCTGTCGGCAGGCGCGCTGGTACCAAACCGTGACCGTCGCTGCACTGCCGTGCGGATCCCTTCCGGGGCATCCTCCACCCAATGCCCCGACACCCTGCCTCATGAAGCCTCTCATCATCGGCATCGCCGGCGGCACCGGATCGGGAAAGTCGACCGTCGCGCGCCGCATTGCGGAAGCGCTGACCCCGGCATCGGTCGCCTTCCTCGACATGGACGCGTACTACCGCAACTTCGTCCAGCTCACGCTCGAGGAACGGCGCAAGGTCAACTGGGATCACCCGGACGCCTTCGACCTCGACCTGCTGGTGACCCATCTCGATCGGCTGACCAACCGGCAGGCGATCGAGAAGCCCGTCTACGATTTCGTGGAGCACATGCGCACCGACGAGCCGAAACACGTGGCCGCGGCGGACGTGATCGTCATCGACGGCATCCTGCTCTTCGTGGACGAGCGGGTGCGGCAGCGCTGCGACGTGAAGGTCTTCGTGGACACCGATGCGGACGAGCGGCTCGTCCGGCGCATTCGCCGCGACACGAAGGTGCGGGGCCGGCCGCTCGATGGCATCCTCGACCAGTACCTCACGACGGTGCAGCCGATGCACCTGCAGTTCGTGGAGCCCAGCAAGCGGTACGCCGACCTGATCATCCCGCGCGGCGGGCACAACGCCGTGGCCATCGACTTGATCATCGCGATGATCCTGCGCCGCCTGCAGGGGAAGCCGACGTGAGCGACGCACCGAGCGAGCGGATCCTCGTGGTCGACGACGAGTCCGACATCGTCGCGCTCGTCGTCTATCACCTCGCCAAGGCGGGGTATCGCGTGTCGTCGGCGTCCACGGGCACCGACGCGCTGGCGGCGGCACGGCGCGAACGCCCGGCGCTCGTGGTGCTCGACCTCATGCTCCCGGGCCTGTCGGGCTTCGACGTGCTCGAGCAGCTGCGCGCCGACGACGCCACCACGGGCATCGCCGTGCTGATGCTCACGGCGCGCCGGGAGGAGCCCGACCGCATCAAGGGACTCTCGCTCGGCGCCGACGATTACCTCACCAAGCCGTTCAGCCCGCAGGAGCTCGTGCTCCGCGTGCGCGCGATCCTGCGGCGCAGCGCGGCCGCGCCCTCCACGGGTGACCTGCTGACCATCGGCGCGCTGGTGATTGACCGCGCGGCGCACACGGTGGCGGTGCTCGGTGTGGACGTGGAACTGACTCCCACCGAGTTCAAGCTGCTGCTCATTCTCGCCGAGCGGCGCGGCCGCGTGCAGGGCCGCTCGCAGCTGCTCGAGACGGTGTGGGAAGCCGCCCCCGACATCCAGACGCGCACGGTGGACATGCACGTGCAACGGCTGCGCGCCAAGCTGGGCACGGCCGGCGACCTCATCGAGACGGTGCGCGGGTTC
>JBBQZD010000342.1:0-2675 GCA_038208045.1 Gemmatimonadales bacterium | reverse complement strand
GCGGTGACGGGCACGATGCTCTCCACCTCGCTGCTGTTCGGTGTGGTCGCGGCCGCCCGCTGGCACTGGCCCCGCTGGCGGACCCTCCTGCTGGTCGGCGGCTTCGTCGTGATGGATGCGGCGCTCCTCGGCTCGAACGTCGCGAAGATCGCGCACGGTGGCTGGGTGCCGTTGGCCATCGCGATGGTGCTTTTCACGATGATGACCACGTGGAAGCGCGGGCGCGCCATCCTGAACGAACGGCTTACGGCGATCACCATGCCGCTCGGGGACTTCCTCCGCAGTCTCTCGTCCGGCCGCATCCACCGCGTCAGCGGCACGGCGGTGTTCATGACGTCCGCGCAGGCGGGCGCGCCGGTGGTCCTGCTGCATCACCTGAAGCACAACAAGGTGCTGCACGAGCAGGTGATCCTGCTGTCGATCGTCACGGTCGGCGTGCCGGAGGTGCGCAGCGACGAGCGCCTGACGCTCGAGCGGCTCGACCACGGGTTCGTGCGGGCCACCGCAAGCTACGGCTTCATGGAGTCGCCCGACGTCAAGGTCGTGCTCGAGCTGCTGCGCCGCGAGGGTATCAGCGCCAAACCGATGGAGACGAGCTACTACCTGGGACGCGAGTTGCTGATCCCGCTCGGCAAGCCGTGGAAGAAGGGCGGAATGAGCATGAACATCTGGCGCAAGAAGCTGTTCGCCCTCATGGCCAAGAACGCCCAGTCGGCGGCGGCCTTCTTCCAGCTGCCGCCCAATCGCGTCGTGGAACTCGGCACGCAGATCGAGTTCTAGCCGCCGCGATGGCGCCGCCGCGCCCGGGCCTGCATTTTCCGTGATCTCCTTCCTCTCGCATCCCGCCATGCGCCGACTCTGCTTGTTCGCCCTCGCCCTTCTCGTCGCCGCGCCGCTGGCCGCGCAGCGCACCGCCGTCGACTCCATTCGCGACGACGCACGCTTTTCGTTCTATGCCAAGGGCCCCTACCGCCCGTCGGTGCCCAAGCCCGATGACGTGCTCGGCTACGGCATCGGCACCTGGCACACGCAGTACGCGTCACAGGAGCGAGTGCTGCTGGCCATCGCCGACGCCGCCAAGGACCGCGTGCGCGTCGAGGACATCGGCCGGACGGGCGAAAAGCGCACGATGCGCCTCTACCTCGTCTCGAGCCCCGAGAACATCGCGCGCCTCGACCAGGTGCGCGCGGACCTCGACAAGATCGCCGACCCGCGGGGACTGGGCGCGGCGGAACTCGACGCGATCGCCGCGCGCACCCCGGCCGTGGTCTGGTTCAGCGGCTCGGTACACGGCGACGAGGTGCCCGGCTTCGAGGCCTCGATGCCCCTGCTCTACCACTTTGCCGCCACCGAGGACCCAAAGACGCTCGCCCTGCTGAAGGACGCGATCGTCATCATCAACCCGTCGTCGAACCCCGACGGTCACGAGCGCTTCTCGGTCTGGTCCAATTCCGTGGCCGTGGGCAGCCCCGAGCGCATCGGCATCGAGCAGCAGCGCGGGCAGCCGTGGAGCATCAGCGGGCGCTACAACCACTACCGGTTCGACATGAACCGCGACCTGATTGCCACGACGCAGCAGGAGGTGCGCAACCTCGTGGGCGGCATGCTGCGCTGGCATCCGCAGGTGACCGCCGACCTGCACGGCTACACGGTGCAGTTCTACATGGCGCCGGCGTCGCGCCCCATCAACGCCAACATCAGCGGCTGGCCCAACAAGTGGAGCGAGGCCATCGGCGCCGGCAACGCGCGCGCCTTCGACGAGTTCGGCTGGCTGTACTACGTGCGCGACCAGTTCGACCTGTATTACCCGGGCTATTACGACTCGTGGCCCGCGCTCAACGGCGCCATGGGCACGACCTACGAGACCGACGGCGGGCCGGCGCTCCTGAAGCGCCGCGACGACGGCACCCTGCTGTCGCTGCGCGACGGCATCGCCAAGCACTTCACGGCGGCGGTGGCGACGTTCGAGACCACGGCGGCGCGCGCCCATGAGCGCGTGCGCGACTACCTGGCCTTCCGCCAGACGGCCGTCGCCGACGGCCGGTCGCAGCCGATCAAGCGCGTCGTCTTCGTCCCGGGCAGCGACCCGGCAAATGCCGCCGAGCTGGCCGCGGCGCTCCTGCGCGGCGGCGTGGAAGTGCACCGGCTCACGCAGCCGATGGCCAGCGCCAAGGCCCACGCGTACAGTGACGACGGCGTCGCCGCGCGGAGCTTCCCCGCCGGCGCATATGTCGTGGACTTCGCGCAGCCGCAGGGGCGACTGGCCAAGGCCGTGCTCGAGCCCGATCCGGCGCTCGATCCCGTCTTCGCCAAGGCACAGCTCGACCGCTTCAAGCGCAACATCACCCGCGGCAAGAGCGCCGGCGGCGAGGGGTACGAGTTCTACGACATCACCGCGTGGGCCCTGCCCGTTGCCTTCGGCGTCGAGAGCTGGTGGACCGAGGATGCCGCCCCGATGACGGGGGACAAGCTCGCCTTGCCCGGCGCGCCTGCGCCACGCATCAACGGCGAGGTCCTCCCGGTCGCCGTGCGCGGCGGCATCGTCGACGGCGCGAACGCGAAGTCGGCCTACGTCTGGCGCAACGACCGGCAGGGGGCCTCGCGCCTCGCCGGCAAGCTGCTGCAGGAGGGGTACAAGCTCGCCATTGCCACCGAGGCAATGCAGACGGGCAAGA
>JBBQZD010000341.1:0-2678 GCA_038208045.1 Gemmatimonadales bacterium | reverse complement strand
ACCCGGGCTATGGCTTCCTGTCCGAGCGGGAGTGGTTTGCGCGCGCCGTGCGCGACGCGGGACTCATCTGGGTGGGGCCGCCCGCGGAGGCCATCGCCGCCATGGGCTCGAAGACGGCGGCGCGCACGCTCGCGCTGGCGCACGACGTGCCCGTGGTGCCGGGGACGACTGCGGCACTCGCCGACGCGGACGAGGCACTCGCCATCGCCGCGCGCTTCGGCTACCCGGTACTGCTCAAGGCGTCTGCGGGCGGCGGCGGCAAGGGCATGCGCGTGGTGCGCGACGCGGCGGCCATGGCGCCGTCGCTCGAGGCGGCGCGGCGCGAGGCGATGAATGCCTTCGGCGACGACGCGGTGTACGTGGAGAAGTACATCGAGGGGCCGCGCCACGTGGAGATCCAGATTCTCGCCGACGCGTTCGGCCGGTGCATCTCGCTGGGCGAACGCGAATGCTCGGTGCAGCGCCGGCACCAGAAGATGATCGAGGAGGCGCCGAGCCCTGCGGTGAACACCGACCTGCGCCACCGCATGGGCGCAGCCGCCGTGCGCGTCGCGAAGGCGGCCGGCTACGTGAACGCCGGCACGTGCGAGTTCCTGCTGGCGGACGACGGCGCGTTCTACTTCCTCGAGATGAACACGCGCATCCAGGTGGAACATCCCGTCACGGAACTCGTGACGGGCATCGACCTCGTGCAGTGGCAGCTGCGCATCGCGGCGGGTGAGCGGCTGCCGTTCACGTCGAACATCGAACCGCGCGGCTGGGCCATGGAGTGCCGCATCACGAGCGAGGACGCCGCGCATGGTTTCCTGCCGAGCACCGGGCGCATCGCGTACCTGCGCAAGCCCGGCGGCCCCGGTGTGCGGTGGGACGGCGGCATCGGCGTCGGCAGCGAGGTGAGCCTGTTCTACGATCCGATGCTCGCCAAGCTCATCGTCTGGGCGCCGACGCGCGCCGAGGCGATTGCGCGCATGCACCGCGCGCTCGACGAGCTGACCATCGACGGCGTCGAGACGTCGCGCGAGTTCCACCTGCGCGTGATGGAGGATGAGGAGTTCCGCGCGGGCGCCATCGAAATCCAGTGGCTGGAGCGCCGACTCGACTCGCTGGTGGCGGCCGTGCCGCCGCGCGAGACGATCGAAGCGGCGGCGGTCGCCGCCGCGCTGCTCGCCGAGCGGGACCGGCAGTCGCGATTGATCGCATTGCCGGCCGCGTCCGCCGGCGCCGCGTCGCCGTCGCCGGCCTCGCCGGCCGATGCGACGTCGCGGCCTGAAATGTCGCCCTGGGCGTGCGCCGGCCGCGCGCAGGGGCTGCGCCCCGGGTGAGCACGCTCGTGACGCTTGACATCACGGGCATCGCCGCGGGGGGCGACGGCGTGGCGCGGCACGAGGGCCTCGTCGCGTTCGTGCCGCGCACGGCGCCGGGTGACCGCGTGCGCGCGCGCCTCACGTCGAAGGGGCGCTTTGCGCGAGGCGTGCTGGCCGGCATCGAGGCGCCGGGGCGCGGGCGCGTGACCCCCGAGTGCGCGCACTACGAGCGCGACGGCTGCGGGGGTTGCCAGCTGCAGCACCTGTCGCTCGACGCGCAGCGCGCCGCCAAGGCGCAGATCGTGCGCGACGCGTTTGCGCGCATCGGTAAGCGCGAGGTGCCGACGCCAGAGGTGCGTGGGGCGGGGGAGCCGTGGCGCTACCGCCGCAAGCTCACGCTGGCCCTGCGCTGGACGGGCAGCGCGTGGCAGGCGGGCCTGCACCGCGCCGGCGCGCCGAACGAGATCTTCGCGCTCGACGACTGTCTCATCACCGATGCCCGGATCGTCGCCGGCGTGCGTGCGGTCCTCGCCGAAGGCGCGCGCTTCCTGCCGCGTGTGCCGGCGCTGCGCCTGTCGCTCCGCCTGGCGGGCGAGGAACTGCTGCTCGTCGTCGAGGGCGGAGCGCGGTGGCCGGCGGCGCGCGCCTTCGCCGACGCCGTGACGACGGCCGCGGCCTGCTGGTGGGTGAACGACGAGGGGCATCGCCGCCTGCTCCGCGACCGGCGCGGCGCGGCGGCCCCGGGCGCGTCGTTCGTGCAGGTGAACGAGGCCGTCGCCGCGGCAATGGCGGCGCACGTGCAGGCGCTCGTCATGGCGCATGCGCCGCGCACCGTGGTGGACGCGTACGCCGGCGTCGGCGATGCGGCGGCGGCGCTGGCCGCGCTGGGCGTCGTGGTGACCGCCATCGAACTCGACGCCGACGCGAGCGCGTGGAGCGCGGGCCGGCTGTCGGCGCCGTCGCGCGCCGTGGCGGCGTCGGTGGAGGAGGCGCTCCCCGCGGCCCTGCCGGCGGACGTGGTTTTGCTCAACCCGCCGCGCGCGGGCGTCGCGCCCGCGGTGACCGCGCTGCTGTCGGCCTGCGAGCCCAAGCCGCGTGCCATCGTGTACGTGAGCTGCGACCCGGCCACGCTGGCGCGGGATGTCTCGCGCCTGGCCGGATGGACGGTGGCCTCGCTCACCTGTTTCGACATGTTTCCCCAGACGGCGCACGTCGAGACGGTGTGCGAACTGGTACCGGAGGCGGCGTGAAGTACATCGTGGAGATCAACGGCGAACGGCTCGAGGTCGAGCTCGACGGCGAGACGGCGCGCGTGGGCGGGCGCTCGCACGTCGTGCACCTGGCCGACGTCGAGGGGACGCCGGTGCACCTCGT
>JBBQZD010000340.1:0-2684 GCA_038208045.1 Gemmatimonadales bacterium | reverse complement strand
CCTGCGAGTACGTCACCAGAGCTTCGGTGTACAGGTCCTCGCCGTCGCGCTCGAACCGTTCGTCGTCGGCCACCTCGAACAGCACAATCACGTCGCCGCGCGGGCCGCCCCGCACCCCGACATTGCCCACGCCGCGCAGGTGCATGTACTGCCCGCTGCTCACGCCCGGCGGAATCTTCAGCGGCAGCTCGTGCTCGCCACGCTGGCGCCCCTCGCCGCGGCACGACTTGCACGGCCGCTCGATCATCGTCCCCTCGCCGCCGCACGTGGGGCACGGCGCGACGCTCACGAAGTTGCCAAAGAACGACCGCTGCGCGCGCCGCACCTCGCCCGCCCCCGCGCACGTCACGCAGCGCGTCGGCTTGGTTCCCTTCTCCGCCCCCGCCCCGGCGCACTTGTCGCACGGGTCGAGCAGCTTGAGCTTCATTACCTTGTCGAGCCCGGTCGCCACCTCGGCGAGCGTCAGCTTCAAGTCGACCTTCACGTCGGCGCCCGCGTGCGGCCCCGTCTGCGGGCGCTGCGCGCCCCCCCCGAAGAAATCGGAGAAGCCGAAGTCGCGCATGAAGATGTTCAGCGCCTCGCTCAGGTCCACGTGGTGGAACCCGGCACCGCCGCCGCCGCCACCCTTCAGACCCGCTTCGCCGTACCGGTCGTAGACGGCCCGCTTCTGCGCGTCCTTCAGCACGTCGTACGCCTCCGTCACCGCCTTGAACTGCTCCTCGGCCTCCTTGGAGCCCCCATTCCGGTCGGGATGGCACTTCATCGCCAGCTTGCGATACGCCTGCTTGATGTCGTCATCGCTCGCCGTCCGCGCAACGCCGAGCACGTCGTAGAAATCAGCCATCGCTCATCACGTCCGGGTTCAATTGCAGGGGGGAAACCGTCACGCCAGCACGTCGGCCACGAGCTGCGACGCGTGCCGCACCACGGCGATCACCTTCTCATAGGGCATCCGCGTCGGACCGATCACGCCAATCACGCCATTCAGCGCGCCAGCGCGATAGCCGGCCGTCACCACCGTCAGCCCGCCGAGCAGCGGGTCGCCGTGCTCCGAGCCAATGGTGATGGAAATGCCGCCCGACGTCGCGCGCTGGCGCAGCAGCGCTGCCAGCTGCGTCCGCGTGTCGGTGAGTTCCAGCAGCTTGCGCATGGCCTCGCCGCTCGCAAACTCGGGCTTGTCGGCCAGCACCGACGCCTGGCCGAGCACCACCGATTCCTCGAACGAGACGGGGGCGTCGAACAGCGTGTTCCCCTCCTGCACGAAGATGTTCAGCAGGTCGCTCCCCTCGGCGGTCGTCTGCGCGTCGCGCAGGCGAAGGCCCAGCGACGCGCGAATGTCAGAGAGCGACATGCCCGCCAGCCGCTCGTTCAGCACGAGTTGCACCTCGAGCAGCACCGTCTCGGCGATGTCGCCGCGCACTTCAATGAAGACGCTGCGCACCGAGCCGCCCTGCAGCGACAGCACCAGCAGCAGCTTCTCGCTCGACATGCGCACGAGTTCCAGCCGCTGCAGCACAATCAGGTCGAGCCGGGGCCCGAGCGCCACGCCAAGCTCCTGCGTCAAGACGCCGAGCGACTGCGCCGTGCGCCGCAGGATGGCCTCGATGGCCGAGCCGCCGGGGCCGATACCGCCCACCAGCAGCTCGCGGTCGGCCATCCCCAGCTCGGGCACGTGAATCAGCGAGTCCACGTAGGTGCGGTACGCCTTGTCCGTCGGCACGCGCCCGGCCGACGTGTGCGGATGCGAGAGAAAGCCCTTCTCCTCGAGGTCCGCCATCGTGTTCCGGATGGTCGCCGGCGACGCGCCCAGTCCAAATCGGCGGGTCAGCGAACGCGATCCCGCCGGTTCGGCGGTCTCCACGTACGACCGAATCACCGCCTCGAGGACTCGTCGTTCTCGATCGGATAGTTCCGCAAGCGACATAAGTTCAATAATACCAGCGACTTCGGTGTTACGTCAAGGCGGCGGCGATGGCGTCCAGGCGCAGCCAGCCCGTTGGAGTGAGCACCAGCCGGTCCTGCAGTCGAACGGCCCAGCCCTCTTCCATATAGCGAGATGCGTGCCGGAACTCCTCAGCCGTGGCCCGCAAACCGGCCGTCGTGCGGAGTCCCAGGTACACCCGCTCCGCCGCCGCCTCCGCGGGTCCAATGGCCTCGTCACCAGCCATGGGATCTGCGCCCGCGCGGACCAGATCGAGCCACGCCGAGTACTCGCGGGCGTTCCAGCGGCGCCGCCGGCCGTCGAATCCGTGGGCCGACGGCCCCAGCCCGAGATAGGGAACGGCCGTCCAGTACGCCGAATTGTGCACCGCGTGGCGCCCCGGCTTGCCGTAGTTGGACACCTCGTAATGCTCGTACCCCGCCGCCGAAAGCCGCCGGTCGGCCTCCAGGAACTCGGCTTCGTACCGCTCCTCCGGCGACTCGGCGGACTCGCCGCGTGCCGTCCATCGGCCCAGCGGCGTTCGGGGTTCGACGGTCAAACCATAGACAGACAGGTGCCCGGGGTCGAGCGCAATGGCCCGCTCCAAGTCGCCCACCCAGTCCCGCTGCAGCACCTCGGGCACGGAAAAGATGAGGTCAACCGAAAGATCGCTGATCCCCTCACTGCGCAGAATCTGTACAGCTGTCGCCACCTGCGCGGCGTCGTGCGTCCGTTGCATCCAGGCAAGCACCCGGTCATCAAA
>JBBQZD010000339.1:0-2686 GCA_038208045.1 Gemmatimonadales bacterium | reverse complement strand
CAACGCCGTCCGGACGGCCAAAGAGGCGCGGCGGCGGGCGGCGGGCAGGCCGCTGCGCGCCGGCCGGCCCTCGCGGGGTACGCGATCGCGCCGTACGTTCGCCGGATACTCGACCGACCCCGATTGAAATTCCTATCCTGCCTTCAGTTGCGCATTCCTGATCAACTTGGCCGAGCGGAGCGCGGAGGCGCCGATCGGCACCATCTGGTCATCGTCGCCATGAAGAATCAGGGTCGGCACGTCGAACTTCTTGAGGTCATGGGTGAAGTCCGTCTCGGAGAAGGCCTTGATGCAGTCGACGACTCCCTTGAGCCCCGACTGCATTCCCTGCAGCCAGAACCAATCCCGCAGGCCCTGCGAGACCGTGGCACCCGGCCTGTTGGCGCCGAAGAAGGGAGCGCTCACGTCCTTGAAGAACTGGGAGCGGTCGGCAAGGACGCCGGCCCGGATCTCGTCGAAGATCTCGATCGGCAAGCCGTCAGGACTGGCGGCGGTCTTGAGCATCAACGGCGGTACGGCGCCGATGAGCACGACCTTGGCGACCCGCCCGGTACCGTGTCGGCCGACATAGCGGGCGACTTCACCGCCACCCATCGAGTGCCCGACATGGATGGCGTCTTTGAGGTCAAGCGCCCCGACCAGCGCCGCGAGGTCATCGGCATAGGTGTCCATATCGTTGCCGAGCCACGGCTGGCCGGATCGGCCATGCCCGCGACGATCGTGGGCAACGCAGCGATACCCGTGGGGGACCAGCGCCACCATCTGGTCCTCCCAGGCATCGGCGCCCAGTGGCCACCCGTGGCTGAAGACGACCGGCTGACCGGTCCCCCAGTCCTTGAAGTAGATCTCCGTCCCATCCTGCGTCATGACCGAGCTCATGGTGCGTGCTCCTGATGTCTTGAGCTTGCCCGCCCGCCCAGAGGTCGCAGCGCTGACATGCGCCAGCTGGTGTTGGCGACGTCATCGGTCAGGTGCAGCCGGCGCGGCAGCGAGCGCGGCAGCGAGCGCGGCAGCGAGCGAGCCGCGGGCAGTGCGCCTCGCGGACCATCGCGCGATGACCGCAGCGATCGCGCCTCCTGCCCACAGGCAAACGACAGCAACAGGATCTGGCTGGCGAGCAGCGCACGCAGGCGCGCGGGCCTCAGGCCGAACATCAGGCGGCCATCTTGCGGCACGCGTCGGCACACCGGCGGTCGGCTTCCACGCACGACTCGCAGTGGTCCATCTGGTGCGCGCCGAACTCCGTGGCGCACCAGTCGCACGCCTCGGCACACAGCGTGGCCAGTTGCTTGGCGAACGGGCTGTGGCGGGCGATCGCGTCGGCGGTCAGCCGGCAGAGCGCCGCGCACTCGATGCAACAGGCGGGACACGCGTTGTCGCTTCCCTCCCCAATCATGAGTGAGAAACAGTGGCCGCAGGCGGTCGCGCAATCGTTGCAGGCGGCGATGCAATCCGCCTCCATTTGCTCCAGCTTCTTTCTCATGGTCCTGTCCTCGTGGCGGCATGGCAATCGCGGCACCGGCCCTCGCCGCGCGCGCACCCTGCATCTCGAAGAACGATTGCCGCTGTATCCTGTCTGTGCCATCGACCAAACGGCGTACTCCTTGCGCGCAACGGGCACGCGCGGGCCATCAAAAGGTCACCGTGGCGCGCGGTACAGATCCGAGTCGGCGTCACCGCCTCCCGTCAGGCGCGCACCCAGGACAGCAGCGGCAATCATGCTGTGCGTGAACCCGTTGCCGCCGAATCCCGCCACCGCGTGGCAGCGCGGCAATCCCGGGATGCGGTCGATGACCGGCAGGCCGGTCGGTGATTCACCGAACGGCCCCGCCCAACGATGCGAGAGCGACAGCGCCGCCTCGGGCAGCAGCGCCTGTACCTGGCCGAGAATCCGGCGGGACTTGCTGATCAGCAGGGAGCGCTGCAAGTGCCGGGTCGCGGAGTGCTCGTCTTCGCCTCCGGCGACCACGCGGCCGTCCGGAGTGGTGCGGAGATACAGGTACGGGTCGGAGGCCTCCCAGATCACCGTGGAGGCAAGCCAGCGTGGCAGTGCCGATACCGGTTGCGTGGCGATGGCCCACGTCGACTTGATGTTGTAGCCGGGGAGTTGTAGCGCCTTCGGGAGTTCGTAGCCGGTGCAGAACACCGCGTGGGAGGCGTGCACGGTGGAACCGTTCCCTGTGAACAGATCGACCCCCCGCGCGTTCGACGCGACATCAACGACATCGGCAGGCGCGAAGATCCGGGCGCCGGCGTGCCTGGCACGCCGCAGCAGACCGGCGGCGAGCTGCGCCGGATTGGCAACGGCCGCGCCGCTACTCACGATGGCGCCGGTGCGCTCGATCGCGAAGCGTCGCTGCAATGCCGCAGGTCCGACGAAGACTCCCGGAACGCCCAGACGTGCCCGCAGCTCCGCCTCATGCCGCAGGGCACGCGCGCCGTACTCGTCGCCCGCAAGGTAGAGGCTGCGGCGCGCCTCGAGACCGCAGCGGATGCCCTCGCGCCGTACGAGCCGCTTGAGCGCGTGTGCGGCGAGCACCGAGCGGCGCCACGCGCGCCCGGCCTTGTCCCGGCCGAGTCGCCGCGACAGCTCGGTCAGCGACACGTCGAGCTCGAACTGCAGCAATGCGGTGCTCGCGAGCGTGCTGCCGTGCACGGGTGCCCGCCGGTCGAGCACCACGACACC
>JBBQZD010000338.1:0-2713 GCA_038208045.1 Gemmatimonadales bacterium | reverse complement strand
ACTCGCGCCGGATCTTCTTCATGTGCGCCAGCCCCTGCCCCGTGAGCGCCCAGGGCACGAGCCGCTGCAGCCAGAACAGCGCCCGGGCATAGAACGGAAAGAGGATCAGCGCCTCGTTGCGCGCGAGCCCGGCGAAGACGCGGGGGACCAGGCCCTCGACAGGCACGATGGGAAAGGCGGCGGCCGTGCGCATGGCGTCGCGCTTGAGCCCCGCCACGAGGGTGCGCTCGTAGATGGCGCTCTCGACGAACGCGGGGCAGATGGCGCTGACGCGCACGCCCAGTGCCGCGCCCTCGAGGCGCAGCGAGTGTGACAGACTGACGACGGCCCACTTCGATGCGCCGTACGCGCTGAGCCCGGGGGTCGGCAGCAGGCCGGCGAGCGACGCGGTGTTGACGAGATGACCGTGGCCCTGCGCGACCATCTGCCGGTAGGCCGCATGGGCCACGTGCACCACGCCGAAGAAGTTCACCTCGAAGACGCGGCGCCACTGGTCGATGGTCGAGTCGCGAAACTCGCCGGCGAATCCGATGCCGGCGTTGTTGAAGCAGTAGTCCAGCCGACCGTCCGCGGCGATGACGGCAGCGACCGCGGCCCGCACCGCTTCATCGTCGGTGACGTCGAGTGGGAGGTCGCGCGCCGTGGCGCCGAGCGCCTGGCACTCGGCGGCGACCGCGTGGGCGCCGCCGCCGTCGAGGTCAGTCACCCAGAGCAAGGCCCCCTGGCGCGCAGCGCCGAGGGCGAGCGCGCGGCCGATGCCCGAGGCGGCGCCGGTGATGAATACGACTTGCCCGCGAAGCATGTGCGACCCGCCGAAGGAGAGGAGGGTGAAGTTGCCGGTCGGCGCGCAGCGCGGCAACATGCCGACAAACAACAAGCCGCCCGGGAGGTGGATGGTCCCCCGGGCGGCCTGCCATGCTACTTCATCGACATCGCTTTCTTGACGATCCGTTGACCGTCGACCTCGAGGACATACATGTAGATGCCTGAGGCCACTTCGTTGTTCGTATTGCGGTAGTTGCCATTCCAATACGCCGTGTACTGGCCGCACGGAAGCAATACGTTCTCCAGCGGCTGACCCCCTGCCACATTGCCCGTCCCCCCCTGAAGCACCGGCACCGCGGCCAACTGCGCAAGCAAGTTGTATACGCGGAGCGAGACCTTGTGTTGCTGACCACCGTCGGCACAGGTCGGAAAATCACCGACTGTAAACGGGATCCTGGTCTCGGGGTTGAACGGATTCGGAAAGTTCTGACCGAGCGTTGATACGGGTCGCTTGGAAGTTCCCTGCGACGTGCCTTGGGCTTTGCCAAGCTGTGGCGTGAGGGCTAGGGCCAGCACTAGGAGTGCTGCCCAGCGATACCTCATTTGTAGCTCCTGGCGGACAAGGTAGGTTCTCGGGTGTTCTCCTCTAAGGATTAGGTGTGGATGTGATTGGCCAATGACCAAGCTAGGGCGTGCTTTCGGAACTGTCAAGGAACGAGGCGATGGCTGGGTTCGGGAGATCCCAGTGGAAGACTCGGCCGTCGCCAACGCGTGAACAGACCCCCGCCCGGTCGCATCCCTCAATGAGTGGAATCGAGAACTTTCTGCTGATACCGAAGATTTCCCGAATCTCCCCGGGGGAGTAGCTTCGGGACTCCAACGTGCCGGCGCGCAGGACCTGGAGCGCCGCTCCCCAGGCCGCGGGCGTCAGGAAGCGCTGCTCCCCGACCTGCACCACCCGACCCTCCCGCTCGAGCAACCGGATCAGAGCCGGCGTGCGAGGGCCGGCCACCCGTGCGATCTCGTCGAAGCTCGGCGCCTCGCGCCCCGCGCGATCCAGCATGCCGACAATGGCGTCCAGCGCGAGCCGCTCGGGCTCGGTCATGCGGGGCGTCCACCCTGGGCGCGCCACCAGGCCGTCGCGCACTTCGATGGTGCCGTCGCGGACGGCGTCCCCAATCACAGTGTCCGCGAGCAGGTCGCCGAGCCCAAGGCCACGGCGCAACGGTTGCAATGGCGTGCCGCGATCGAGCGGGCGGGTTTGGTGCGCGGCGTCCACGGCGGCAACGAGCGCGCGCGTCGCAGTGCGCAGGAGTTCGCGTCCGACGAGCGTCGAGCCGACCGTCGCGATTTCGTCGCCGGCCGCTGCGATGATGGGCGCGAGTTCGTCGGCCCGCACGCCCAGCCGCAGCGCGAGTGACACCGCCGGCAGGCCTCGCCCGCCCGCTTCGGCCACCATCCAGGCCAGCCGCTCCGGCACAGTGGCCGCCGCGTGCTTGAAGGGCGGAACGCGACGAAAGGGCGGCGACGGGTCGGTGATAACGCCGCCACCGATGGTCGCCATCGGCGACGCCGAGCGCAATACGAACCGGTCGCCGCCCCGCGCGATCAGGGGGGCGTCGAGGGCGAGGCGCACCGGCACCGTGCCGCCGGCGGCCACGCGGCCGCCGCGGGCGACAATGCGCGCGCTCACGTCGGACGTGCCGAGGTGCAGGCGCACGCGTGTGCGCACGGTGAGCGTGACATCGCAGCCGTCGAGCAACGCGACGTCGGCGCGCATGCGATCGCTCGGCACCCACGGGTCGCTGGCGTTCACCAGCACGGCGCCGCGCGCGGCCGCGTCGCGGTCGAGCCCCGCGACGGCCACGGCCACGCGCTGGCCGGCCCGGCCGTCGGCGACCGTCTGCCCGTGCGATTCGACGCCGCGCACGCGCGACGTCGCGTCGCC
>JBBQZD010000337.1:0-2715 GCA_038208045.1 Gemmatimonadales bacterium | reverse complement strand
CGCGTCAGGATCTGCCAGCCGCCGCCGGCGTCCACCAGCTCCACGGCGTGGCCATCGGTGTCGTAGTGCTCGCGCAGCTCGTCGAGCGCCGACTGCACCGCGGCCGGCGACGCCTCGGTGTCGAGGGCGGCGAGTTCTTCGGTCGGCAACGGGCGCGGGCTCGCAAAGAGCGCCGCTTCAAGCAGCTTCGCCAGCGAATTCACGGCGAATCTCCACGGAAGCAAAGGGGCGAAGTTGGGCGAGGCGCAGTTCGCCGCGCCGGGCCAATTCAAGGAGCGCGAGGAGGCCCGACAGCACCTCCCACGGTTCGGCGCCGGCGCGCACGACGTCGCGGAACCGGCAGACAGCACGCAGGGCAATCACGGCACGCACCACGTCAATGAATCCGTCGACGTCGAGCGGACGGGCGATCACGTCGTGGACGGTCGGCACGGCCGCCGCGCGCAGCACCCGATCCACAGCGGTGAGCAGCTCCCCGAGCGAGAGCGCCAGCGGCGCCAGCACGACCGGCGTGAGCGACGACGGCACGAAGGTGCGGGCGAAGCGATTGCGGCGGTCCTCGCCGAGCCGCTCGAGCACGTCGACGACCTCGCGCATCTGCTGGTACTCGAGCAGGCGGCGCACGAGTTCCGTGCGCGGATCCTCCCACGACTCCTCGCCCTCCGGCCGCGGCAGGAGCATCTGGGCCTTGATGCGCAGCAGGCGAGCGGCCATTTCGAGGTAGTCCGCCGCCTCGTCAAGGTTGAGGTGCCGCATGCGCACGATGAACTGCTGGCAGATCTTGGCGACCGGAATGTCGTAGATGTCCACCTTCTCGTCGCGGATGAGCGCCAGCAACAGGTCGAGCGGCCCGCTGTAGTGCGGCAGCTCGACGGAAAAGCCGACCTCCACCGTGCCGGGCGCGTTCGGGCCGGGCGCGTTCGGGCCGGGCGCATTCGGGCCGGGCGCCGTCCGCTCGTCGGCCGCGATCACGAGCCGCCTCCGAACCAGGCCAGCATCATGTCCAGCCACTGGCTGGCCACCAGGTGCGGCACCACGAGCGCGAACGCCGACTGGATCAGGAACATGAACGGGCGCATCCAGGCATCGAGCAGGGGATGCCCGATCGTGAGCAGCACGACGACGAGCAGCAGCCCGGCGCGCGCGATGCGCTGGTAGCCCAGCGCCAGCCGCGCGGGCAGCAGATACTTCATCACGTGCGAGCCGTCGAGCGGGGGAATCGGCATCAGGTTGAAGCCGGCCAGCGCGATGTTGATGACCACGCCGTACGTGAACATGACCTGCAGCAGCGAGCAGGTGTCGTTGAGCGCCGGGACGGCACGGGCCAGCAGCCCGAGGCCGATGATGGTGGGCACGAGCAGCGCGGCGAGCACGAGGTTGACCACGATGCCGGCGAGCGAGACGATGATGTCGCCGCGCCGGTAGTTGCGGTACTTGCGTGGATCGACCGGCACCGGCTTGGCGCCGCCGAAGATGAACGGGGAGTGCGAGATCAGCAGGAAGACCGGCAGCAGCACCGTCAGGAAGGGGTCGATGTGCTTGAGGGGGTTCCAGGTCAGCCGGCCGAGCATCAGCGCCGTGTCGTCACCTTGGCGGAATGCGGCGTAGCCGTGCGCATACTCGTGGGCCACCATCGAGAACAGCAGGATGGGGGCGACGAGGAGAAAAGTCTGGATCGTAGGGGACACGCGTCGTCGCCGGGGGAGAAAGAGGCCCGTCTCGGGCAGTCGGGGCGAAAGGTAGGCAGGTGCGAGGGGGCTGTCAAAAGAAGCGGGGGCGCGCCCTCAACCCGGTGCTTCTCCTTGACTTGGGCTCGCGGCCCGGTGATATTGGAAGGCTAGCGCCGCACGGCGCATACTGAACCATTCAGGAGAGCTTGCAGAGTGCCGAGAATCGCGTCCGCCAAGAAGAATCTGCGCAAGACCCGCGCGGCCACCGTGCGCAACCGCGCGCAGCGCGCCACGCTGCGGACCGCCCTCAAGAAGGCGAAGACCACCGCCGCCACCGAGAGCGAGAAGAAAGCCGCCGTGCAGCTCGTGGATCGCGCCGCCCGCAAGGGCCTGGTGCACAAGAACGCCGCCGCCCGCCACAAGTCGCAGATCGCGAAGAAGAAAGGGTAGGCACCGGCGTACGACAGCGAACGACTGAAACGACAGAGGGGCCCCGCATCGCGCCGGGCCCCTCTGTCGTTTCTGTCGTTTGTGTCGTTTCTGTCGTTTCTGTCGTTTCTGTCGTTCGCTGTCGTCATCTGTCGTACTCCGCCCCTCACATGGCCGCCAGCTCCCCACCGCACCGCTCGCAGTACCATTCCGTCGGGAAGTTCAGCGTGCCGCACTCCGCGCACTTCAGGGACTTCACCGCCTCGCTGCTGCGCGGCGTCGGGCGGCCGAAGAAGCTCTCGCGCGGCGGCGTCATCTCCTGGCTCACGCGCGGCTCAGGCATCGGGTCGGGATACTCCAGCGGCGGCTCGGGCGGCACGTAATCGCTCGGCGCCACCCCCGCCGCGTCCTCTGGCGGGGCTGCCGGAGCGGCCGAGGCCGACGTCGTCGCCCGGTCCGCCGCCTGCCGCAGCGCCGGAGAGGACACGGGCGTGGGACGACCCACCACCGTCTTGAGAAAAGCGAGTTCGTCGAAGCCAGGCGCGCCCGGCGCCGCCGCCGGCGCCGCCACGGCCTCCGGCTCCGGTGGCACGCTGGCCGCCTGCTCGAAAATCGG
>JBBQZD010000336.1:0-2754 GCA_038208045.1 Gemmatimonadales bacterium | reverse complement strand
CGCGGCCCGCACCGCCGCCCCTTCGGTCTGCACGAGCTCCTGGCGCGGCACGGGCAGCCCGAGCGCCGACAGCAGCTTGTTGGTCTCCTCCTTGTCGCTCGCCAGCTCCACGGCGATGTGCGGGGTCCGCGAGGTCACCGTCGCCTGGATGCGCCGCTGGAACTTGCCGTGCCCGAGCTGCACCAGCGACTGGTCGTTCAGCCGGATCCACGGCACGCCGCGCTCCTCGGCCGCTCGCACAATCGACGCCGTGCTCGGGCCGAACGCCCGCCGCTGCGCGAAGCGGATGAACTCGTCGCGCGCGACCGGCCACGCCCAGCCGTCAGGAATCCGCCCCGCATCGCGCAGCGCCTCGGGGAGCAGTGACGACAGCAACACGAGGGCGAGTTCGCCCGCCGCGATGCCTTCCTCGCGCTGCTCGTATTCGTAGACCACGTGGTACCGGCCCGGCTGGCCCGCGTCGCGCGTCTTGCCAAACGTGACGTGCAATCCGGCCATGTTCTGGATCTCGATGGCCACGTGCTCGAAGACGTGCCCCATCCATGTGCCGTCGTCCTCGCGCAGGCGGCGCAAGAAGCCGCCGGGCTCGCCGTACGAACAGCCGTGCTCGGCCAGCCCCGGCAGCGCCTCGACGAGCGTCCCGTTGAACGCCTCGCCGAGCCGGCCCGTGGGCCACTGTTCCAGCTCGCCGAGGTCCAGCAGGAACCGGATGACCGGGAAGTGCGCGTACAGCGACGGCCCGACGTAGACGTTGCGTTCGAGGACGCGCATGGGTCAGCCCTTCCGTTGCGCGAGCGCGCCGGGAAAGGCCTGCCGCGTGCGGAGGTCGTAGCTCGCGCCGGCCACGAGGATGTGCAGCGTCAGGCCAATGAGGCAGATCGCGTCGCCCTCGTCGGCCATCTCCATCGAAGAGAACTCGATGCCGGCCGCATCGACGATCGTGACGGAGCCCGAGCCCTCCACCGTGAACCGGTTGTCCGCGTCAATGAACGCCGCCGTGTTCTCGTCGAGCCCGATGCCGTGCGCATACGGATTGTACGCGAGCGCGGTCAGGAGCCGCCCGAGGCGGTCGCGCTGGCGGAAATGCTGGTCGATGACGAAACGGTTGGTGAGGCCGAGGCCCGGCGCGAGCGTCACCTTGCCCGCCTGCGGCGACGACCCTTCCTCGCCGAACGCGATCATGTGCTCCGACAGGAACGCGGCGCCCGCGCTGGTGCCGGCCACGTGCACACCCTCGGTGTTGCGCGTGCGAATCCGCTTGGCCACCGGGGTGCCGCCGAGCAGCGTCGTCAGCCGCAGCTGGTTGCCGCCAGTGATGAAGATGCCCGTGGCCTGGTCGAGCCGGTCGAGCCGTCCCTGCTCCTCGCAGTCACGGCGCGTGTCGAAGACCAGCGACTCGGTGTGGCCGGCGCCGAGCTCACGGAACAGGCGGCTGTAACTCGGCCCCGTGTCGGCCAGCTTCGAGGCGGTGGGGATCACCACGATGTCGGCGTCGCCGCCGCCGCACAGCGCCACGAAGCGCTGCAGGATTTCGGGGTCGTTCTCCTTTTCCTCGGCGCCGCCAATCGGGATGATGTACCCGCGCGTCGCACCGTCCGGGATTCGTGGGGGCATCAAGCGTCCAAGGTGTGGAGAGGTCAGATGCAGCGGCGGTCCTGCACATGGCGTACGAAGAAATCTATCGGAAACTCCAGGCGCGCGCTCCGGATCTCCAGGTCCCGGGTGGGCCGTTTCAACACGGAGGCGTGGCCTTCTGATGTCCTCCGTGCCTCCGTGTTGAAGCCGGTGGACGCGGCCTCAGCACGCCGGACGGCGCAACGACCGAGGCCCGCCTCCACACGGAGACGGGCCTCGGGTCCTTCACTGATCGTACTGCACTCAGTCGAGTTCTTCGGCGCCAAGCGGTGACAGGTCGTCCGCCACGCTGGGCAGCGCGCCCAGGTCGCCCAGCCCGAACTCGGGCTCCGGCAGCGCGGGGGCTTCCACGTCCATGTCCACCTGCTGGTACCGGTACATGCCCGTGCCGGCCGGAATCAGGTGGCCGATGATGATGTTCTCCTTGAGGCCGAGGAGGTTGTCCTTGGCGCCGCGGATGGCCGCATCGGTGAGCACGCGGGTGGTTTCCTGGAACGACGCCGCGGAAATGAACGACTGCGTCGTGAGCGAGGCCTTGGTGATGCCGAGGAGCAGCGGCTCCGACGTGGCGGCGTGCTGCTTCTTCTTCTTCGACTTGTCGTTGGCGTCGCGGAACGCCGCCTTGTCGACGTTCTCGCCCTCGAGGAACTCGGTGTCACCCGAGTCCGTGACGCGCACCTTTTGCAGCATCTGGCGCACGATCACGCCGATGTGCTTGTCGTTGATCTTCACGCCCTGCAGGCGGTACACCTCCTGCACTTCATTGAGCAGGTATTCCTGCACGGCACGGGGACCCTTGATCCGCAGGATGTCATGCGGGTTCACCGGGCCTTCCGACAGGCGGTCGCCGGCGCGCACGCGGTCGCCCTCGTGCACGCGCAGATGCTTGCCGGCCCCCACTTCGTACAGCTGCGCGGGCTGCGTGTCATCCAGCGAGCCCGATGCGTCCACGGGCTGCACGAAGATCTCGCGCTTGCCGCGCTTGATGTCGCCGAAGCGCACCACGCCGTCCACTTCCGAGATCGTCGCCGGGTCCTTCGGGCGGCGCGCCTCGAACAGCTCCGCCACGCGCGGCAGGCCGCCCGTGATGTCGCGGGTCTTGTAGGCCTCGCGGCTGAT
>JBBQZD010000335.1:0-2764 GCA_038208045.1 Gemmatimonadales bacterium | reverse complement strand
GGCGCGGACGGCATCCACGGCACGCCAGCGGGCATCGGCGCGCAGGCGCGCGGCGGAGATCGCGCCGGCGAGCACGAAGTCTGGATTGCGCAGCGCCACGCTCTCGAGCGTGACCTGCGGTGACGGCTGCGCCATGTCGCCGAAGACGTTGCGCGCGCCCGCGGCACGCACGAGTTCGTCGAGATAGCTGCCTGCGCCGATGGTGATGACCGGCGCGTGCCAGACAATCCAGAAGACGCTCGGCGACGCCGCCGTAGGCGCGAGCCCCTGCACCGCCTCGAGCGACCGCCGCACCGAGTCGGCCACGGTGCGCGCCGACACGGAATCGCCGGTGACACGGCCGAGCCACGCGAGCGTCCGTGCGAGGTCGGCCACGCGGTCGGTGCGCAGTGCGAGCGTCGGCACGCCGGCACGCCGGAAGGCCGCGGCGGCGGCGCGGTTGCCGTCGCTGGCATAGAGCACGACCAGGTCCGGATGCGTCGCGAGCACCGCCTCGACATTGGGCTGCATGCCATTGCCGAGATCGGTGACGGCGAGCACGGCGGGGGGATACGTGTCCCAGTGCGTGCGCCCGGTGACGCGTGCGCCGGCCCCGATGGCGAACAGCGCCTCGGTGGTGACGGGGTTCAGCGAGACGATACGGGCCGCGGGCGCGGCAAGGCGCACCGTGTCGCCGAAATCATCGACGCCCTCGATGCCCGCGCCGCCGCCGCGCGCGCGGTCAGGCGCGCGGTCGCGCGCGCGGTCGGGCGCGCGGTCGGGCGCGCGGCAGGCACTCGCAGCGCATGCGGCGATGGCGATGAGTCGAAACGGACGGGCGGAAAACACGACGGGCTCGCTCCGGACGGGGAACGAGCCCTGCACGAGGGATGCGCGCAGTGGGCGCATCCGTCGCCACCTGGCCTCCCCCGAGGCTTGCTGTGTGGCACGGACGCGAGTCGTCTCCTGGCTCCGGGCCCTTGCTCCCCTTCCCAGTCGATGACGACCAGTGGGTGTGTGAGCAAGGCGAACTGCGCCCGTTACAGTGGCGGGGCCGCGCCGGGATTGCACCGGCTTCCGTGTCCCGCGTCCGTTTGGTGAATCAGTTGTCGCGGGTGAAGCTATGCCAGCCCCTGCTCGCGCGCAACCACGTCGGTGAGCTGCTGCGTGAGGTGCGCGCGCCGCTGCCAGTGATCGGCGCGCTGCGCGGCCGTCGGCTGCTCGATGTTGCCGAACGCCTGGTCCAGCGCCGCCAGCTGCGTGCGCAACGACGCGGCATCGACGGCCACCACCTGCGAGCGCGTGCTCAGCGGCCGCCGCATCATCGCCGAGGCCAGCCCGACGAGGAGCACGGCGCCGAGCGCCGCGACCACGAGGAACACCTTGATCTGCGCGCCACCGGACGCCCCCTCGGTGGGCGCGTGCACGCGCACGATGGTGTTGGCCTTCACGTCCTGCGCGAGAAACCGGGAAAAGGCGCGATCGTTCAGCGACTCCTGCGGCGCGCGCGTGATGCCGGGCCCCTCCACCCGGGCCAGCGGATCCTCCACGAGCACTTCGAGCACCGCGGCCGGGGCGTCAATGAGCAGGCTGAGATCCTTGACCTTGGCCGGCAGCGTGTAGGAGTAGGACAGCTGCTTCAGGCCGGGCGCAAAGGGGGCGAACAACCGTACGCGCCCGTTGCCGAACTGCACCGCTTCGGCGGAAAAGTCGGCCTGCCCGACGCGCGGGTCGGCGGCGCCCTCGAGCAGGCCGCTCTCCCAGACCGGCAGCGAGTCGCCGCCCGCGATGCGCGTACGCACCGAGTCGTTGCTGAGTTCGAAGATCTCGACGATGGTGCGGAGGCCGGAGGAATCGGGCGCGGAGACGACCAGGTGCCGCGCACGCACGCGAATGGGCACGACGCCAGTGACCGTGTCGTACGTGACCAGCTCAGCGTCGTCGCCGCGCACCGCCGGATCCTTGAACGGCGACGTGAAGTACGCAATGCCGTCGACCGTGCCGGAGACGAAGTAGAGCGCTCGCGCGTCGCCCGACGTCCGATAGCGGAACGTGTAGCGCCCGCGCACGTCCGTGCGCACCGAATCGAGCGGCCCGGCGCGGTCGGAGCCGACGCGATGCAGGACCACCCACAGCCCGGCGACCGGCGCGGCCACGGCGTCACCGCCCTTGATGACACGCCCAGCGACCGAGCGCGGTTCGCCGGCCGCGGTGGGAGGCGGCGCGTGCGGGGCCAGCGGCACACGGGCCAGCGGCACGCGGGCCAGCGGCACGCGGGCCTCCTGCGCGCCGGCCGCGCTGCTCGCGCTGCTCGCGCTGCTCGCGCACCAGACCGTCACCAACGCCAGGCGTCTCAGCGAGAGCCGCATGTCAGAGCGAGAACTTCCCGAAATCCTCGGGCCGCAGGTGCTCGAGGTGCCGCTGCAGCTGCGTCGCCGACCGCGACGCATCATCGCCGCCTGCCGGTTCCGGCGGCCCATCGTCCGGCTCACCACCCAGCAGCGCCTCATGCACGAAGATGGGCGCGTCCACGCGCAAGGCGAGGGCAATGGCATCGCTCGGGCGCGCGTCGACGACCACCGGCGCGCCGCCGCGGGCGAGATGCAGTTCCGCGTAGAAGGTCCCCTGCTGGACGCGCGTGACCTGCACGCGACGCAGCGTGGCGCCAAGACCCGTGATGACCGCCAGGCAGAGATCGTGCGTCATCGGGCGTTCGCGCTTGATTCCCTGCATCTGCGCGACGATGGATTCCGCCTCCGGACGGCCGATCCAGATGGGCAGCACC
>JBBQZD010000334.1:0-2785 GCA_038208045.1 Gemmatimonadales bacterium | reverse complement strand
CTTCCCCTTCCCAAGCCCTGCCCCTTTCCCTTCCCTGTCTCTTCCCCTCCCCTGCCTTAGCTTTTCCTGATGGCCGCCCCGGTAGACCAGCGCCCCATGCGCCGCGCGCTGACGTTCATCTTCGTCACCATCTTCCTCGATATTCTCGGGGCCGGCATCCTCATGCCGGTCATTCCGTACCTGGTGCGGCCCTACCGCTCCGACGCGCTCACCATCGGCCTGCTCGCCGTCACCTTCTCCGTGGCGCAGTTCTTCGCCGCCCCCGTGCTTGGCGCCATGTCCGACCGGCACGGCCGCCGGCCCATCCTCGTCTTCTCGGTCCTTGGCTCGGCCATCGGCTACGCGCTGTTCGGCATCGGCGGCGCGCTGTGGATCTTCTTCGCCTCGCGGCTCATTGACGGCTTCACGGGCGGCAACCTCACGGCAGCCCAGGCCTACATCGCCGACGTGTCGACCCCCGAGAACCGCGCGAAGAATTTCGGGCTCGTCGGCGCCGCCTTCGGCCTCGGCTTCATCCTCGGACCGTCGCTGGGCGGCATCCTCGCCAAGGTGAGTCTCAATGCCCCGGCCTGGGCGTCGGCGGGCGTCGCGCTCGTGACCTCGCTCTTCGGGTGGTTCGTGCTCCCCGAATCGCTGCCCGTCGAGCGCCGCCGGCCGCATCCGTTGCACGTCGGCGACTTCAATCCCTTCGGGCTGATCAAGCGGGCCACGCGGGCCCCCGAGCAGCGCGCGCTGTTTGTCGGCATCTTCGCCTCACGCTTCGCGATGATGGGCCTGCAGACGAACTTCGCGGTCTACACGCTCAACCGCTTCAAGTACACGCCGGCGCAGAACGCCGTCGTCTTCACCGTGCTCGGCTTCACCGCCACCGTCATGCAGGGCTTCGTGATTCGCCGCATCGCGGGCAAGTACAGCGAACGCGCGCTGACGCTCACCGGCATGGGCATCATGGTGGTCGGCATGGCGCTGGTGGGCGCGGTGCCCGCGGGCTGGATGCTCTCCCCGGCCATCATGGTGCTGGCGGTCGGGTCCGGACTGTCGAACCCGACGCTGCAGAGTCTCATCGCGAAGTCCGGCACGCCCGAGGAGCAGGGCGTGATGTTCGGCGCGAGTGGCGCGATCACCAGTCTCACCGCGATCTTCGGCCCCGCGTGGGCCGGCCTGATGTTCGATCACGTGGCCTGGCCGGCGCCGTACTGGTCAGGCGTGGTCTTCATCGCCGCCGGCTGGTGGGCCATCCGTCGCGCGGTGAAGGAGTAGGCGCATGAAAAAGTGGGACGTGCTCGTCACCGCGCTCGGGGAGATCCTGGCGAACAAGCTGCGTTCGTTCTTCACGCTGCTCGGCATCATCGTGTCGGTGGCCTTCCTCGTGGCCGTGGTGGCGATCATCCAGGGGATGAACGCGTACGTCAAGGAGAACATCGCCGGCGCGGTGATCGGCGCCAATGCGTTCCAGGTGCGCCGCACGCCGCTGCAGATCGGGCTGTTCGACGACGAGATGTGGAAGCGTGTGGCGCGCCGCCCCAAGGTGACCGCGCGCGACGCCGACGCGATTCGCGCGGCGCTGCCCGACGCGGCCGCCATCGGGTTCAGCTCGGGGTGGCCGACGCCGACGAGCGACGTGATCTGGCGCGACCAGGTGATCGGCGATGCACTCATCTTCGGCATCTCGCCGGACTACCAGATCGTGCAGGACTACCGGTTCGCCAAGGGACGGCCGATCTCCGACATCGACCAGATGGACCGGCGCGCCGTCTGTGTCGTGGGCGCCGAGCTCTCCAAGAAGCTCTTCGAGGACATCGGCGTCGACCCGATCGGGCAGTCGGTGCGCGTCGGTGGGCAGCGCTGCGAGATCGTGGGCGTGACCGCGCCGAAGGGCCGGGTGCTCGGCCAGTCGTTCGACGGGTTTGTGCTGCTGCCGCTCTCCTACCACGAGACGCTGTACGGCCGGCGGCTGAATGCCACCATCAGCGTGAAGATGCACGAGGCCGCCGAGGTCGTCCCCGCGATGCAGCGCGCCGAGGAGGCGCTGCGCGTGGAGCGGCGTTTGCGGCCAGGGGCGGAGAACACCTTCTCGATCGAGAAAGCCGACGCGCTCGTGGCGTTCTGGAAGAGCCTGACGCGGGTGCTGTTCAGCGTCATCCCCGCCATGGTCGCCATCGGCATTCTCGTGGGCGGCATCGTCATCATGAACATCATGCTGATGAGCGTGAGTGAGCGCACGCGGGAGATCGGAATCCGCAAGGCCATCGGCGCACGGGCGCGCGACATCGAGCGCCAGTTCCTGGTGGAGGCCATCGCCCTGTCGAGTCTCGGCGGGCTGCTGGGCGTGGCCAGCGGGTGGGTGTTTGCCATCCTCGTGGCGGCGGTGTCGCCGCTGCCCGCACGCGTCACCGCCTGGTCGGTGGGGGTGGCCCTGCTGTTGGGCTCCGGCGTCGGCGTGCTGTTCGGCGTCTACCCGGCGCGGCGCGCGGCGCGGCTCGACCCCGTCGCCGCCATCCGTCAGGAGTGACGCGATGATCTTCGACCGCCTGCTCCGGCACACGACGCTCGACGAGAACATCGTCATTGCCTTCGACAACCTGCGCGCCAACAAGCTGCGCTCCGGCTTGACGATCCTCGGCGTGGTGATCGGCGTGGCGACGGTGATGACGATGGCGAGCATCGTCGCGGGCGTGCGCCAGCAGATCGTGCAGACGATCGAGGTGGCCGGCCCCACGACGTTCTACGTGATGAAGGTCTTCTCGCAGCAGCCGCTCAATCCCGACGCCCTGCCCAAGTGGGT
>JBBQZD010000333.1:0-2845 GCA_038208045.1 Gemmatimonadales bacterium | reverse complement strand
GGCTCGAGCGTGGGGAGCTTCGGCCGGTGAACTGGCGCCGGCTCGCCGCCGCCGGCGCGCTCGCGCTCATCGGCGCCTGCGTGACGACCCGGGTCGGCGTGCCCGTGGAAGAACCCATGCGCGTCATCGGCCAGCCGCGCGCGGTGCCCGACACGGCCGCCACGCCGGCCGCGGTCCCGGCCCGCGGCGAGGATGTGCCGCGTGACGAACCCCCGGACTTCCGTCGCGAGGGCGACCGCGACGTGCGCATCGCGCTCGCGACGGCCGCCGCCGCGCCCGGCCTCGCGGCCACCGGAACGTGGCGCGTCTTCGACGACCGCGAGAGCGTCCTCGTGCGCGGGCGGCCTGGTGAGGCGTGGCTGATTGAACAGCAGGCCGGGCAGCTGCGGGCCGTGCGCACCGACGGCTTTGCCACCGCGTGGCGCCAGGGGCCGCTGGTGCTTCGCGCCGACCGCGCCGACGACTTCGCGATCTTCAACGGCCGCCGCTATCGCGGGGTGCTGCGATTCCTCGTCGCCGACGACGGCACCCACGTCCTCGTCGTCAACGCGCTGTCGGTCGAGCAATACCTGCGCGGCGTCGTGCCGCTGGAGATCGGCGGATCGCGCTCCGACGCGGAGCGGGCCGCGGTGGAGGCCCAGGCGGTGGCGGCGCGCAGCTATGCGTACGTGCGGCTGGCTGCGGCCGGCGGCAAGGCCGCGCGCCACGCCAGCTACGACATGGTCGCGAGTACGGCGGACCAGGTGTATGGCGGCGTTGATGGGGAGCGTCCCTTCGGTGACGCAGCGGTGGCCGGCACCGCCGGCCTCGTGCTGCGCTACGGCGGTCGCGTGGTGGACGCGCCCTACTCGGCGAGCTGTGGCGGCGAAACCGCGAGTCCCGACGAAGTCTGGCGCACCGGCGCCGCCGCGTACCTGCGTCGCGTCAGCGACCGGATTCCCGGCACGGAGCGCTACTACTGCGATCCGGCGCCGCGATTTGCCTGGACGCGCACGCTCGAGTCAGGGGAGCTCGACGGTGCACTGCGACAGTATCTGCGTACGTACACCGCCGTGCCGGCCGCCGGCCCGGGCCACGCGCGGTCGGTCACCGTGGCCGAGCGCACCCCCAGCGGACGGGTGGGACGTCTTGTGATTGACACTGACGCCGGCCGCTTCTCGCTGCGCGGCAACGATGTGCGTTACGTGCTGCGCGTCCCCGGTGGCGAGATACTCAACAGCACCTATTTTTCCGTCGAGGCCGAGTCCGGCGCGGGCGGGTCGCTCAGGCGCCTGATCATCCGTGGCAATGGCTATGGCCACGGGATCGGGATGTGCCAATGGGGGGCGATCGGCCGTGCGCGCGCCGGACAGGACTTTCGCGCCATCCTGCGTACGTACTATCCGGGCACCGATGTCGGTCCCGCCAACTGATTCGCGCGACGGAATCCAACGACGACCATGAACAGACTGCGACTCCTTGCCTGCGCCGCATCGCTGGCGGCCGCCCCACTGGCGCGCGCCCAGCAGGCGCCGGCGGCCACACCCTGGGCCGCCCAGCCGGCCCCCGACACGACGCTGATGTGGCGGGTGCAGGTGTCGCTGCTCACCTTCGGCCAGGGCACGCCGGTCTTTGAGCGCTTCGGGCACAACGCCATTCGCATCTACGACCCGCTCAGCGGTCTCGACGTCGCGTGGAACTGGGGGATGTTCTCGTTCGACGAGCCGAATTTCCTCGGGCGGTTCCTGAGCGGCGAGTCGCGCTACTGGATGGAGGGCTTTCCCACCGAGCCCCTGCTCGCCTACTACCGGGACAACAACCGTTCCGCCGACGAGCAGCAGTTGAACTTGACGAGCCTGCAAAAAGCCCGGCTGCTGCAGTTCGTCCGCTGGACCGCGCTCGACGAGCACAAGTACTACCGCTACGACTACTTCCGCGACAACTGCTCGACGCGCGTTCGTGATGCCCTCGACATGGTCCTCGGCGGCGCCCTGACGCGCGCCTGGGCCGACTCGCTGGGCGAACATTCGTTTCGCGGGGAGGCGCTGCGGCTCACCGAGGACGCACCGTTCAGTCGCCTGGGCATCGACATCGCGCTCGGGCCCCTGGCCGACACGCGCATGACCGTCTGGGAGGAGATGTACGTGCCCATGCGCCTGCGCGACCGGCTGCGTGGCGTCATGGTGCCCGGCGCGGGCGGCGTGCCGGAGAAGCTGGTGACGCGCGAGATCCATCTCTTCGACGCCGACCGCAAGGCGGAGGCCCAGGCGCCAGCTGTACTGCCTGGCCAGTACGTCCTCGTGGGCTTGGGCGCGCTGGTGCCGCTGGCGCTCTTCGGCGGCCTGGCCTTCCTCAGTGCGCTTCGCGGGCGATGGACGGGCGCGCAGCGCGTGGCGCGCATCGTCGTGTCGGCGGTGGCCGCCGCGTGGTATGCGCTCTGCGGCCTGGTGGGCACGACGGTCGTCTTCATGGAGCTCTTTTCCGCGCATGTCTTCTGGTACCACAACTGGAACGTGCTGCTGCTCTCGCCGGTGGCACTCGCCGCCGCCTGGTTCGTGCCGCGCGCGCTGGTGACGGGGAAGGGCGGCCAGACGGCGCGTTGGCTGGCCGGATTCTGCGCGGTCAGCGCACTCGCCGCGCTGGTGCTCGCCATCACGGGCGCCACGGCACAGGCCACCGGCGCCGTGACCATCGCGTTTGCCCCGACGATGCTCTACCTCGGCCTGCTGGTGCCGGCGCTCACGCTGCTCCAGAAGGCACGCGCATGACACTGGTGGTCGGCATCGACGTGGGCGGGACGTTCACCGACCTTGCGGCCATCGATGCCGACGGCACCGTCGTCACCCGGAAGGTGCTGAGCACGCCC
>JBBQZD010000332.1:0-2864 GCA_038208045.1 Gemmatimonadales bacterium | reverse complement strand
GGTGGCGATGATGCCGCCCATCAGTCCGCCCCAGAACACGAAGCCGGACGTGTGCAGCAGCGCCCCGGGGTCGCGGTACAGGATGGCGTAGTAGATCTTGGCGCCGAGCAGACCGCCGATGACGGCGCCGACGAGCACGTCGCCCATGATCTCGGGGTCGTGGCCACGCCGGTCGAGCTCCACCTGGCCGATGTACTGGGCCACGAGGAACGACATGAGCATGGCGATGCCGAAGCCGGTGAGGGTCAGCGGCCCGAGATGCAGCTCGAACGGGTGAACGACGATAAATGAGGCGTCGGAGAGCATGCAGGGAAGATAATGGCAGGCCGCGGGAGTGCGAGCGCGCGCCGGCTGCGGCGTTCGCGCGACGCGGAGCGATGCGCTACCTGCGGCGGCTCGCTCGGTAGATCTCCACGTAGTCCGCGACCGGCACGCGCGCGATCACGCGGCACACGACGTCCAGCGCGAGGTCATCGAGCGAGCGGAAGCGGAGGCAGGCCTTCCCCATGTCGAGCGTGAGGCCGGCCTCGCGGTACCCCGCCCGAATCTCGTCGAGCAGCGCGCCGCTGCCGTACGCGCACATGACGTAAAGCGCGTAGTAGTTCTTTTGCGCGGCGAGCGAGGCGTAGATCAGCGGATGCCCGTTGTACGTGTCGCGCAGCACCGAGAGCGGCACCGTCCAGGCGATCATGCCCATCAGCATGCCTTCGCGGTAGCCCGTGGGCATGGCCGTGTTCACCGCGGCGCGCACCGTGCGCACGACGGCGCGCCGCTCCGGGGGGAGCGACGCCAGGTAGGCGGCGACGGTTGGCGCGGCTGAACTGACCATGGCTGGGCGGGCTCGACGCTATGCTGGGCCGGGAACGGCGCGGCCGATGATGATCGAGATGTTGTCGGTGCCGCCGCCGTCGAGCGCGAGTTGCAGCAGCGTCTCGCACCCCTGCCGCGAAGACGTCATCGTCTGGAGGCAGTCGGCGATCTGCTCGTCGCTCACGTGCTTGGTGAGGCCGTCGCTGCAGAGCAGGTGCACGCTGTGCCAGTCGTTCTCGATGGCGGTGATCACCGGCGACGCCTCGGGGCCGCCGATCGCACTCGACAGCACGTGCGTCCAGCGCTTGTGGGCCGGGTCGGCGCGCTGGATCACACCGGCCCCTACGAGGTCCTCGGCGACGGTCTGGTCGCGCGACACCTGCACGAGCCGGCCGTTGCGCAACGTGTAGTAGCGGCTGTCCCCCACCTGCAGGATGTAGGCACGCGGCCAGACGCCGAGAAAGAGCGTGAGCGTGGTCGCCATGCCCGCGCGGTCCATGGCCGAGCCCCGTTCGGTGATCTTGGCGTGGACGCGCAGGGCGCCCTCCTGGAGCACCTCCACGAACGCGGCGTCGTCCTGCGGATCGGCCGTGTAGTAGCAGTGCATGGACCGCGAGATGTAGGCCGTGATGGCGTCGAGGGCGATGCGCGACGCTTCCTCGCCGCCCGCACTGCCGCCAACGCCGTCGGCCACGATGGCCAGGAAGGCCAAGCGGTCCGTGTCGCTTGACTGCAGCGTCTCGGGGGGGAGGCTCGTCATCTGCACGGCGAGACGCTTGTGGAGCGACGCGATCAGGAAGTGGTCCTGATTCTGCTTGCGCACCTTGCCGACATGCGTGATGCCGAACACGTCGAGTTCGCTGTCACGCGGTTTGCGCGGGATGCCGCCGGTCGGGCTTTCGTGGACGTACACCATCGGGTTCTCCGGGGAGCAAAGACGGGCAGTCTCGAACAGAACCTACGTCGCCGACCAGCCGGCTAGCCAGTCGCGTCAGTTCGCCGGCGGTACCGGGCTGGAATCCGGCGGCGCCCATTCGGAGCGCAAGAGGCCCCAGATGGAGACGTCCTCGGCGGAGTCGCCGCGGAAGAAGTGCCGGCGCAGCACTCCCTCGTGCGACATGCCGAGCTTCTGCATGATCCGGCCCGACGCGGGGTTGCGCACCATGTGGTGGGCGTAGATGCGGCCGAGGCCGAGTCGGGTGAATCCGAACTCCAGCATGGCGCGGGCGGCCTCCGTGGCGTGGCCCTGCCTCCAGAACGGCACGCCGACCCAGTAGCCGAGTTCGGCGCGCCGGTGCATCAACTCGATGCGCAGCGCGATGGCGCCGATGAGGCCGGCGTCGGGTTCGGTGATGGCCAGCGTCGCCGACTCGTGTCGGGTCCAGGCCCCCTCGTGCGTGCCAATCCACTGCTCGGCGGCGCCGGAGGGGTACGGGTGCGGCAACGAGAGCGTGGTGTCGGCCACCGCATGCTCGCCGGCGAGGCGCTGCACGGCGGCGGCGTCACTGAGCAGAAAGGGGCGCAGGACGAGCCGCGCGGTGGTCAGCTTGGGGAGCGAGCGCATTCGGTGTGTGGGGCTGAGCGAAATGGCGTACGAAGACGGCGAGTGCCGCGCGGCGCGGAGCGCGCGCCTCAGTCCTTCAGCAGCTCGCGGGCGCGGGCCACTTCGGGCGACGGCACGAGCAGCTCGACGCCGCCGCCCACCGCGCCCTGGAACCCCGCGCCGAAGACGCCGACCTGCGGTCCCTTGGTCATCACCACGATGCCCTCCGCCTCGAGCCGCTGTCGGGCCAGGTCGGCTTCGAAGCCCGTGGAAAAGGTGGCGACCGGTTCCCAGTGTGCCTGTTCCATCATCGTGATCTCCTGCGGAGTTGTCGATACCGTCAATTTGCGACTCGCCGCGGCGTCCGCTAGCCTAGTACTACAGTTGCACGACTGACGGACCGGTCGTCGAGGAGGTAACGACGACCGGAGGTGGTGATGGGCGAGCAGCGGCTGGCAGCGCAGTGGGCCCGGGACCTCGAGGCGTTGGCGCAGCGGCTGCGCGCCTTCGT
>JBBQZD010000331.1:0-2901 GCA_038208045.1 Gemmatimonadales bacterium | reverse complement strand
GGCGCCACTCCCGCCGGCGCCGCACGCGCCGACACCACGCGCCCTGCCAGCGGCGGCGCGCCAGCCCAGGGCGGCGGAGCCGGCGGCGCCGCCACCGCCGAGCCGAACCCGCGCCCCTATGGCACGGTCATTCGCGGCGACGTCAAGACCAAGGCGGGTTTGTTCAAGACGCACCGCATCGGCGGCCGGCTCTACTACGAAATTCCGCAGGGCGAACTCGGCAAGGACATGCTGCTCGTCACGCAGATCGCCAAGACCAACGAAGGCAACGGCTACGGTGGCCAGGCGCTCGACAACCGCGTCGTGCGCTGGGAGCGGAACGGCAACCGCGTGCTCCTGCGCACCGCCAACTTCAGCATCATCGCCGACCCGTCGTCGGCGGTGGCCCGCGCCGTGGACGCCGCCAACTATGGCGTAATCCTCGGCGCGTTCAACGTCGAGGCCTACGGCCCCGACTCGGCCGCCGTCGTCGAGGTGACACGCCTCTTCTCGGCGCCGCCGACCGAACTCAGCGTCTTGCGCCGCTACCGCGGCACGCTCGACGCCTCGCGTTCATTCTTCGAGCGGGTGGCGACCTTCCCGACCAACATCGAGACCGAAGCGACGCTTACCATCAACGCCACACCGACGCCGACGCCCAGCCGTGGTGGGGGCGCCCCCGCGCCGGCAGCGGGCGCCGCGCCGCCGCAGTCGGAGTCGTACCTCGTCCACTGGTCCATGGTGAAGCTCCCCGACACGCCGATGATGCCGCGCCTCTGCGACTCGCGCGTCGGCTATTTCCGCTCCACGTCCATTGACTACTCGCGGCCCGAACAGCGCGCGCAGGATCGCTGCTTCATTGCGCGTTACCGTCTGGAGAAGAAGGATCCCACGGCGGCCGTCTCGGAGCCGGTCAAGCCGATCGCGTTCTACGTCGACCCGGCGACGCCCGAGTGGCTGAAGCCCTGGGTGAAGAAAGCCATCGAGAGCTGGCAGCCCGCATTCGAGGCCGCCGGCTTCAAGAACGGCATCGTCGCCAAGTACGCGCCGTCGGCTGCGGAAGACCCGGACTGGTCAGCCGAGGACGCGCGCTACTCGGTGATCCGCTGGCTGCCGAGCACCATCGAGAACGCCTCCGGACCGCATATCAGCGACCCGCGCTCGGGTGAAATCATCGAGGCCGACATCCAGATCTACCACAACGTGATGAACCTGAACCGCGACTGGTACTGGACGCAGGCCGGGGTGCTCGACCCGCGCGCCCGGAAGCTTCCCTTCCCTGATTCACTGCAGGGGCGGCTGATGCAGTACGTGATCGCGCACGAGATCGGCCACTCGCTGGGCTTCCCGCACAACATGAAGGCGAGCTCGATGTATCCGCTGGACTCGGTCCGCTCGAAGACGTGGGTGCACACGAACAGCCACACGCCGACGATCATGGATTACTCGCGCTTCAACTACGTGGCACAGCCCGAGGACGGCATTGCGATCGCCGACCTCATCCCCTTCCAGGGACCGTACGACTCGTTCGTGACGCATTGGGGCTACGCACCGATCCCCGGCGCCAGAACGCCCGACGCCGAGCGCGCGACGCTCGACCAGTGGGCGCGTGAGCAGGACAGGACGCCGTGGCTCCGCTTCTCGACCACCGACGACTTCGGCGCCGACCCGGGCAACAACACCGAGGCCGTCGGCGATGCCGATGCGGTCAAGGCGACCGCGCTCGGCATCAAGAACATCAAGCGCCTCATGCCGATGCTGGTGCCGGCCGTCACCGATCCGCTCGAGGACAACGACGACCTCAAGGAGATGTACGGCCGGCTCATCGGCCAGTGGTCCACCGAACTGCGCCACGTCGTCGCCGTGGTGGGCGCCGCCGAGACGCAGGAGAAGTACGGCGACCAGCCCGGCCCGCGATTCACGCCGGTGAGCGCGGCGCGCCAGCGCGCGGCCGTGAAGTTCCTCAATGAGAACGCCTTCGCCACGCCGACCTTTTTCCTCGACCAGGCCATCCTGCGCCGCATCGAGCCCGAAGGATCGGTGGCGCGCATCAACCAGGCCCAGCGCGGCCTGATTACCGGCCTGATGAACGACGACCGCATGGCGCGCCTCATCGAATTCGAGGCGATGGCCAGGCCCGGCGAGTCCTACCCGCTGTCGGAGATGCTGGCCGACGTGCGCGGCGGGCTCTTCAGCGAGCTCGGCGCTGGCGCGGTGAACATCGACGTTTTCCGCCGCACGTTGCAGCGCTCGTACGTCGAGGCGGTGAAGGCCAAATTGGAGGCCACGCCGTCGGCGCGCGTCTCGTTCGGGCAGACGGGGCAGATGTCGCAGCTGCCGCCACGCCCGACCAGCGACGTCCGCGGACTGCTGCGGGCCGAGCTGCGGACGCTCGACGCACAGGTAAAGGCGGCGCAAGGCAAGACGGCCAACACGGTCACGCGGGCGCACCTGGCCGACCTGCACACGGAGATTGACGACATCCTGAATCCGAAGAAGTAGCGGATCGCGGACCGCGGCTGACGGGACACCTGCCACGTCGGTGGGCCGTCATCCGCGATCCGGCGTTCGTTTCCACGGAGTTCGAGGGGGCCCAACGCTGGGGCCCCCTCTTCCGTTGCATGAGCGGACGCCCGAGCTTCCAGCTGCACTCCATCACCGAGCCCACCATGCCTGCCTTGCTTCCGCTGCTCCTCGCCTTTGCCGTCGCCCGCGCCGACACCGTTGACGTGCTCGTGAAGGGCGGCACCGTGTACGACGGGTCGGGAGGCGCCGCGCGCGTCACCGACGTCGGCATCCGTGGCGACCGCATCGTCTTCGTCGGCGACGCGGCCAAGGCCAAGCTCGTGGCCGGCAGGACCATTGACGCCCGGGGACTCATAGTCTCGCCGGGGTTCATCGATCCGCACACGCACTCCATGG
>JBBQZD010000330.1:0-2935 GCA_038208045.1 Gemmatimonadales bacterium | reverse complement strand
GTCCACCGTGCGGTGCCGGTCGTGCGTGTAGTCGCGCAGGTCCACCACGTGATACTCCACGCTGCCGGCCTCACGCGCCTTGGCCGGGATGCTCAGCGCGAGCGGCGTGGCGAAGAACTCGGGGAAGATGGTGACGATGTTGATCTTCACTCGAGCAGTCCCTCGGGGACGTCGAGCGTCATCACGCGCGCCGCGCGGTCGAAGTCCTTGACGAACGCGTCGTTGAAGGGCACGTCGCGCAGGCCGCGCGCGGTGCGAATCTCGAGCAGGATGCCCTGCGGCAGTTCGTAGTAATTCTCCACGGCGCCGATCTCGGCGCCCTGCGGATCCACGGCACGGAAGCCCGGCAGCTCGTGCAGCCAGAGCTCGCCCTCGGCGGGCTCGTCGAGCTCATCGGTCGGCACCAGCAGCGTACGTCCGCCCCAGCGCTCGGCTTCGGTGCGGTCGCCGATGCCGGCGAAGGTGACGAGCAGGCCGTCCTTGAAGTCGCGCGCGGCGGTGATGACGAGTTCGCGCGACGCGTGCGTGTTGGGGTCGAGCGCGAGGTCGCCGTCGGGGGTGCCGACGAACACACGAGCGCCGGGCGCGAAGATCGCGTCCGGCGCATCGGTCATCAGCAAGACGAGCAGTTCACCTTTGAGGCCGTGGGCGCGACGCACGCGCCCGACCAGCGCCATGGCGCCGTCGGTCACGGTGTTACTCGCCGCTCTCCGGCTTTTCCGTCATCGGCACGGCGCTGGCGGCCAGCTTGGTCGCAAGGCGGGCTTCGTGGCGGGTCTTGAGCACGCCGGCCTTGCGAAGGAGCGACCGCACCGTGTCGGACGGCTGGGCGCCGTTGTCGAGCCAGTAGTTGGCGCGATCGACCTTGAGGGCGACGGCGTTCTCGCCGGTCCGGGGGGCGTACTGCCCGATGACTTCGATGAACTTGCCGTCGCGCGGCGCGCGGGAGTCGGCAACGACGATGCGGTAGGTCGGGGCCTTCTTGCGGCCCGCACGACGGAGGCGGATGTGAACGGCCATCGGATGATGCTCCAGGATCGGTGAGGCGCTGCGTCGCTGGGCTCATCGCGGGGCCGGAGGGTCCGGTCCGCACCCAGGGCCCTGAGACAGGGCGGGAGCAGCTAGCCTTCAAGGATAATGGGGGTTGGCTGGGAAAGGAAGCTCTATGCTCTATGCCGTACGTGGTAGGCCGTACGACACTACACCAGGAACGCCGCCCGGTCGTATCGGACGGCGTATTGCGTACAGCGTAGAGCATAGAGCCTCGTTTCCCTAGCGCATCCCAGGAAATTGCATGCGCCCCCCACCCTTCATGCTTTTCATCATCTTCTGCATCCCGCGGAACTGCTCGAGCAGCTTGTTCACCTCGCTCACCGGCCGGCCGGCCCCTTTGGCGATGCGCACGCGGCGCGAGCCGTTGAGCAGGTCGGGCTTCTTGCGCTCCTCGAGCGTCATCGAGAGGATGATCGCCTCGAGGTGCTTCATGCGCTTGGGATCGGTGTTGGCCTGCTTGAGCATCTTGCTGTTGATGCCGGGGAGAAGCTTGAGGATGCCCTCCATTGGGCCGAGGCGCTGGATCTGCTTCATGGCGGAGAGGAAGTCGCCGAGGTCCATGCCTTCCTTGCGGACCTTCTTGTCGAGGCGCTTGGCCTCGTCGGCGTCGATGGCGCCCTGCGCCTTCTCGACGAGCGACAGCACGTCGCCCTGCTGGAGAATGCGCCCGGCCATGCGGTCGGGGTGGAACTCCTCGAGCGCGTCGGTCTTTTCGCCGACGCCGATGTACTTGATGGGCTTTTTGGTGACGCCGTAGATGGAGAGCGCGGCGCCACCGCGGGCGTCGCCGTCCATCTTGGTCAGGATGACGCCGGTGAGGTCGAGCGCGGCGTCGAAGCCCTGCGCGATCTTCACGGCGTCCTGACCGGTCATGCCGTCGGCGACCAACAGGATTTCATCGGGGCGCACCGCCTCCTTGAGGCGGCGCAGCTCGTTCATCATGTCGTCGTCAATCTGCAGGCGGCCAGCGGTGTCGATGATCACCACGCGGTCGCGCTCGCGGCGCGAAACGTCGAGTCCGGCGCGCGCGATCTTCACGACGTCCGTCGTCGTGCGGTCGGCGAAGACGGGGATGTCGAGGTCCCGGCCGAGCGTCTCAAGCTGGTCGATGGCGGCGGGGCGGTAGACGTCGGCGGCGATGAGGCGCACCTGGCGCCCCTCGCCCTTGAGCTTGCGCGCGAGCTTGGCCGCAGTGGTCGTCTTGCCCGAGCCCTGCAGGCCGACCATCAGCACCACGGTGGGCGGCACGGACGAGAGCTTGAGCCCTTCCTTGCGCTCGCCGAGCATGGCCGTGAGCTCGTCGTAGACGATCTTCACCAGCTGCTGCGCGGGCGAGACGGTGCGGATTTGCGAAACGCCGACGGCCTTCTTCTCGACGCGCTCGAGGAACTCGCGCGTCAGGGCGAAGTTGACGTCGGCTTCGAGCAGGACGCGGCGGACCTCGCGCAGCCCTTCCTTGATGTCGGCGTCGCTGAGCGTGCCGCGTCCGCGGAGTTTCGCGAACGTCTGCTCGAGCTTGTCGGAGAGTTCCTGGAACATGGGTGGAAGATAGTCGGTCGTGCGTGCGGGACAGTAGGGCCGGGTCGGGAGCAACGCCCGCGGAGACTTTCGCGAAATTGTGCAATCGCTACCTTGTAGGCGTGACCGCGCCCGGAGCCTCCTCGCCCGCTGATCCGAGCCCCAGCGACCGACCGCTGCTCGTGCTGCGGTCCACGGTGGTCTTCCCCCGCGGCACCATTGCCGTGCAGATGGGGGCGCCGGAGAACGTGGCGCTGCTGCGGGCGCACCCGGACAAAGATCTCGAGGTGATCGTCGCCGTGGCGCCGGTGCGCGACGCGTCGGCCGATCCGGCGAACTACACGGGGCGCGTGGGCGTGCTGGC
>JBBQZD010000329.1:0-2942 GCA_038208045.1 Gemmatimonadales bacterium | reverse complement strand
ATGGCCCCCCATCGCGCGTCGGGCAGCGACACGGGCGACCGCTCGGCCAGCAGCCATCGCGACACGTCGTCGCAGCGCTCCGGCGTCGCGCCCGGCAGGGCCACCTCGACGCGCACGAGGCCCCAGAGGGGGTCACGGCCGGCGCCGTCGCGAAGGCGCAGGTACCAGCTCGCCACCGGCGCGCGGCGCGGCGAGGCCACCGTGAACGGCGTCGTGCGCTCGCCCGCGCGCAACCCCAGCACGAGTGGCAGCGCGTCCCCGTCCACGTACAGCGTGCGATGCGACTTCACGACGCCGATCGCCCACGGCGAGTGCGCCGCGGCGCCGGCCGAGGCGATGCCACCGTCCACGAACAGCGGCCCCTCGCCGTCGGCGCACCACAGGTCCGCACACGCGGTCTCCAGCGCTTCACGGCGCCGCTGGACGGCCGTCAGCGCGCGCGCGGTCAGCTCCATCGGGTGCCAGGGCCCCGCGTCGCCGTCCGCGAGCGTGTCGCGCACGGGATACGCCTGCGCCAGCGACGTCCACGACGACTCGCCGATGGCCCGCCGGGGCGCGAACAGCGCGCGTTCCACGCGCGTCGCATCGGGGCGCCAGGCGACGAGGGCGCGTCCCGCGCGGCGGCGGACGGCCGCGGCGACGGTGCCGAGCACCACGGGAGCGCCACCCGGCCAGTGCGCAAGGACCCGGCTCTCCTGCACGCCGTCGAGAAAGGCCGCGATGCCAACCGCCGGCGGTCCCTCCACACGGCGGACGGCCACTGCGCCGCCGTCGAGCGGTTCCGCGCGCTGCAGGCGCGGCGGCGTGGCCGCGGCCGGGCGCAGTTCCAGTGCCGACTCGGCGCCGGCCGCCACGGCCCCCGCCGCCCGCAGCGCGCGCATGGCCCCGCGAACGCTTGCGGCGCCCTCTGATGCGGGGTACGTTGGCCCCATGCGTCGCTCAGCGATCATCGTAGGCATCCTAGCCGTGGTCGGCGGATGCGACAAGGCGAAGGACGAGCAGGCGGATGCGCCGCCCCCGCCGTCGTTCGACGTCGCCACCCGGCCACCGCTCGTTTTTCAGGCGTTCGGCAACCGCGACTCCACGCGATTGGTTCCCATCGCCGCCGTCATCGACGGCCAGCTGAAGCCCATCGAGCTGCCGGCCGCCGATTGGCGACGGCTCGACTCCGCGTATTTCGGCGCCGGCGCCGAGTACCCGGTCTTTCAGGACGGTCAGGTGGTCGGTCACGTGAAGGTGACGCGACGGATGTGGGAGCCCGACAGCGAGCCGTTGTACGAACTGCCCGGCTGCCGCGACGTCCGGCCCATGGCCGCCGTGACGCTGTCCACGACGGTGCCCCTCGATCCCGCCTTCGAGTTCCTGTCGCTGTCCACGCCGCACGCCGGCGGCGGCGGCCCGCACACGCCACCGCCCAATCTCTTTGCCACGGCCCGCGCCATGGCGGTCATCGCGCTCGGATCGCAGCAGCTCGACGCCGCCGACATCGACACGGCGTCGTTCCACGCGCGCGCGCTGCAGACGTCGGCCGCCGCGAAGCCGACGATCCTGGCGAGCCAGGTGGACGCGAATGCCGGAGACGCGGGACCGGGCGCCGGACACACCACGCACTTTCTCGTGCTCGCGGACGACGACGGCAAGGGCTACCAGCCCACGTACACGCACCTCGAGCTCGGCGAGGCGCGCACGGTGGAATTCCAGCGCCTCATCGATCATCTCGACGTCTCCGGCGACGGCACCGAGGAGTTGTTCCTCGAGGCATGGCGCTACGGCAACGACAACGACCTCGTGATCCTCTCGCGTACGAACGGCAAGTGGCGCGAAACGCTGCGCATCAGGCAGCAATGGTGTGTCCGAAAGAAGTGACGGCGCCGCGGTATCGCGAAAGCCACGCACGAGGGGCGCCCGGATTCACCGCGGCGCCCCTCTGTCGTCCTCTGTCGTCCTCTGTCGTCCTCTGTCCTACTCTACCCCCATATCCCACGCCTGCTCGAGGTCCTGCTTCGAGTACGCCCGGAACGCGGTCAACGTCGTGGTGCGCTGGATCCCCGGCACCTTTGGGAACTCCTCCGTCACGACATGGGCGATTTCCTCGTACTCGCTCACCTTGATGATGCAGACGAGGTCCCATTCGCCGGACACCGAGTAGACGTCGGTGACCCCGTTGATTCCGGCCAGCGCGGCCGCACACTTGGGAATGAGCTGGGGCTCAGCCCGCACGAGGACGATGGTGGTGATCATGGGCTGGGGCACGGAAAGGGGCAGCGGCGACGAACGGCCAAGACGAGAAGGTAACGCGCCGGGGGCGCGAGGTCACGCACCCCAGGCGCGCACGATGGCGTGCATCGCCGCTTCCACGTCCGGGCGCGCCGCCGCATAGGAGGCGCGCACGTACTCGGGCGTGCCGAAGGCGAGACCGGGCACGACGGCCACGCCCGCTTGCTCGAGCAGCCGTTCGGCGAAGGCCGAGCCGTCGCCGCCCGGCGCCTTGAAGTACAGGTAGAACGCGCCCGCGGGCTCGACGAGCTCGAGACCCGGGATGGCGGCCAGGATGCCGCGGGCGGCATCGCGCCGCGCCTGAAACTCGGCGACCATCGCCTGCACCGCGGCGTCTGCCTCGGCCGTGCGCGTCAGCGCCGCCAGTGCGGCGTGCTGCGACACGGTGGCCGCATTGGACGTCGTGTGCGACTGCAGCGCCGTCATCGCCTGCGAGACCGCGCGCGGCGCCACCGACCAGCCAATGCGGAAGCCGGTCATGGCATACGCCTTGGCGACGCCGTTGATCACGACGAGGTGGTCCCGCGAGTCGGCGACGTCGAGCGCCGACGGCGCCTCGGCGCCGTCGTACGTGATGCGGCCGTAGATCTCGTCGCAGATCACCCACCAGCCCCAGCTCGCGGCGACGTCGAGGATGGCCTTGAGCTCGGAGGCGCCGTAGACCG
>JBBQZD010000328.1:0-2985 GCA_038208045.1 Gemmatimonadales bacterium | reverse complement strand
GTTCAGCGTGGGCGCTGCGGCCGGTGCCGCGGCGACCTTGGCGCCCGCCTTCGGCGCCTGCTGGGCCAGGAGCGGCGAGACCAGAAGGGTCGTGGCGCTCACGAAACGGAGGACGGGACGCAACGGCATGGCGGGACTCGTCGGGTGGGGGTGATTCGGGGTGCGGGGCGTGTGCGGCGCAATTAGAAGAACGCGCAACGCCCCCCGGCGCTAGAGGGCTCTGACATCTACGCGGCGCCCGCCAAAATCGCTCGCCGCCACCCCACCGCAATCGCTCGCCGCCCACCCCGGACGCCGCGCGCCGGCGCAAGCCCAAAAGCGAACCCCGGAACACTCGCCCCGGGGTTCACCCTCCAGTTCCGCCATCCGCCCCGAATTCCGAATTCGACTTCGAATTCCGAAATCCGAATTCCACGTCAGGGTATCACACCCGCCTTCACGAACGACACCGTCAACGTGGACGGATACTTCTCCGAATGGTGCACCACGTTGTGCGCCGTCACCGGTGTGGTCTCGTCCCAGTTCTTGCCGCCCGTGTTCATGTTCCGGTCGAAGCGCGGGAAGTTGGAGCTCGACACCTCGATGCGCAGGCGATGGCCGGGCGCGAAATAGTTGCTCGTGTTCAGTGGCTGCAGCGTCACCTTGTACACCGTGCCGTTCTCCATCCACACCTCGGGCTTGTCGTACCCGTCGCGGTAGCGCATCCGCTGGATCGACTCGTCGAGGTTGTAGGCGCGACCGTCGGGGTACACGTCGAGCACCTTGACGGTGAAGTCGGTGTCCTTGGCGTCCGACGACACGTAGAGCGTCGGCACGATCGGCCCGCTCAACTCCGTGCCTTCCTTGAAAGGCTCGGTGGTGTACACCAGCACGTCGGGCCGCGCCTCCGTCTCGCGCTGGTCCATGGCGCCGGCACCGACCGCGTTCCCCTGGCAGCAGACGTTTCCACCGTGCGACATCACTGGCTTCAGCGGGTCATACGCGAACGTGTCGGGCACGTCCTTCTTCGCGGGCTTCATGGACAGCGTGCCGTCGCCGTTGAGCGTGTTGGCATTCCCATTGCTCCCCAGATGGAACGTCACCGGCTGCGCGTCCCGCGGCGGCCAGACGTCGGACGTCTTCCACTGGTTCAGCCCCATCACGTAGTAGCGCACCTTCGGCACGGCATCCATGGCGTGGGAGCCATCGTCCTTCAGGAACTGGTCGAAGAAATCGTACACGATGTTCTGATAGCCGAGGCGCGCGTCGCCCATGTCGCGCTCACCCACCACCGTGTGTTCGGTGGCGCGGGTGTACGAGCAGTGCGCCACCGGCGCGATGATCATCCACTGCTGGTCGGCCGCCTTTCCCTTGGCCGTTTTCCGCACGTGGTTGTACATCGCGACGTTCGGCCCCACCGAGACGTCGTACCACGACATGAACCAGAGGCCGGGAATGTTGATCGGCATGGTCTCGTGCCAGAGCCCGCCCTTGTACCAGGCCGGATCGTTGGGCGCGCGCTTCATCATGGCGCCGCCCGACGGCACGGGCATGGAGTCGGCGAAGATGCCGTTCGGCCCGCCGGCGGCCTTGATGAGATCAATGGTCGGCAGGTGCCAGAACGCCTGGGCCCAGTCCACGGGCGCGGCGCGTTCGGCGAGGTCGAACAGCTTTGACGCCTCGATGAGCTGCTGCTGCGTGGCGCTGCGCGGGAACATCGGGCGCACCTGGTTCTGCTCGCCCATCAGCCAGTCGATGAAGAGCATCTGCACGGCGCCGCCGCGGTACCAGTTGCCCATCTCGTAGTACGGCCCGACCTTGCCGACGCCGGCGCCGAACCCCTGCACGTTCATCGCCGCGAAGCCGGGATTGCCGAGCGCCGCCACGGCCGGCTGCCACTCGGCGGTGGACGAGCAGCCGGTCGCGCCGATCTTCCCGTTGGACCAGGCCCGCGTGCGCATGTAGTTCAACTCGTCGTCGCCGTCGGTGAGCGGCGCGCCGAGGATGTCGTAGTTGCCCTCGGCGAAGAAGTGCCCCCGCTCCTGCATGTCCACGTAGGCGTAGCCGCGCTTGATGGCGGTGAGCGCCGAGGTCATGTCGCGCGGCACGCCGTTGGCGACGTCCCAGTAGTTGAAGTTGTACGGCGTGCGCGACCAGATGGCCGGGTACTTTTTCGACGCGTCCTTCGGGTAGTAGAGATCGGCCGGAATGCGCACGCCGTCGCGCATGGGGATCATCACCTTGCGCTCGACCACGGCGAGCGACTGCAACTCATTCTCGATGGCCCAGCGCCGAGCCTTCACGCTGTCGGGGAGCGCGCCGCCGCGTTGGGCCGCGGCGGGCACGGCCGCGACCAGGACGAGGGAGGCGACCGCGAGGGGACGGAGCAGCTTGATCATGGCAGACTCAGGGTTGGAGACCAGCAGGGAAGGTGCAGCACGGCGGCCCACACGTCCACCGCCCCCCCCGCCACCAAGGGCTTCCATGCTCCAATTCCGCCATCCGCGTCGAATTCCGAATTCGAATTCCAATTCCGGAATCCGAATTCCGTATCAGCGCTCCCCCGGCACCACCCGATGCCCGGTCGCCCGCTCGTACCCATACGCCAGGGTGATCAACTTCCCCTCGCTCCACGCCCGCCCGTAGAACGAAATGCCCGCCGGCAGCACGCCGCGCGTGTACCCCATCGGCACGGTGATCGCGGGAAAGCCGGTGAGCGGCGAAAAGAGCTGGCTGTTGTCGCCGTGCGGCGTGTTCAGGTCGCCGATGAGCCGCGGCGGGTTGCTCCACGTCGGGTAGACGAGCGCGTCGAGGCGGAGCGAGTCCATCATCGCCGTCACGGCCGTGCGCAGGCGCGCGCGCATCGCCTCGCGCGACGCGCAGCCCGGCTGCTCGTCGGGCGGCGCCGTGGCCGCCTGCGCCGCCTGCAGGCGCACCTGGGCCAGCGGATGGTAGTTGCCGCTCTTCAGCACCTCGTCCACGGTCTTGACCGGCGCGTTCTGCCCC
>JBBQZD010000327.1:0-2988 GCA_038208045.1 Gemmatimonadales bacterium | reverse complement strand
TGGCGTCAATGCGGTCGAGGTAGCGCTGCACCAGCGCGTGGCAGGTGAGCGTCTTGGCGCGGAAGGCGGCGTGCACCTGCGCGATCGTCGTCTCCTCGAGCGTGAACGGCGAGGGACGTTGGGCGCCGAGGGTGAGCGGTGCGGCGAGCAGGGCGAAGCTGACGAATTGGAGTCGCATGCCAGAAAGCCTAGCGCGGCTCCACGACCAGCGCGAGCGGCACCAGGCGCCATCCGCGCCATCGGCGCGTGCCAACCCGCAGTTGCGCGCTGATGCCGCCGTCGAGCGCCACGGCGCGTGCGGCCCCCAGCGCACCCATCAGCGCCGCCGTCTCGGGAATCGTGAGCCCCAGCGGCGCGTCGCGCACGCCGGGCAGGTCCACTTCGGTGAGCATCACCAGCAGGCGGCCGTCGCGGTCGCTCCCGAGCGCCAGCCGACGGTCGCGGTGGGCGAGGTCCAGCGCGCGTCCGCCGCGCAGCATGGCCGGCACGACGCCGTCCCGGTCGAGCAGCAGCGGATACGACTGGAAGGCCCACGCGATGTCATGGCGCCGGGCGCGGCGCGCGGCAACGTCGCCGTCGGCCACCCACTCGATGGCGCCGTCGCGTCCTTGCAGCACCGCCACCGACAGCGGGCCGTGTTGCGGCGGGAGCACCTCATGGCCGTCGCGCACGACCCACCCCCACGGGCTCCCGCCGTCGAACTGACCGGCGTTCAGGGCGGCGATCGCCGAGGCGGGCGCCGAGTCGATGCTCCAGCGTGCCCCGCGCTCAGTGCGCGAGTAGCGCAGCGACAGGCGCACGACGCGCGGATCCACGCGCAGTACCACCGCGCGGAGCATCGCGGCCTCGCCCGAACCGCGCAGCGACAGCTCGGCCAGTTCCGCACCGGCCGCAACCCGGCGCCACCGCAGGGCCGCGGCCACGGCGGCGTCCGCGGCGTCCCACTGCGTGGGAGCCGACGATGCAACCCAGAACGGGGTGGCCGCGCCCTTGAGCGTCAGTGACGACGGCGCCAGCGACGACGGCGCCAGCGACGACGGCGCCTGCGACGACAGCGCCTGCGACGACAGCGCCTGCGCCGCGGCCTCGTGCGAGGCCGCCGTCCAGAGCACCAGCGCCCCGGCGGAGAAGAGCGCGCCCCCCGTCAGCAGACGGAGGGCGCGCGCAGGGCTCCCGCGCCGGCCAGGCGCAGGACTCACGACTTGACGAGCGCCGCGAACTCGTCCTGGTGCGCCTTCATTGCGGACCGCTCCGGGGCCGAGTACGCGCCCTTGCCGTGCGTTGCGATCCACATCTCCAGGCGCTCACGCGCCATGGCGAACTGCGGCAGCGTGAGCCCGGCCACCTTGGCGCCTTCCTCGCCCGCCCGCTTCTCGAGTTCACGGGCCGCCGCAGCCGCCGCGACCGATTCTTCCGTCAGCTTGTCGGCGCGCGCCACGTCCGCCGGCTTGGCGGGCAGCACGCCGCACTTTGCGCGCGCGGCCGCACTGTCGGCCTTCAGATCCACGCCCAGCAGCTTGAACATCTCGCCCTGCTTGTTCACCATCGTGATCGTGTCGCCCTTGGCCATGGCCTGGAGCATCTCGGTCTGGAGGGCGTTCAGCTTCTGCCCGATGGCGGGCATCTTGCCGGCGCTGGCCTGCGCCTGCGCGTCGAGCGCCCACTGCGCCATCTTCTGGCGCATCAGTGCCTCGTGCCCCTCGGACCGCTCGTCCATGATCTTGTAGATGCAGTCGCTGACGCGGTTGTGCGAGTCGTCCCACCGGTCGCGCGACGCGCGCGACTTGTCCATCGCCTCGCGCGACACCGAGTCGAGCGCGGCCGCGGCGCGCAGTTTGCCCGCCAGGTCACCGCGCGTGCGCAGGTCGCGCTCCGTGGCCAGCCCCTTGACGACCGCCATCAGGCGGCCCTCGTTGAGTTCGAGCAGCACGGCGTCGAAGTTGGGCTGCGCGCCAAGCCCGGCATCCGCGGCCTTGTCGGCCGCCTTCTCGCCCAGCTTCTCGGCGGCCTTCTGCTGGGCCTTCTTCATGAGGCCGCCGAGCTGCGCGTGGGCGGGGACCGGGACGACGAGCAGGGAGAGCAGGAGGAAGCGCCGCATGGGATAGGGCCTGTGGAGGATGCATGCAATATGTCGCGCACACGTGGAATCCGGCTACCCGATGCTGACCGGTTTCTCGACCGCGACCGTCTGCATCCCGAAGCGATGCGCGTCGACGTTCCAGCCACCGCCGCCGTACGGCACCCAGAGCGTTGCCGCCGTCGGACGCGGCTTGACGAGGCGGGAGACCGAACTTATGGTTTCGAGCTTGCCCCCGTCTGCCTCCCTGCCAACTGTCGCAAACGTCCCCGTTCGCGAAATCGTCATCGGACTCGACGTCGGTTCCACCACGGTGAAGGCGACCGTCGTGGATCCCGCGACCACGACGATCCTCTGGTCGAACTACGAGCGCCACAACACGCGGCAGCCCGAGACCTCGCTCGCCTTTCTCGACGACATTCGGCGCGCGTTTCCCGATGTGGCCGACGCCGACGTCCGCATCTTCGTGACCGGATCGGGCGCCGGACCGTTGGCGGAGCCGCTCGGCGCGAAGTTCGTCCAGGAAGTGAATGCGGTGGCGATGGCGGTTGAGCTGCTCCATCCGGACGCCCGTAGCGTGGTGGAACTGGGGGGGCAGGACGCCAAGATCATCATGTTCCGAGAGCGACTGGATGCGGACGGCGCTCCGATCGGTGGCCGTCAGGTCGTCACCTCGATGAACGACAAGTGCGCGTCCGGCACCGGCGCGACGATTGACAAGTGCATGATCAAGGTGGGCATGCGCGAGGACGACGTGCGGGCGCTGCGCTTCGACGCGAGTCGGCTGCACCACGTCGCCGCCAAGTGCGGGGTGTTCGCGGAGACGGACATCGTGAACCTCGTCAAGTCGGGAATCCCGGCGGGCGAGATTCTCTGTTCGCTGGCGGACGCGATCGTCCTGCAGAATCTCT
>JBBQZD010000326.1:0-3000 GCA_038208045.1 Gemmatimonadales bacterium | reverse complement strand
GGGTACATGATCGTCATCGGCCTGTTCCAGCTGGGCCCGGGGCTCCGCATCGCCTCGTTTCTGGTGCTCGGCACCGCCCTGCTGGTGGTGTCGCTGGTCTTCACGATGGCGCGCGCCCGCCGGCGCGGTCCCGGGGGGGAGGCGGAACGGTAGCACACCCGCTTATTTTCCCAAGGCGCCCGGCAAGGCGCCGATGTTGCGGTCCCTTCAATTTTGCCTATCCAGGAGATCTTCATATGCGTCGCGTTCTTTCCCTTCTTGTCGCCGCCGCGGCGGTCGCCGGCTGCTACGGCAAGACCCCCGATGCCGACAAGGTTCCGCTGAGCGAGATGCCGGCGGCGGCGCCGGGTGCCGCGCAGGCCGCACCGGCCGACGCTGGGCGACTGGCCGGTCCGGTGCTCGAAGTCCTCTCCGCGCCGCCCTACACGTATCTGCACGTCAAGACGCCGCAGGGCGACGTCTGGGCCGCGGTGCCCGAGGCGAAGATCGCGAAGGGCGACGAGGTGAACGTGTTCAACCCGATGCTGATGACGAAGTTCGAGTCGAAGACGCTCAAGCGCACGTTCGACGAAGTGTACTTCGGCACGCTGACGCCCGACGGCGGCGCGGCGATGGGCGCGGGCGACAACCCGCACGCCGGCGTGGCCACGCCGTCGGCGCCGGTGAAGATCGCCAAGGTGGACAAGGCCGCGGGCGCGGATGGCCGCACCATCGCCGAGGCGTGGACGCAGCTGGCGACGCTCGAAGGAAAGACCATCGCCGTGCGCGGCACCGTGGTGAAGTTCAACGGCGGCGTGATGGGGAAGAACTGGATCCACCTGCAGGACGGCAGCGGCGATGCCGCCAAGGGCAACAACGACATCACCGTGACGTCCATGGACGAGGCGGCGGTGGGCCAGGTCATCACCGTGCGCGGCAAGGTGAAGACCAACCAGGACTTCGGCTCCGGCTACAAGTACGCGATCATCGTCGAGGACGCGAAGATCGTGAAGTAACAGAGTACGACAGAGTACGACAGCAACGACAGAGTACGACGGAGTACGACGGAAACGACAGAGCGCGCCGCCGGGGTCCGGGGCGCGCTTTGTCATTTCAGGGTGCCAAGCGCGCGAGCTGCCAGGGGTCGTCGGCGGTGCGCGTGTACTGAAAGCGGTCGTGCAGGCGGCTGGCCCGGCCCTGCCAGAACTCGAATGCCACCGGGCGCACGCGGAATCCGCCCCAGAACGACGGCACGGGAATTCTGCCCTCGGCGAACTTCCGCTTCACTTCCTCCCACTTGCTCTCGAGCAGGGCGCGCGAGCCAATGACGCTGCTCTGCGGCGACGCCCACGCGGCGAGCTGGCTGCCGACGGGGCGCGTCACGAAATAGGCCGCCGTCTCGGCGAGGGAGATCTTTTCCACCACGCCGGTGATGATGACCTGCCGCTCGAGGCCGATCCACGGAAAGCAGAGCGCCGCGTGCGGGTTCTCGCCGATCTGCCGCGCCTTGGCACTCTCGAGGTTCGTGAAAAAGACGAAGCCGTGCGCGTCGTACTGCTTCAGCAGGACCGTGCGCACGTGCGGACGGCCGTCGGCGCCGGCCGTCGCAAGACTCATGGCATTGGGCTCGAGCAGCTTGGCCTGCATGGCCTGCTCGAACCAGCGCGTGAACTGCTCCACGGGGTCGGCGTGGAGGTCGGCGCGGGAGATGCCGGCGGTTTGGTATTCGGCGCGGAGGTCGGCGAGGTTCATGCGGATGGCGGATGGCGGATGGGCGAGCGGGCGGCGTCAAGAGCCGGCGAGTCTGGCCGCGACCCTCAAAGGCACTTGAGGACGTGGGGGGAGCGGCCGCGGACGAGGTCGAAGGTGCCGACGGTGACGTTGGAGTCGGTCATGACGACGGTGAGCGTCAGCGCGTTGCCCGCGACACGGCCGGTGTAGCGGGCAGGGCGCTTGGGCTCGATCTCGTCAATGCGGATGGGGCCGCCGTGGCCGGGCGTGTGCGTGCCGAGGGCAACGAAGCGGCCGTCGGACGTTGGGCGCAGTGGCTCGGTAATGCGGCCCGCAGCGCAGTCGTACTCCAGCGTGCCACTGTCGGCCGTGGCCATGAGTCCCGCGTGGTCACCGCCCCAGGTGCCGGTGATGACGGACGGGACCTGCGGGTCGCTGCAGGCCCACAGCGCGGGGGCCACGAGACCGACGATCAATTTGCGCATGCGCATCATTCCGCCCGTTCGAGGGCCAGCGTGCAGCGGCGCAGCGCGTCGCCGACGTAGCAGTGCATGCCGACCGCAGTGAGTGACGCTTCGCGAAATGCCCGCCGGTACCAGGCTGGCGTGCGCTGGTGCCAGCGGCGCTTGTCACCAACGAGTTCATCAATGTTGGTGAACGCCTCGAGATAGGCAACGCCGCCGAGCAACGTGGCCACCGCCTGCAGTCCGGGCGCCAGTTCCGTAGCCGGCACGTACTGCAGCACGTCGCAGCAGACGATGACGTCGAACGGCCCGGCGAGGCCGAGCGCACCCAGCGTGCCGAAGGTGCCCAGCCGGATACCGCGCGTGCGGCCGAAACGCTTGACCACGTACTCGCTCGAATCCACACCGACATACTCGGCGCCCGGGCGTTCCTCGAGGAAGTGCGCGCGCCACGGCGCCTCGCCGCAGCCGATGTCGAGAATGCGCTGCACGGGGCGCTCGAGCAGCACCTCGGCGACGCCGAGTACCAGGCGCACCTTTCGGCGCACCCCCGCCGCCGTGGTGACGCGATGCTTGGGGTTGCGATACCAGCGATCGAAGTAGGCCTGGTCGTACTGCTTGCTCACGTCGCCTGCCCGCGCGCGGCGCGCCGAATGTCGGCGGCGTCCACGATGGCGCGGCCATCGGGGGTGTCGAGCGCCAGGCGCGTCATGCCGGCGGCGAGTTGGTCGCCGGTGAGGGTGGCCCACCGGTCGCGGAGCGTGCGCGCGCCGACGAGGGCCAGCGCGCCGAGCACCGCGTCGCCGGCAATGCTCGCGGCGCGCTC
>JBBQZD010000325.1:0-3007 GCA_038208045.1 Gemmatimonadales bacterium | reverse complement strand
CTGGCCGGCGAGTCGCTCACCGTCACCCAGGAGGCAGGAGTCCCCGGCGACGGCCTGCATGAGTACGAGGTCACGTACAATCCCATGCGCGACCCCGCGGGCCGCATCGTGGGCGCCACGCAGTTCGTGCGCGACATCACCGATCGGCGCCAGCGGCTCGAGCGCGAGGCCCAGTCGCGGCGGCTCGAGGCCATCGGACGGCTCGCCGGCGGCGTGGCGCACGACTTCAACAACATTGTCACGGGCATCCTCGCCACGGCCAGCCTGGTGAACGCATCGCTCGACCCCGATGATCCGCTCCGCGCCGACCTCCGCGAGATCGAGCGCGCCGCGCGCCGCGCGGCCGACATCACGTCGCAGCTGCTCGCCTACGCGCGCCGCACGCCCGTCGACCCGCGCGTCATCGACGTCAACGACGTCCTGCGCGGCGCCGACCGCATGCTGCATCGCCTGCTCGGCGACGGCGTCGGCGTCGTGATGCGGCCGGTGGAGTCGCTCTGGCCGATGCGTATCGACCCGGTGCAGTTTGAAGCCGTGCTGGTGACGCTCGCGCGAAACGCCCGCGACGCCATGCCGCACGGGGGCACGCTACTGGTCACGACGGGCAACGAACTGGTGGATGGCGCCTTCATTGCGCGGCATCCGGCTGGCCGCACCGGCGAGTTCGTACGCGTCACGGTGAAGGACACGGGGACGGGCATGCCGCCGCAGGTGCTGCATCGGCTGTTCGAGCCCTTCTTCACCACCAAGGAGCCTGGGCGTGGTGCGGGACTCGGGCTGGCGATGGTGCAGGGCATCGTCGAGCAGGCGGGCGGCTTTGCCGTCGCCGAGAGCCGCGAGGGCGAGGGCTCGGCCCTCTCCCTCTTCTTGCCGCGCGCGGCCGACGCCTAGGGCAGCAGCCCCTCCGCTGGCACCCCGGCGCCGACCGCCGCCGGTTCCACGCGCACCGCGCACACCTTGAACTCCGGAATGTGCGCATACGGGTCGAGCGCCGGGTTCGTCAGCAGGTTCGCCGCCGCCTCGCGGTAGTGCATCGGGACGAACACCTGGTGTCGCGCCACGCGCGGGCTCACGCGCACCGCAATGCGGATCTGCGCGCGGCGCGAGGTCACCAGCACCTCATCGCCGTCCTGCACGCCCAGCTCGACGGCATCGAGGGCGTTCAATTCGATCGTCGGCGTGCTCTCCCGCGCATCGAGCGCCGTCGAGCGCCGCGTCATCGTGCCGGTGTGCCAGTGGTACATCTGGCGCCCGGTGTTCAGGAAGAACGGATACTCCGCGTCCGGCAGCTCCGCCGGCGGCAAGTACTCCGTCGGCACGAGCACCGCCCGCCCGTCGTCCGTCGGGAAGCGGTCGTCGAACAGGAACGCCGTGCCGAGCGACTGCGCGTCGAAGACCGGGTACTGCAGCCCGTGGCGGTGCTCCAGCAGCCGCGCGTGCGAGACCCCGCGCCAGTTCGGCGTTACGCGCGCAATCTCGTCCATCACGCCGGCGCTGTCGCGGTAGCCCGCCGAGAGCCCCAGCCGGTGCGACAGGTCCAGCAGGATGTCGAGGTCCGCGCGCGCCTGACCCGGCGGCTCGATCGCCTTCTCCGACAGCTGGATGCGCCGCTCCGTGTTCACGAACGTCCCCGTCTTCTCGGCGAACGACGAGCCGGGCAGCACCACGTCCGCGTACCGCGCCGTCTCCGTCAGGAAGATGTCCTGCACCGCCAGGAACTCGAGCCCGCGAAACCACTCCTCGGCGTGCGACACGTCCGGGTCGGAGACAATCGGGTTTTCGCCCATGATGTACATGCCGCGCACCGGCGACTGCTGCCCCACGATCTGCGTCACCTTGCGCCCGTTGGCCAGCGAGAGTGACGCGGGGTCCACGCCCCATTCGGCGGCGTACATCGCGCGCACCGCCGGGTCGTCCACCCGCTGGTAGTCGGTGTACGCGAACGGGATCGCGCCGACGTCGCTCGCGCCCTGCACGTTGTTCTGGCCGCGAATGGGGATCATCGCCGCGCCCCACCGGCCGATCATGCCGCAGGCGAGCATCAGGTTCAGCAGCGAGGTCACGATGTCGGTGCCGGTGCTGTGCTGGGTGAGTCCCATCGCCCACAGCGTCGCCGAGTTCGGGCCTTTCGCGTACGCCTCGGCCGCGCGCCGGATGAGCTCGGCGCGCACGCCGGTGATCGCCTCGGCGGCCTCCGGCGTGTACGGCGCGACGGCCGCCCGCACCTTCTCGAAATCGTGCGTCCGCGCGGCAATGAACGCCCGGTCCTCGAGTCCCTGGGCGAGCACGTGATGCAGCATGCCATTCAGTAGCGCCACGTCCGTGCCCGGCACCATCTGCAGGTGGATCGTCGCCCGGGCGGCCAACTCGATGCGCCGCGGGTCGGCCACGATGAGCGTTGCGCCGCGCCGGACCGCGCGCTTGATCGCCGCGCCGAACACCGGGTGGCTTTCCGTGGTGTTGGCGCCCAGCACGAAGATCACGTCGGACACGTGCTCCACCTCGCGCATCGAACCGGAAGCGGCGCTCGTGTTGAGCGCCCGTTGCATGGCGCTCACCGACGACGAATGGCACAGCCGGGTGCAGTGGTCCACGTTGTTGGTGCCGAGTGCGGCGCGAAACAGCTTCTGCAGCAGGTAGTTCTCCTCGTTGGAGCACTTCGCCGAGGAGAAGGTCGCGAGCGAGTCCGGCCCGTGCGTGTCGCGCAGGCGCGCCAGCTGCTGCGCCGTCAGGTCCATGGCCTCCTCCCACGAGGCCTCGCGGAACGGCGTGTACCAGTCGGCGGGGGTCGCCACGCGGTCGCGCGGGTCCCCCAGCGGGCTCGTGCCGGAGGGCACCGTGCTGAGGGGGTTCGTCCGCGGGCGGTTTTTCCGGGACGGTCCCTCGCCGCGCACCGATGCCCACGGTCCGCCGCGCCGCGGCCACGCGTCGGCGCCGTCGCGCGCGGCGTCGAAGCTCCACGTGCCGCGTGCGTCGCGTGCCCAGCCCCGGCGGATGAGGGGCGTCG
>JBBQZD010000324.1:0-3027 GCA_038208045.1 Gemmatimonadales bacterium | reverse complement strand
GGGTGGGGGTACCCCCCCCCCCCGGGCCGGGGGGGGGGGTGGGGTCGGGGTGGGGCGCGGGGGGTGGTTGGGCGGGGGGCGGGGGGGGGGTTGGGGACGGGTGCGGGGGCGGGGGGGGCCCAGCGAAGCGGGCCCCCGATGTTTTCCCGATGCATCTTCGCGCGTCGTTGCTTCGCGTTCCAGTTCCGCCATCCTCCTCGAATTCCGAATTCGAATTCCAATTCCGAAATCCGAAATCCAATTCGTGAAGACCCACCCCGCGCTCTTCGGCATCCTGTACTTCCCGTACGGCCTGATGGTCGGGGTGCCGGCCGTGATGCTTGGGTGGCTTGCGCGGCAGGCCGGGCTCCCGGTGAGCGCGGCCGCGACCATTGTCGGCATCGCCTTTGCGCCAGCGGCCTTCAAGTTCCTCTGGGCCCCCATCGGTGACCTGACGCTCACGCGCAAGCGCTGGTACGTGCTGGCCAACGCCTGCTGCGCGCTGACCTTCTTCGCCATGTGCGTGATCCCGATGAGCGCGAAGACGCTGCCGGTGCTCACGGCCTTCGTGCTGGCCGGCGCGCTCTCGGCGACGTTCATTGCCTTTGCGCTGCAGGGCTTGCTGCTGCACAACTGCGACCCGGCCATGCTCGGGCGCGCCGCCGGCTTCTACCAGACGGGCAACATGGTGGGGCAGACGCTGGGCGGCGGCGCGGCGCTTTGGCTGGTGCGACACCTGCCGGCGCTCTGGATGGCGGGCGCGGTGCTGGCCGCGGTGGTGCTGGCGTGCAACCTGCCATTGCTCGTGCTGCGCGAGCCGCCGCGCGTGGGCACGGGGCGCATGGGCGATCGCGTGCGCGAGGTGTGGCGCGAACTGCGCGCGATGCTCGGCAAGGTGGACGGGCGGCTCGCGCTGCTGCTCGCGTTCCTCCCGATCGGCACGGGCAACGCGCAGTTCCTGTTTTCGGCGGTGGCCACCGAGTGGAAGGCATCGGGCGATTTCGTGTCGCTGGTGCTCGGGCTCGTGGCCGGCATCGCCATCACCATCGGCACGCTGGGCGGTGGCTGGCTCGAGGATCGCCTGCCGCTGCGGCGCGCGTACTTCGTGGCCTGCGCGGCGCAGGGCGTCCTCGCCCTCGTGCTGCTGGTCTCGCCGCGCGAACCGTGGGCCTTCGCCGTCATCACGGCCAGCTACACCGCCACGCTGGGTGCGTGCACCGCGGCGCTCACCGGCATGGCGTTCACGCTCGCCAAGGGCGGCGCGGCCTCGACCAAAGTGAGTCTGTTCATCGCGTTCAATACGCTCGGCTCGCTGGGACTGGTGAAGGGGGCCGGCTGGGCGCACGACGCGTGGGGGCTGACGGGGATGCTCGGCGCCGAGATCATGACCGTGGCGGTCGCGCTCACCGTGTTCAGTGTGGTCTCGCGACGCGTGCTGGCGTGACCGAGATCGGCCTGATCAGCGACACGCACGGCATGCTGCGCGCGGAGGTGCACGACGCGTTGGCCGGCGTGTCGCTGATCCTGCACGCCGGTGATGTGGGCGGCGAGGGGATCCTCGACGAGCTGGCGGTCATCGCGCCGGTGCAGGCGGTGTTCGGCAATACCGATGCGCGGTGGGAGCCGGGGCTGGCCGCCGAGCGCGTGGTGGAAATCGAGGGCGTGCGGATTCACGTGTCGCACGGGCACGAGGTGGGGCGTCCGAACGCGGCGCGCCTGACGGCCGCGTATCCGGGCTTTCACGTCCTGGTGTACGGGCACACGCACGTGCAGAAGATCGAGGAGCTGGACGGCGTGCTCGTGATCAATCCGGGGGCGGCCGGTGCGCGGCGCTTCGACCTGACGCCAAGCGTCGCGCGGTTGACGATTGCGGATGGCGCGGTGGAGGCGCGGATCGTGGACCTGCCGTACTGATCAGGGCGTGCGCGCCCGTCGGGCCGACCGCGCAAACGTGCTCGTCCGCTCCAGCTCCTTCGGAAATCGCGTGAACCAGCTCGACACGAGCAACAGCTCGTCGATTTCGTGCGCGGGCACCGTGCCGCCGGCCGATTCCACCGGTGCGAAGATCTCCGTCACCTGGGCGTCGAACGCGCGGCGCTGGTCGGCGCTGCGCGGCGCGGGCAGTGCGCCCCGCACCCGGCCGCGCCGGATGACATAACTCTCGTCATGGCCCTCGACGGCAACTGGCGTGTAGACGAACGAGAGCGATTCCACGGCAAAGCGCAATCGCGTGAACTGGGCGCGCAGCGACTCCAGCCGCTCGATCTTGTCGCGCAGCGATGCCGCGCGCTCGAACTCGAGGCGCTCGGCGGCCTCGTCCATCGCGCGCTTCAACGCCGCCACCGGCACGTCGTTGGCCCCCTCGAGAAAGGCCTGCGCCAGCCGGAACCGTGCGTGGTACTCGTCGCTTCGCACCGCGCCCGCGCACGGTCCCAGACACTTGCCGATCTCGTGCCGGATGCAGCCCGGCGTGCGCGGCAGTTCGGCGAACAGCGACTGCTGCTCGGGAAAGTGCATCTTGAAGTCGAGCGCACAATCGCGCAGCCCCAACGCGTCGTTGAGTTCGCGCAGCGCCTCCTCGAGCTGCACCGCACCGTGGAACGGGCCGTAGAAGATGCCGCCGTCGTCCTGCCCCGAGTCGCGCACCACCCGAAACGACGCGGCGGCGCCGCGCGCCACGCGGATGAACGCCATGTGCCGCGCGTCGCGCTTGCCGGCGACGTTCAGGCGCGGCCGGTAGCGCTTGATGCGACGGAGTTCCTCCAGCAGCGACGCGAACTCGGTGGGCACGTACTCCCATTGGATCTCGGCGGCCTCGCGCAGGATGCGGGCGCCCTTGTGCGCCGGATACGCCGCGCGGAAGTAGCTGAGCAGCCGCGTGCGCAGCTTCTTGGACTTGCCGACGTAGATGATCTCGCCGTCGGCCGACCGCATTTCGTAGACGCCGGGCAGGTCGCGCGCGTGCAGCTTGACGTGGCCGAGCATCTCGATGGCGCGCGCCGCCGCGTCGGCCTCGCTCGGCAGAAACGGCGGAGGCCGGCGCTTCAC
>JBBQZD010000323.1:0-3033 GCA_038208045.1 Gemmatimonadales bacterium | reverse complement strand
AACGCACCGCCAGGGATCGTCCGGCCGGCCACCGGCGATGTATACGTCCACCGCCTCGCATGCGAGCGCATCGCGCAGACGGACGGCGGCCGTCGCCGCGACATCCGACGCGTTGCGCGCGGTCAGCGCCACCTGGTCGATCGCGTTCACGGCGGTGAGCGTCCGGAACTGACGGTCGATCTCCGCGGTCATGTGATTGAAGGAATCGGCGAGGTCCTCGAACTCGTCACCGCTCGACACGGCCACCGTCCCCGAGAAGTCCCGCTGCGCCAGCCGGCGCGTCGCCGCGCCAAGTTCCGTCAGCGGCTGCAGGCTGCGTCGCACCTGCACGCTGCTGAGGAGCACGACCAGCGCGAGCACCGTGATGATGCTCAGCGCGAACGTGCGGCGAAATCGTTCCTCTGGTCGGTACACGTCGGCCAGCGACTGCCAGACCCGGATGCGGAGCGGCGGCGCGTGGAACTGGCTTGCGAGGAACAAGTCCCACGACGCCGAGAGCTCGCGTTCCGCGTCGAACGCGCTCTGGCAGAACAGCGGCGCGTCGCGATGCACGGCGTGGATGCAGAGGGAAAAGCCGCCTCCCGCGGCGCTGCGCGACCGCTCCGCGAGTCCGCGGAACAGAAAGCCCGTGTCCACCGCCGCCCAGACCAGCCGCGTTCGGCTCGCCGTGCCCACCAGCCAGGCGCGCAGCGGGTCGCGGTCGAGCCGCAGCAGGCGCCGGCCGCGGCGCAGCCAGTCGAGCTCGTCCGAGGACAGCGTGATATCACGCGGCGCCTGCCCCCACAGCGAGCGGACGGTTGCCCCGTCGACGAGTGCGAGCGCAGAAAACGTCGCCCGCGCGGTTCGGCGGGCACCACTCTCGGTCAGTCGGTCCGCGGGGACGTCAGCAAAGGTCGCGCTCTCGTCGAGCAGCGTGTTCTCGGCACCCTTCAGCTGGTCGAGCAGTCCCTGGCCCACGTCGCGAGCGGTCTGACCGAGTTCGGCGGTCGCCAGCTCCTGCAGTTCGGCGCGCACCTGCCGATAGCCCTCCACCGCGAGCACGGCCACGGGCAGCAGCGCGCTCAGCACGAACATCAGCGCCATGCGCCGGCCGACCCTGGTCTGGAGCGTGAGCGGAAGCGTCAGTTTCATGGCGGCTCAGAACTTGGAGGCGAGGCCAGTGTAGGCGCCGTCGCTGGCCCGCACGACGTCGTCCCGGCTGGCCTGCGCGGTGAAGGGGACCGCAGTCCTGCCGTCGGACCCAATGCTGTACAGGTCGTACGTCGAATTCACCGGCACGAGAAACCGGTCCTTCCGGGCGCCGCTCGGCGGCGTGTTCCCGTGTTCCGGGAAAATGAACTTGTAGTAGACGTAGGGATGGCCCCACGGATCGAGCAGACCCCCACGACCGATGCTGGCGAGGTCGGGCGGCAGGCTGTCCTGCGCGTCGATCTCGATGGACAGCGTTCGGACGTCGCCGATCGCGCGCACCACCTTGGCCCGTTCGACGGCATCGTGGTAGCGCGGCAGCGCCAGCGCAGCGAGCGCCGAGATGATCACCGACACGGCCACGACTTCGATGAGCGTGAAGCCGCAACGCGACCGCGCCGGGTGATCCCGGCGACGTGCACGGCGTCGCGCTGTGCTGATCGCTTGCCTTCCCAACCAGACCATGTGGCTCGACCGGGGCGTGGTTCTGGGGGACGCTGCACCAAATAAGGGGCGCTGCATCGCGCCACGCCATAGGACGGATTGCTGATCCGCACCTACTACAAACCTGACGTCCCATCGCATGGCCGTCAACGACGTTCTGCGCGGTGTGCGCCCCCCGCGCGAGTCCGAGGGCCGCGCGGCCGTCTGCCGGGACCGTCAGAACCGAGGCCTGTTTGACGTCAAAGTGAACGGAGGGGCGGACGGGCCGCCCGGAGTTTGCCACCGTCGTGTCGCGCTGCCCGGTCGGCATCGTCGAGCGTTCCGACGCGGCAGAATGGTACCTCCGCCCCTCGTCCTGGCGGTAGATTCCCACCGGGCAGGCTCCGTGCTCCTCCTCGACTTCCGAATTCGAATTCCAATTTCGTCATCCGAGTTCCGTTTCCCCCCATGTCCCTCTTCAAGACTAAGCTGAGCCTCTGGCAACGCATCAAGGACGTCGCCCTGCTCGACGTGGCGGTCATCGCGCGCGGCGGCGTCGGCGTCGACGCCATTGCGCAGCTCGAAACGCTGCTCCTCGAGGCCGACTTCGGGGTGCCCGTGACCATGCGGCTCATCGCCGACCTCGAGCGCCGAGCGGCCCGCGGGGAGCTGAAGACCGGGGAGGCCCTGCAGCAGGCACTGCTCGCCGACGTCGCCGCCGCCCTGCGAAGCGGCACCAGCGACGCCGCGCTCCGATTCGCCGAGCCGGCCCCCACCGTAATCCTCGTGCTCGGCGTCAACGGCGCGGGCAAGACCACGTTCATCGGCAAGCTGGCGTCACGCCTGCGCGGCGAGGGCAAGCGCGTGATGGTCGCCGCCGGCGACACCTTCCGCGCCGGGGCCATTGACCAGCTCCGCCTGTGGGCCGAGCGCAGCGGCGCGGAGTTCGTGGGCGCGCAAGCCGGCGGCGACCCCGCCGCTGTCGCCTACTCGGCCATCGACGCGGCCGTGTCACGCAGCATGGACGTCGTGATCATTGATACCGCGGGTCGCCTGCACACCAGCGACGGGCTCATGGATGAGCTCAAGAAGGTGGCGCGCGTCATCGCCAAGCGACTGCCCGGTGCGCCGCACGAGTCGCTGCTCGTGCTCGACGGCACCATCGGCCAGAACGCGGTGATCCAGGCCCGGACCTTCGCGGCGGCCGTGCCGGTCACCGGCCTCGTGGTGACCAAGCTCGACGGCACCGCGCGCGGCGGCGTGGTGGTGGCGGTGCACGAGGCCATCGATGCGCCGGTGAAATTCGTCGGCGTCGGCGAGGCCGCGGCCGACCTCATGGTGTTCGACGCCGACACGTTCGCGCGCGAGCTGCTCGAAGGGTGAGTCGCGAGGCGCGGGCCCCCGCCCGGGTGCTCGACACCC
>JBBQZD010000322.1:0-3069 GCA_038208045.1 Gemmatimonadales bacterium | reverse complement strand
GATTGAAGCCGGCACTCGCTGCCGGGGCGATTCCGTCCACCTTGACGTCGGCCTTTCCCACCACGCCGCCCGCCTTGTCGAGAAGTTCGAAGCCGAGCGTGAAGTTGGCTGCGGCCTTTCCCAGGTTCTCGACGATCCCGGTCAGCGCCACCTTCCCCTCGCGCCCGACGGTGAACTGCGTCACGGTCACCCGCGCCGGCAACTTGCCCGACGCCTCGATGTACGCGATGACCGAGTCCTGCGTCATCTTCTTCATCTTCGGCTCGGTCGTCTGGCGCCCGCGCTCCTGCCAGACCGCCCCGGCCAGCTTGAGCACATCGGAGTTCATCGGGTCCACGGCGCGAAGCCGCGCCACCACGGGCGCCATCTTCTCGGGCAGGTGCTGGGCAAAGTAGACGTTGCTCAGGTTGAAGAGGGCGTCGCGGTAGTACGGGTTCATGCCGAGGCCGGCCTCGTACAGCGTCGCGGCATCGCCAAAGTGCGCCGCATTGGCCTGCACCACGCCGGCCTCGAAGAGCTGGAGCGCCGTGTACTTGGCAGGATTGGCCAGCATGTCGCTGTAGATGCCCGCCACGGCCGCCGTGTCGCCGGCGTCCTGCAGCGACCGCGCATAGGCCGCACGCGCGGACGACGCGTTCTCGCCGTCCGGGGCCAGGTCAAGATACGACTTGAAGTGCGCGGCGGCCTGGCGCAGGCCAACGGTTCGCACATCGCCCTCCTGCTTGAGCGCCTGATCGCGGCTCAGGACCGCAAGGTTGAAGATGGCGGTGCTCTTGCTCGCGATGGACGCCGGATCGTTCCCCATCTTGGCGATGGCCACCTGCAGCGACGCAATGGCGCCCGTCAGGTCGCCCTTGGCCTGCGAGGAGTTGGAAATCACCTGGTACGCGGCACCCACCTGCGGCGACCGCGCATTCGCCTTGAGCGCGTAGTTGGCGTAGACGATCGCCGAATCGTACTGCTTGCCGTTGTAGAAGGCGATCGCCGTGTTCAGCACCCGGCCGAAGACCGCGTTGCGGAATCGCTTCGTGCTGTCAGCGCACGCCGGCAACTCCCGCTCCACGACGCCCATCACCTCGTCCAGGGCCTCGGGCAGCACGAACGCGCCGTCCGGATCGTCCGAGTACCCCACGTCGCCGCGCGTGGCGCGGATCGGCGGCTTCTGACCGCCATCCTGGAACCACCGCACGAATGCCTGTCCCAGCAGGTAATTGCGTCCCGCCGGGTTGCCGATGCGGTCGGGGTTGTCCGAGAGCACCTTCACGGCGCCCTGGATCAGCTTGAGCCGGTCGTCCTCATTGGACGACTGGTCATGCTTGGACAGGTAGAGAGTCGCGCTGGCAAGCTGGTACGGCTTGCGCGTCTCGAGTTCGCAGGCACCCTGCGCCAGCAGCGGCGCGGCCAGCGAGGCCACGGCGAAGGCGGCAAGGGCAATGCGAGTCGGTGTCATGGAATTGCTCCTGGTTGCGGGGCCAGCCGTCCTCGGCGGCCCGATATGTAAATCTACTGTCTTCCTACCCCGTTGTCCCGCCAATCGTTGCCGCCGCACGACGCGCGCGCTCGGCCACCTCGAGCGTCGGCCGCCCGAGCAGGCCGGCCACGCGCTGCACGTCGTCCCACTCCGGCTTCGCGCGCGTGGCGCCGCCGGGCAGCGTGACGACCTTGAGACGGACCGCGTGACCGTCGACGTCCACGCTGACCTCCCGGCGCGGCAGCGCGCGGCGCGCAACCGTCGTCCGGCGCACGCCGATGGTCGTGCTCTCTGTAAGCAAGAGGTCCTCGAGACGATCGGCTTCGGCCGGCGTGCAGAGCACCTCGATGCGTTGTCCGGGACGCCCCTTCTTCATCAGGGTCGCCAGCACGGTGACGTCGAGCGCGCCGGCGGCACGCAGCGCGTCGGCCGTCCCCGCCACGTACTCGCCGCTCAGGTCATCCAGGTCGCAGGCCAACAGGATCAGCGACTCGGCGTCGACCGCATCGTCCGTCTCCGCGAGGATGATGCGCAGCGCATTTGCCCGGCCGGCCGGATCCCGGGTGCCTGCGCCGTATCCGCTGCGCAACGGCACGTACGACGCGGGCGGCGCTCCGCGGGACAGTACCCGTACCAGCACCGCTCCGGTGGGCGTCGTCAGCTCGCCCGCTCCGTCCGGACCCGGACGAATCGGCAGGCCCTCGAGGAGGCGCAGGGTCGCCGGCGCCGGCACGGCCATGCGTCCGTGCGCCGCATCGACGAACCCGTCACCGACCGCGATGACGCCGCAGTACACGGCGTCCACGCCCAGCAGCTTCAGTCCCCAGAGCGTGCCGACGACGTCGAGGATCGCGTCCACCGCGCCCACTTCGTGCAGGTGGACCCGCTCCATCGTCGTGCCGTGGATGGCCGCCTCGACCGCCGTGAGCTGGGTGAACGCATCCATGGCCGCCGCCTGCACGTCGGCGGGCGCCGGCGAGGACTCGACGATCGCGCGGATATGCTTCAGGTGCCGGCCATGCGGCTGCGGCGGGATGTCGAAGTCGACTTTCTTGCAGGCGATCTCCCCACGCGTCACGTCCGTCACGCGGGCCGTGACGCCCGCGAGCCCAAGGACGGCCGGCAGCGCCTTCAGCCACTCGGGGTCGAGCCCAAGGTCCACGAGCGCGCCGAGCGTCATGTCGCCCGAGATGCCATGAGCCGGGTCGAGGATCGCGATGATCATGGGAATTGGAATTCGGATGTCGGAATGGGAAGTCGAATGAGGAATTCGACGCGGAGGGCGGACGGTGCCCCAGGAAAGATACGTCGTGGGCGGGGGCGTTCCGTCTCACGTTCCGCCATCAATGTCGTATTCAGAATTCGAATACCAATGCCGGAATCCGAATTCCAATTCTCTAGAACCTGTACGACGCCCCCGATCCCGTATTGAACACCACCACCGACGCATCCGCCCTTAGCCGACCGGTCTTCACCAGTTGCGCCGCCGCGGCGAGAGCCGCCCCACCCTCTGGCGCGGCATCAATGCCGCTCTGCGATGCCAGCGTGAACGTGCCCGCCCGGATGCCTTCTTCGCTCACCGCCTCGGCGTCCCCCAG
>JBBQZD010000321.1:0-3119 GCA_038208045.1 Gemmatimonadales bacterium | reverse complement strand
TACACCGCGCGCGGCGTGCCGAAGGCGCGCGCCGGCTGGTGGGCCGCCGCTGCGCTGGCCCTGCCGCTGGTGTTTCTTGCGCGCCTGATGTTCGGCCTGGTGCCCGTCCGGGGCGGGGAACTCGGCGGCGTGGTGCACGCGTCGGTGGCGGGGCTCTGGGTGCTGGGATACGCCGCGGCGGCCACGGGCGAGAGTCACGAGCGGCGCGGCGCGCTGCTGGCGGCCGCCGGCGTCGTGGCGACGTGGGCCGCGGTGCTCGCGGTGGACAGTTGGCCATCCGCCATCCCGGCGGCCTGCGCCGTGGTGGCAATCGTCACCGCGTGGGTGGCGCGTCGCGAAGCGCAGCCCGTGGTGCTGGTCGCCACGGCCGTCGCGGCCGCGGTGAGTTTTGCGCTGGGGATGTTCCGGCTTGTGGCCGTCGGCGGCTTCACCGTGCCGTTCTCGACCGGGCCATCCGTGTCGCTCGCGGTGGGCATGGCCGGACTGCTCGTGGCCGTGCAGCTCGTGCCCGACATGGTGGAGACCATCTCCGCAGACCGGATGCCTCTGCCCGATGTCGCGCGGGCCGCGTTCGCGACGGCCTGCTTCCTGTGGTGGCGCAGCGAGCTGCATCGCGCCTTCAGCGCGGACGCGGCGATGTTCCTGTTGATCATCTACTACGCAGCGTGCGGCGTGACGATCCTGTGGCGAGGCCGAGTGTCGGGCTCGCGCCGCCTGCGCCAGGTGGGGCTGGCGCTCTCGGTCTGGGCGGCGCTCGTGGCGATGGCGAACGCGGTCGGGGTGCAGCAGATCGCGCTGCGCGTGGGGAGTTACCTCGGGGTCGGCGCGTTCCTGTTGGGCGTCGCCTGGTGGTACCGGGCGGAGCGTCCGGCGGCGGGGGCCGAGGCTAACGCCGAACCAGGCGGGCCGTGACGCTGATGGGGATGACGTGGCAGAGGCCGCGTGGCACGATGAGCCCGTCCCTGCGCCAGGGCAGGTAGCCGTCGGCATCGACGGTGGCGGTGTAGGTGCCGGCGCGTTCGTACGCGGCGCCCCAGAGGCCGAACATCGTGACGGTGCGCAGCGAGTCGGCAAAGGCGCCGTCGGTGACGGCGAGGCGCATGGCGCCGGGGCCGGCCACTGCGACGCCGCTCAGGGAGTCGACGATGGTGAGGTTGATGCCGGCGCGCGCTTCCATGGTGCAGACGATGCTGAGGGAGCCCGTCGCGCTGAGCAGGCGTGGCGTGGTGCGGGTGGACCGTGCCGCGGCGGTGGCCGCGAAGGTGGTGGCGCCAGGGCGCAGCAGGCGCACCGAACCATCGGCGCGCGCCTCGACGAGGCTCGGGTCAACGGCCGAGACGACGGGAGCGGAGTAGGCGTCGGGGTTGCCGATGACCGTGGCGCGCACCACGAGCGAGTCGCCGGCGGCGAAGCTCAGGTTCCGCCCGTTCAGTTCCGGTCCGGGGTCGATGCGGAGGGAGATCGTGCTGTTCGACGATTCGTCGGCGGTGCCAGTGAGCGCGCCACAGGCGACGCAGTTCAGTCCGGCGGCCAGCGCCAAGGTCTTGTGAAAGAACGACATGCCATGATGCATGTGGTGCGCCGACCCGTCGCGCAAGGCAAGCCGTGCGGCGACACGACGCGCCTTTGCGTCCGCCTCCTCCTCCCCATCCGCCATCCGGTTCGGATTCCCAATTCGTATTCCAATTCCGGAATCCGAATTCCGGTTCTCCGTTGACCCCCCAACCCTTGACTCCACAAGGAATTGCGCTACCTTCAGTGGGCTATGGGGAATTGTCTGCACGAGACATCCACATGGCCGGCCGCCTCGCGCGGACGTCCGGGGAACTGTGCCCCGGTTCATATGGGCCCGCCAACTGACGTGGTACGACGTGTCAGCGCGGGGGCGAAGGACCAAGCCGACCGATGACGCACGGGAGCAGGAGCAGCCCGCGCCGAGGTTTCCGAAAAGCAACACAGGACAATTCAACGTCGGGGCTCGAACAGCCCGGCGCGCCGTGGGTCCCCATTCGTGCAGCAGTGGCGAGTGTACCCGGCGATGGCGGATGGACACCGGCTGTTCCCCAGGGAACGGCGTCTGGTCCAGCCGCGTTTTCGTTCCTCTGAATTCACTTCCGCGCGTGGCGCCGCCTGGCGCGGGTTTCCAATTCGGTTTCTGAGTGATCATGGCCCGTACGACCGACCTGAAGTACTATCGCAACATCGGCATCATGGCCCACATCGATGCCGGGAAGACCACGACGACTGAGCGCGTCCTCTATTACACGGGGAAGTCGCACAAGATCGGCGAGGTCCACGATGGTGCGGCCACGATGGACTGGATGGAGCAGGAGCAGGAGCGCGGCATCACCATCACGTCGGCCGCGACGACGTGCTTCTGGATGCGCCACGGCCAGAGCCACCTCGAAGGCACGGGGCCGGAATACCGCATCAACATCATCGACACGCCCGGGCACGTGGACTTCACCGTCGAGGTGGAGCGGTCGCTCCGCGTGCTCGACGGCGCGGTGACGCTGCTCGACTCGGTGGCCGGCGTGGAGCCACAGACCGAGACGGTCTGGCGCCAGGCCGACCGCTACGAAGTGCCGCGCATGATCTTCGCGAACAAGATGGACCGCGTCGGTGCGAACTTCGAGCGCTGCATGGAGATGATCCGCGACCGCCTGACGAAGCACGCGTACGCGCTGCAGCTCCCCGTCGGGTCCGGCGAACTGTTCACCGGCCACATCGACGTCATCGAGCGCAAGCAGTACATCTTCGACGAGGAGACGCTGGGCAAGACCTTTGTGGTCACCGACGTCCCCGACGACATGAAGGCGAAGGTCGAGGAGGCGCGGCACGCGCTGGTCGAAGCCGCCGTCATGCACGACGACGAGCTGATCGAGAAGTTCCTGACGCACGGCGCCGATTCGCTCACCATCCCGGAGATCCGCCACGCCATTCGCGCGGCGACGATCAAGATGGCGTTCTGCCCCGTGCTCTGCGGCGCCTCGTTCAAGAACAAGGGCGTGCAGGCGCTGCTCGACGCCGTCATCGACTACCTGCCGGCCCCGCGCGACGTGCCCGCCATCAAGGGGCACCTGCCGCACCACGACGAGACGTACGCCACGCGCGACGTC
>JBBQZD010000320.1:0-3157 GCA_038208045.1 Gemmatimonadales bacterium | reverse complement strand
GATGTTGGTGGCCGTGCGCGCGATGGCACCGGTGCAGGGGATGCCGCCGAACAACGGCGTCACGACGTTTGCGACGCCCTGCGCCACGAGTTCCATGTTCGAGCGGTGGCGCGTCCCGATCATGCCGTCGGCCACCACCGCCGACAGCAGTGACTCGATGCCGCCCAGCGCGGCGATGGCGAACGCCGGCCCGACCAGCATGGTGACCGTGTGCAGACTCACCGACGGGAAATGGAGTGCGGGAAACGAGCCGTCAATCGCGCCGAACCGGCTGCCGATGGTCGCGACGTCCAGGTGCAGCAACTGCGCCGCCGCCGTCGTCACGACCAGCGCGACGAACGGAGAGGGCACGCGCGTGGTCACGCGGTGGCCGATCTGCACGACGATCACCGTGGCGACGGCCACGGCCACCGTCGGCAGGTTTGCGCTCATCGCATGCTCGGCGAGTGCCCCGATCTTCGCCACAAAGTCGGCGGGCACCGTGGTGAGGTCGAGCCCGAAGAAGTCGCGCAACTGCCCGCTGGCGATCACCACCGCGATGCCGCTGGTGAACCCGATGGTCACCGGGCTCGGGATGAACTTGATGACGCCCCCCATCTTCGAGAGGCCGAGCGAGATGAGGATGATGCCCGCCATCATGGTCGCGACCGTCAGGCCGCCGACGCCGTATTGCTGCACCACGCCGTAGACGATGACCACGAACGCGCCCGTGGGCCCCGCGATCTGCACGCGCGACCCGCCGAGCAGCGACACGAGGAAGCCGCCGATGATGGCCGTGTACAGCCCGGCCTGTGGCGGCAGGCCGCTGGCGATGGCGAAGGCGATGGCGAGCGGCAGCGAGACGATGCCGACGATGACGCCGGCCGCCGCGTCCTTGGCGAACTGCTGGCGGGTGTAGCCGCGCATCGTGTACAGAATTTTCGGCGAGAGCATCAATCCTCGGTGGGCCGGCGGCGGGTGCGCTTCTTGTCGGAGGAGCGCTTCTTCCCCTCGAGCCGTCGCTCGACTGACGAGCGCGTCGGACGCGTCGCCTTGCGTTTCTTTGGCACCACCAGCGCGCGGCGCACGGTGTCCGCGAGGCGCTGCTCCGCCAGCTCGCGGTTCTGCCGCTGGCTGCGGGTGTCGCTGGCCACTACGCGCAACACGCCATCGGCGGACAACTTTGGCGCCAGCGCCGCGAGTGCCCGCTCGCGCTGCGCCTCCGAAAGTGCCGACGAGGCCCGGACGTTCCACTCGACTTCCACGCGCGTGGATGACGTGTTCACGTGCTGCCCACCGGGCCCGCCCGCCCGCGACGCGCGCACCGCGAGCTCGGCGCGCGGAATCGCCACGCCGTGGTTGATCTTCAGGGCATCGTCAGGGGCCAACGCACGCTCGGCAAAGGAGTTCGGAGACCGACGTCTTTAATAGTGGGTCTTCGGGCAATCGAGTGGGTGAATTTATAGGTGTTTCGCGTGGTTCAAGCTACTGCCGTCAGAGGGGAAACAGGGACTTGCCGAGGCCACGGACTGACGTGAAGTTCGTGCATGACTTTGCGACGACCTCCCGAGAGCGAGCTGCGTGACGCGTACCGCGTGCCCGGCTTCACGCCGAGCCGGACGCTCCGTGGGATCTTCGGCGACCCGCAGGCGCGGGTCATCCCGCTCACCCGGCGCCCAAAAAAACGGTCTGCGGCACCTGCGGCCGAACCGCGCGCACCTGGTACGACCGGCGGACGTGCCGCGTGCGGGACCTGCCGTGCGGCGATCTGCGCATCTATCTCGAGTTCGATCTGCGGCGGGTCGACTGCCGGCGCTGCGGCGGCGTGAAGCGGGAGCGCCTCGACTGGCTGGCGGCCAATCCGCACTACACCAGGCGCTTTGCGCTCTACGTGGGCAAGCAGTGTCGGGGGGCGTCGATCAAGGACGTGGCCGACGACCTGTGGCTCGACTGGCACGCCGTCAAAGAGATGGACAAGGTCTACATGCAGGAGCAGCTGGCGCGCGCGGGCCCACTCCGGCCGGCCGTGATCGGGATTGACGAAATCTCCGTGCGGAAAGGCCACGACTATCGCATCGTCGTCAGTGATTTGGAGCGCCACGAGCCGATCTGGTTCGGGGGCGTCGACCGGTCGGAAGAAAGCATGACCATGTTCTACGACTTCCTTGGCGCCGCGCGGACCAAGCATATCCGGCTGGCGGTGATGGACATGTGGAAGCCGTTTCGGAACGCGACAGAGGCGCAGGCGCCCCAGGCTGCGATCCTCTACGACAAGTTTCACGTGCTGCGCCATCTGAACCACGCCATGGACACGGTCCGGAAGCAGGAGTACCAGCGCCTCACGGATCGCCCCGACCGGAAGTACATCAAGGGACAAAAGTACGTGTTGCTCTCGCACCGCGAGAACCTCTCGCCGGCGAAGCGGCGGACGTTGAAGACCCTCTTGACCGCGAACAAGCGACTCAACACGGCGTACGTGCTCAAGGAACAGTTCGGCCAGTTGTGGGAGTACCGGCGCGAGCCGTGGGCGCGGAAGTTCTTCGAGCAGTGGAAAGCCTCGCTCCGGTGGCAGCGGTTGAAACCGTTCGAGAAGTTTGCCGCGCTGATCGAGCGGCATTGGGATGGCATCGCGGCCTACTGCCGGCCGGAGAACAAGGTGGCGCTCGGGTACGTCGAAGGGCTGAACAACAAGATCCGCGTGATCCAACGTCGGTGTTACGGGCTGCGTGACGAAGAGTACCTCCACCTGAAGATCCTCACCTGCACGCTACCACCACTACCGCGCACCTGAAAAACCTTCGAAATTCACCCACTCAAATCCCCGAAGAGCCAATAAAAGTAGTCCCGCCGCGATCGATGCGGTGAGTACATTGCATAAAGAAGTGATCCGAGAAACTGAGAAATTATGCGGTGTAAGCGGATCGCTATATGACTCTTGACAATGTACAGTCGGGAAGATAGATGACACTTTGTCCGGGGACATCGTTAACAGTCTTTCTTGAGTGATGGCGCGCCGGTGATGGTGCGGGTGCGCGCGTCTAAGCGACCGAGCAGCGTCTCGTAGTCAATCACGTTCCATACGCCGTCCTGGACTTCCTCGAGGCCAATGGTCTCGTTGTTGAGGGCCGGACGGAGGAATTGCTGCCCGTTGTGCACTCGACAGGTGCCAGCGCTGCTG
>JBBQZD010000319.1:0-3158 GCA_038208045.1 Gemmatimonadales bacterium | reverse complement strand
GGCGCTGGCATGCCTCGTGGGACTCTGGGTGATGGTCCTGGCGGCGTTCCAGTAGCGCCGTATCCGCCTGGCTCGCTCGCCGCCGCATCTCCCGGCGCGAGGGAGCACCTGCCCGGCCCCGGCCGACCTGCTATTATCCCGGCGTGTCCAGCTATCTCGCCGCCTACCGGCAGCTCGACGACGGGCGTCACCGTGCGGAGTTCTACCGCATGTGGCGCACCGCGGCGCACGCCGGCTTCACCAACGAGAAGGCGTTTCAGGCGATGGGCCCGCGCGGCGCGGCGCACGTCGAGGAGATGCGGCTGTGGCTGCTGGACGGCGCGCGCCGCGGCCAGCGCGTCACCTATCTCGTGAAGACGGGCGGCGCGCGGTTCGAGCCCATGGAGCGTGCGCTCCTCACGCTTGGCGAGGAGTCGGGCACGTTCGACGACACGCTGCAGCTGCTCGGTGACTTCTATCACAGCAAGCACCGCCTGATTCTCTGGGTCAAGAAGCAGATGGCGTACCCCATGTTCAGCGCGCTCTGCATGGTCTTCATCGCGCCCTTCCCGTTGCTGTACTTCGGGCAGGTCGCGGCCTACACCGGCTTTGTCGTGACCGGGTGCGTGGCGTGGGTCGTGAGCGGCGGCTCCTTCGTGCTGGCGGTGGCGCAGAGCTACGGCAAGCGGCCACCGCTGGTCCGCGCGCGGTTCGCCCGCGCGCTGGCGACGGCCGTCGAAGCCGGACTGCCGCTGGCGCGATCGATTCGGCTGGCCGCCGAGGCCGCCGCCGACCCCGCGCTCAGCGCCTTCGTGTCGCGGTTCGACGAGCACCAGCTGCAGGCCGGCTCGCTCGCCGAGACGTTCACCGGCGCACCGCACATGGTCCCCGACCTGATCGGAGCGCTCGCCGTCGCCGATCGCACCGGGGACTTCTCGACCACGCTCCGGCGGCTCGCGGAACTGTACGAAGACGGCTTCCGCTAGCGTGCTCTCCGTGTCTCCCACCGACCACCGCCGGGCGCGGCGCAGCATTGCGCTCGCCACCTTCCTGACGCTCGTCCCGCTCACGCTCGTGGTGCCGGGCCTCAATGAGCTGGTCATCGTGGCGCTGCACGGCACGCGCGCCGACGCGCATGCGTTCACCGCGGTGAACATGGCAACGGGCATTGTCGGCGTGCCCATCGTGCTCGCGCTCTTTCGCCGTCGTCCCAATCTGCGCGCATGGCTGCTCGGGTCGCTCCTTGTGGACGCCGGCGCCTTTCTCGGGATGTACACGGCGGCCTCCGTGCCCGCCCTACTCGCCTGGCGCGCGCTCGACGGCGTCGCGCACCTGCCGGCGGTAACCCTGCTCATGGTCGCCGCCAACCGGTTGGCCGGCGAGAAGCGCGGCGCCGCGCTCGGCCTCGTCGCGTCGGCCCTCATGATCGGCATCGCGGTGGGCTCCCCGCTCGGCGGCTGGATCGTGGCGCACAGTCCGGGTGCCGTCTATCTCACCGCGGCGGCGCTGCTGGTGGTCGCCGCCCTCGCGTCGCTGGCCATTCCGCCGCTGCCGCGGGGCGCGGCGGCCGGCCCCGGACATCGCTACGACTGGAACCGCCGGTCGCTGGCGGCCTGGATGCCGCTGGCCTTCGGCTTCGTCGAACGCGTCACCAGTGGCGTCTTCGTCTCGACCTTCACGCTCTACCTCAGCGAAGTGCAGCGCATCTCGCCGCAGGGGCGTGGGCTGCTGATGTCGGCCTTCATGCTGCCGTTCGCCCTGCTTTGCTGGCCCATCGGCCGGCTGGCGGACCGGCAGGGCTGGTACGGGCTGGTCGTCGTCGGCACCATTGGCTTCGGCGTCGTGTACGCCACCTACGGCCTCGTCCCGGTGGCGATGCTTCCCGTCTCGATGGTCGTGAGCGGCCTGACGAGCGCGATGATGTTTTCGCCCAACCTGCTGCTCGTGAGCGAGTTCGCGCGGCGCGGCGCCGGCGAGGGCCTCTTCGGAACTTTTCAGGTGGCGGGAAGCTTCGGCTTCCTGTTTGGCCCGATCGCGGGCGGCATCGCCGTCGAGGTCACGCGGCGCCGGACGGGCGTACCGGCCTACGACGCGATCTTCATCGGCGTGGGCGCGATGGTCGTGCTGCTCGGCATCATCGCGGCGGTGGTGCTTGCCCCCGTGGCCCGGGCCTGGCGCCACGAGGGCGAGCCGCCAGCTACGGCTTCACCGTAGGCGTGGCCGGCGGCACCGCGCGCGGCGCGCGGGGCGCCGGCGGTCCTGGCATGCCATCCGGCTTCCACGCCGGCTTCGGTCCGTCGGAGAGCAGGCGCGCCGCCCTGGCCCCCGCGTTGATGACCGACGCCATGTGCTCGAGGTCCACGCCCTGCACGTCGTCGCTCGGCTGGTGATAGTCCGTGTGCAGGTTGAACGACGACAGCGTGTGCGCCACGATGCCCTTGCGCGCGAAGGCGATGTTGTCGCTGCGCTCGAAGAAGTGCTGGTCGGGGCGCTTGTCCGCGACGATCGGCAGGCCGGCCGCCGCCAGCTGCTCACCCATGTTCGAGCGCTCGAAGCCCGTCAGCCACGCCCGGCCCGGGCCGCCGGCCAGCGAGTCGGGACGCCCGATCATCTCGATCTCCATGTTCACCACGAACAGCGACAGCGGCATCGGCGGATGGTCGATGAACCACCGCGTGCCGACCAGTCCCATCTCCTCGCCGGTGGTCGTGACGAAGAGCACCGTCCGCTTTGGGCGCGGTCCCGCCATGAGCTGGCGCGCGATCTCGAGCACCGCGGTGGTACCTGACGCGTCGTCGTCGGCGCCGTTGTAGATCGAGTCGCCGTTCACCGGGCGCCCAATGCCGATGTGGTCGTAGTGCGCATCAATGAGGACGATCTCGTGCTTGAGCGCCGGGTCGCTGCCCTCGATGACGCCGAGGACGTTCACCGCCGGGCGGCGCCGCTCGGCGGGCACCGTGTCGAGGTCGGCCAGCGACGGCAGCGTTACCAGCCGCTCGGTGCTCCCCCGGCGCGAGGGCGTGGCCAGCGGCACGGCTTCGAGCGGCACGACCTGGAAGTAGCCGCTGTCGCCGAGCGGTGTGAGTCCGATGCGCTGCATCTCGGCGGCGATGAAGCGCGCCGCCATCATGCCGCCGGGCTGCCCCGTCATGCGGCCGGCCATCGAGTCGGCGGCGAGC
>JBBQZD010000318.1:0-3199 GCA_038208045.1 Gemmatimonadales bacterium | reverse complement strand
GCACAAGGAGCCGTTGTACGTATGGCCGTCACCGGCAAGAAGAAGTCGTCGTATGAAGAAGGCTCGCTCGACCAGTACCTGCGCGACATCAGCATCTACCCGCTGATCACGCGCGAGGACGAGGTCGATCTCGCCCAGCGCATCCGCGCCGGTGAGCAGGAGGCGCTCGACAAGCTCGTGCGCTCGAACCTGCGCTTCGTGGTCTCGGTGGCCAAGAAGTACCAGAACCAGGGCGTCTCGCTGAGCGACCTGATCAACGAGGGCAACCTCGGGCTGATCCGCGCCGCGCACAAGTTCGACGAGACCAAGGGGATCAAGTTCATCTCCTACGCCGTCTGGTGGATTCGCCAGGCCATTCTGCAGGCCCTCGCCGAGCAGTCGCGCATCGTGCGGGTGCCGCTCAACCGCGCCGGCACGCTGCATCGCATCGGCAAGCGCGCCAGCGCGCTGCTCCAGGAGCTCGGCCGCGAGGCGACGCACGCCGAGATTGCCGACGGCATGGACATCACGGAGGAGGAGGTCGCCCGGACGATGGCGATCTCGCAGACGCACCTGTCGCTCGACGCGCCGATGTCGCCGGGCGAGGACAACCGCCTGCTCGACTACCTGCCCGACACCGAGAGCCGGACGCCCGACGAGGACATGTTCGACAAGGCCCTCACCGAGTCGATCCACGACGCGCTGCGCGGGCTCAAGGAGCGCGAAGCGAAGATCCTGCGCCTCTACTTCGGGCTCGACGGCGCGGAGCCGATGACGCTCGAGGAAATCGGCGAGGTGCTCAACATCACCCGCGAGCGCGTGCGCCAGATCAAGGAAAAGGCGCTGAGCCGGCTGCGGCATATCAGCCGCGCCAAGGCGCTGGAGTCGTATTTGGGGTCGTGAGGATAGACGGTGGACGGTGGACGGTAGACGGTAGACGGGAGACGGGAGACGGGAGACGGGAGACGGGAGAGGCGGGCGCGGGGGCGGGACGCCCCGGCGCCCTTCCCAATTGTCCCCACACCCCTTCGATTTCCAATCCAGCCTCCGCGTCGAATTCCGAATGCGAATTCGAATTCCGTCATCCGAAATCCAATTCCCCCATGTCCAGCTCCTACTCCTTCGACGTCACCACCGGTGTCGACCTCCAGGAAGTCGACAACGCCATCAACCAGGCGCAGAAGGAGTCGTCGCAGCGCTACGACTTCAAGGACGCCAAGGTCCTGACCATCGAGTTCGCGCGCGCCGACGGGGTCATCCGCCTGCATACCGATCACGACATGCGCATGCGCGCGCTCTGGGACATCGTGCTGTCGAAGCTCATCAAGCGCGGCATGCCGGTGAAGAACCTCGAGATCGGCGAGGACGTGCCGGCGGGCAACGACACGCTCAAGCGCGAGGTCAAGCTCAAGCAGGCACTCGACAGCGAGACGGCCAAGAAGGTCTCGGCGGCCATCAAGGACGCGAAGCTCAAGAAGGTCCAGGCCAGCATCCAGGGCGACCAGGTGCGGGTCAGCGGCCCCGACAAGGACGCGTTGCAGGACGCCATGACGCTGCTGCGGGGCCAGGAGTTCGGCGTGGAGCTCAAGTTCGGCAACTACCGGTAGCGCACACGGCACGACCTTTTCGCGCGCGAGGCCGGCGTTCTTCAGCGCCTCCGTGCTGAAAATGGCCGGCTGACGCCCCCCAATTTGGCCTCACGAAAAGCTGACATGGGGGCCCGAACCGGGTAACTTTCATGGTTCCCCGCGCCTCCGGCCCTCCCAGCTCCCCGCCTCGTGAAATTTGCCGTTGTCACCCTCGGCTGCGACAAGAACACCGTGGACACCGAGCGCTATGTCGCCGAGCTGCGCGCGCACGGCGGCGAGCCCGTCGAGGCGCTCGATCAGGCCGAGCTGATCGTCGTCAATACCTGCGGGTTCATCGACGCCGCCAAGAAGGAATCGCTCGACGCCATCCTCGGGGCGGCCCAGTACAAGTCCGACGGGGCCTGCCGCACCGTGGTGGCCGTGGGGTGCATGGTCGAGCGCCACAAGGCCGAGATGCAGGCCGAGCTGCCCGAGGTGGACCTGTTCCTCGGCGCGTCGGAGACCGACCGGCTCGCGGTGGAGCTGCACGCCCGCGGCCTGATCGGCGACCCCGAGACGCTGCATCCGGGGATCCGCCTCTACACGGGCGACACGCCCTGGGTGCGCTACCTCAAGATCAGCGAGGGCTGCGATCACGGCTGTGCCTTCTGCGCCATTCCGCTCATGCGCGGCAAGCACCGCTCGTTCGCCCTCGACGACATCGTGCGCGAGGCGCAGCTGCTCGAGATGCAGGGAGCCCGCGAGATCAACCTCGTGGCGCAGGACCTCGCGCACTACGGACGCGACCGGCGCGACGGCGTGCGCCTGCCGCAGGTGCTGCAGGCGTTGGTGCGCGAGACGTCCATTCCGTGGATTCGCAACATGTACCTCTACTCGTCGGGCATCACGCCCGAGTTGCTCGAGGTCATCGCGTCGGAGCCGCGCATCGTGCGTTACCTCGACATGCCCATCCAGCACGCCTCCGACACGGTGCTGGAGCGGATGCGCCGCCCGGAGCGGCAGAAGAGCATCCGCGAACGCGTGGCCCGTTTCCGCGGCGCCGTGCCCGAGCTCGCCATCCGCACCACGTGCATCGTCGGCTTTCCGGGCGAAACCGACGGCGACTTCGCGCAGCTGCTGGAGTTCCTCGAAGAGATCGAGTTCGAACGCGTCGGCGTCTTCACGTACTCGCCGCAGGACGGAACGCGCGCGGCGACGATGACCGACGACGTGCCCGAGGACGTGAAGCGCGAGCGGCTGGAGCGCGTGGAGGAACTGCAGCGGCACATCACCGCCGAGCGGTATGAGTCGCGCCTCGGCGCGCGGGCGCGCGTGCTCGTGCAGGAGTCGGCCGACGGCGCGCATCCGGCCTCGGGGCGCCTGCCGTGGCAGGCCGACGACATTGACGGCGTGACCTGGCTCGATCGCGACGTGCCCGCCGGCCGGTTCGCCGAGGTGGAAGTGTTGGAGGTCGTCGACGACTATGACTTCCGGGCGCGCGTCATGTCCGTGGACGAGGCGCCGACACCGCCGCCGGCGCGCACGTCGCGGGCGCTCCCGCTCATGGGCTCGAGCGTGGGGAGCTTCGGCCGGGGAACTTGCGCCGGCACGCCGCCCCCGGCCGAAGCACCCCCCGCACAACGGCGCCAGCG
>JBBQZD010000317.1:0-3271 GCA_038208045.1 Gemmatimonadales bacterium | reverse complement strand
GACCGCTTCCGCGCGTGGCAGTCGTGGGTGGCCGAGTTGCAGCAGCTCTTTCTCGCCGTGGATGGCTGGTGGCAGCGCATCGTCGAGGTGCGGGACGGCCAGCGTCCGCCGGGCGCCGCGCGCGTCCTGCTGCTGCTGCTGCTCGCGTGCGCACCCATCGTCGCCGGCGCGCAGCAGCACCTGACGTACCGCGTGTCCGGTATTCGCGCCGAGTCGCTGGTCGTGCGCGGCTTCGACGTGGTGGGGATGGAACTGGGCGATGCCCTCGTCGTGGCCGAACCGCGCGACGTGGAGCGCCTGGCGGCGCTGGGCGCCCGGGCGGAGCCGCGGCTGGCGCCGAACACCGACGTGCGCCGCCTGCAGAACCTCGCCGCGGTGGCGGCGGCGCCCGTGATCTACCGGTCGTACGACGATCCGCAGCGCGGCATTCGCCGGTGGATCGACTCGCTGGCGGCGGCGAATCCGCGGGTCAGCGTCGACACCGTGGGCCTGTCGTACGAGGGACGCCCGATTTTGGCGGTCAAGGTCGGCCCGCGCGGCGACGCCGCCAGCCGGCCCAACGTGCTCTTCGTCGCCACACACCACGCTCGTGAGTGGGCGGCCACGGAAATGGCGCTGCGACTCATCACGCGCCTCGCCACCGGCACGGATGCACGCACCGACTCGCTCATCAACCAGCGCGACGTCTGGATCGTGCCGGTCGTGAATCCCGACGGCTATCAGTACACGTTCACGACCGACCGGCTGTGGCGGAAGAACCGCCGCCCCACCGGCACGGCCACGGGTGTGGACCTGAACCGGAACCACTCCAACAACTGGGGACTCGACGACAGCGGCTCCTCGCCCGATCCGTTCAGCGAGATCTACCGGGGGCCGTCGGCGGCATCGGAACTCGAGGTGAAGGCGCTGCAGCAGTTCCACCTGCTGCACCCGCCGGTGATCTCCATCTCGTATCACACGTATGCCGGGCTGCTGCTCTTCCCGCCGGGCTCGCGGGCGGGCGTGCTCTCCGGCGATCTCGATTTGTATCGCGCGCTCGCCGGCACCAACGTGAATCCCGCGGCGCGCGACCGCCTGCCGGGGTCGCAGCGGTCGTTCTACTCGCCGGGCACCGCCTGGCTGCTGTATCCCACCAACGGTGAATACACCGACTGGGCGAGCGCCACCTTTGGCACGGTGAGCATCAATCCGGAACTCACGAGCGGCTACGGCACGGGCGGCTACTACGGTTTCGAGTTTCCCGACGACGAAACGCTGCTGCAACTGCTCTTCACCGACAACCTGCCGTTCGCGCTCGACGCCATCGAGATGGCACGCGACCCGGCGCACTACCGCAGTCCCACCACCGGCCTGCGTCCGGAGCGCTGGGTGCTGGAGAGCGGCTCGACGCGGCTGCGCGTTCGCGGACCATCGTCGGCCGCGCCCTCGGCCTCCCTGTCGGCCGCCGGACAGCCGATTGCCTTCACGCTCGACTCGACGTCGGGCGCTCGCTACGACCGGCGCCTGCTCTCGCAGTCCGGTGCGCTCGGTCGTCCCTCGACGATCAGCATCACCGCCGGCGGCGAACAGGTCCGCTGGTCCTTGCTGGCCGCTGCGGGCGCCGAGAGCGGCGATCCCGCCTGGTCGCTCTCCGGGTTCGTGACCGACGCCGCCACGCCGTTCGCCGGCAAGGCGTCGTACCGCGGAACCACCGGTGAACTGCGGTCGCTGCCCATTACGGTGCCGGCCGCAGCGGACACGCTGAGCCTGACGTACTGGACACGCTACTCGGGCGAGGGCTTCGCCGAGCTGCCGTTCGGATTCGTGCGCTATTCCGCGGACGGCGGGCAAACGTGGAACATCGTCGGCCGGCTCGCGGGGAACGCCAGCGCCTGGTATCCGGAGGACCTTCGCATCGGTGGCGTGAAGGGCCAGACCATCGTCCTGTCGTTCCTGTCGGTCGGCATGCCGTGGTGGATCGACGAGGTGACGCTGTTCGCGAACCTGCCGGCCGCCGCGACGACGCCGGACGACACCAGCCGCGCCGGGGCCGCGAGTCGCTTCAAGCCGTCTGCCAATCCCGTGCGAGGCAACCAGGTGACGTTCGTCTGGCCTTTCGGCGGGAAGAGCGGCAATCTGCTGGTCTATGATTTCACCGGCCGGCTGGCCTGGAAGTCCACGGCGGGGGCGCAGGACGTCGATGTCACGTGGGACCTCCCGTGGAATGTCGCGAACGGGGCGTACCTCGTGATCGCCGAGAGCGGGGGCCAGCGCGTGCGTCTGCGGCTGTTCATCGCGCGGGGCACGCCGTGATTGCCGGGCTTGGATTCGACCTGGTGGAGATTGCGCGCGTCGAGCGACTGCTCGACGGCAAGGGCGACCGCGCGCTGGCCCGCCTGTTCACCGAGGCGGAGGTGACGTACGCCACGGCGCGGGCGCGGCCAGCCATGCACCTCGCCGCGCGGCTTGCCGCCAAGGAGGCCGCCTTCAAGGCCCTGGCCGGCAGCGAGAGCGCGCGCCTGATCGGCTGGAAGGACATCGAGGTCGTGTCGCGCCCAGGCCACGCCCCGGAGCTGCTGTTGCATGGCCGGGCCGCACAGCGCGCCGAAGTGCTCGGCGTGCGCCGCCACTGGCTGACACTGTCGCACACGGACACCACGGCGGGCGCCGTGGTGGTACTCGAGGCGGACTAGCGGGCGGCGATGGTTCCGCGACGCCTGGCGCGCGTCGTCAGTGCCAACAGACGGGACGGCTAGGCCTTGCCCACCGCGTAGATCCCCGGCTTGCCGGCGCTCGTGTCGCGCCGCATCTGCATCCAGACCAGCCCGCCGACGGCGAAGACGAGCGCGATGGTCTGCGCCATCGTCAGGGGCCCGACGAACCGGTCGTCCTTGGCGCGGAAGAACTCGACGATGAACCGCTCGAGCCCGGCGAGGATGCAGTACAGGCCGAACAACCATCCTTCGGCGTGCTTGTGGTCGCGCAGCTTCCACAGGATCCAGAACATCAGCACGCCCATCGCGACTTCGTACAGCTGCGTCGGGTGGACGCCGACGAGCTCGAGCGGCGGCCGGCCCGCGAGCGACTTCACGCCGAACTGCTCGACGAGGTTCTGCACCGTGGACGGCGGATAGCCGTTGGGGAAAGCGACCGCCCAGCTCGAGTTCCACGGGCGGCCGTAGTCGTCGCCGACGGCCCAGCAGCCGGTGCGGCCGATGGCGTAGGCCGCCGCAAGCCCGGGCGCGACGACGTCGCTGATGCGCGTGAACTTGTTGCCGCGCCACCGGATGAC
>JBBQZD010000316.1:0-3293 GCA_038208045.1 Gemmatimonadales bacterium | reverse complement strand
CTGCAGGTCGCTCGTCGTCCGGACCAGTGCGGCCGGTTCCGGCCGGATGATGCGCACGATGATGTCCCGCTGGTCCAGCTTTCCGTTCGCCGGCCCCGCCGCGTCTACCGCCGTGACGTGCAGCCCGCGGAACTCCTCCGGGATGTTGTTGGCCTTGGCCGCCTCGGCGCTCAGCACCTCGACGCTCAGGCCGAGCTTGGAGTTCGACACCGCGGCGCCCTCGGTGGGCTTCTCCTCTGCGCTCGCCACCTGCTCCGCCTCGGCCGGCGCTTCGGTCAGCTTGATCTTGAAGCTCTTCCGCTCGCCGTAGCGCACGGCGTCCACCGCGATCGTCTCGCCCGGCTGGTGCTGGCGCACCATGCGTTGCAGCGTCGACACGCGATCCACGTCCATGCCGTCCACCCGCACGATGATGTCACCCGGCTCCAGACCGGCGCGCTTGGCCGGCGAGTCGTCGCCGCTGAAGCCGCCCACCTTCGCGCCGGCGATCTGCTTGAGCCCCGCCACCGCGGCGTCCTCGGCGTTCACGTCATTGATCGTGATGCCGAGGATGGCGCGGCGCACGCGACCGTGCGCAACGATGTCGTCCATCACCGTCTTGGCCAGCGTGATCGGAATGGCGAAGCCGTAGCCCGAGTAGAAGCCCGTCTGGCTCGCGATGGCGGAGTTGATGCCGATGACCTCGCCGCGCGTGTTCATCAGCGGTCCGCCCGAATTGCCGGGGTTGATGGCCGCATCCGTCTGGATGAAGTCGGTGATCGCGTAGGTATCGCGGTTGAGCCCGGCCAGCTCGCTGCCGCGCCCCTTCGCGCTGATGATGCCCGCCGTCACGGTGAAGTTCAGCCCGAGCGGGTTGCCGATGGCCACCACCCACTCGCCGATGCGCAGCTTGCTGTCGTCGCCCAGCCCCACGGTCGGCAGGTTCGCGCCGTCGATCTTGAGCACGGCCACGTCCGTCTGCGGGTCGCGGCCGATGATCTTCGCCTTGAACTCGCGGCGGTCCGACATCAGCACCTTCACCCGGTCCGCGCCATCAATCACGTGGTTGTTGGTGAGGATGTAGCCGTCCTTGCTGACGATGAAGCCCGAGCCCGACGACTCCGACGGCCCCTGCTGCTGGCGCGGGTCGAGCTGGTTGAAGAACTCCTCAAGGCCCGGGGGCACGTTGCGCCGCTGCTGCTGCTGTTGCGGCGACGGCCGGGCGCGGCGCGCATCGCGCTCCGCCTGAATCGACACGACCGCCGGCGTCACGCGCTCGGCGATCGCGGCGAATCCCTCGCCGGGAGCACCGGCGGAGAGCGGGGCGAGCGTCTCGGTCTTCACCTTGCCGCCGCCTTGCGCGAACAGGTGCTGCGTCCAGTCGAGTGACGACGCAAAGAAGACGCCGCCGAGGAATGCAGTCGCGGTAATGGCGGCGATGCGCGAACGGGAGAAATGGAGGGTCAGGGTATGAACTCTATCGCTGTTGGGGGTCCTGATGTTAGACCCGCGACCGGGCCTGGTTGTTTCCTCGCGCCGATTTGCGGGCCACACGGCGGCCCCATCGCACGCCGGGACGCGAGCCGGCGCAGTACGCATCGGGGGCGCGGGAGCGCGGCCAGCCTGCTCCCGCGCCCCCGACCCTGCTCCGGATGCCTATTTCTTCTGGTCGTCCACGATCTCGTAGTCCGCCTCGACGACGTCGTCCTGCTTCTTCTCGGCGTCCGGCGCCGCGCCCTCCGCGGGCTGCTCGCCCTCGCCCGAGGCCTGCTGCTGCGCGTAGAACGACTGGCCCGCCGCCTGGTACGCGGCGTTCAGCTCCTCGAGCGCGCCCTTCACCTCGCCGAAGTCCTCGCCGCGATGCGCCTTGCGGGCACGCTCCACCGCCGCGTCGAGCCGCGTCTTGGCCTCGGCCGGGAGCTTGTCACCCCAGTCCTTGGCGTTCTTCTCCACCTCGTACGACATCGAGTCGAGGCGGTTGCGCGTGTCGATCTCTTCGCGGCGCTTCTTGTCCTCGGCCGCGTTGACCTCGGCGTCCTTGATCATCCGGTCCTTCTCGGCGTCGGTGAGCCCGCTCGACGCCTCGATGCGGATCTTCTGCTCCTTGCCGGTCGCCTTGTCGCGCGCCGTCACGTGCAGGATGCTGTTGGCGTCGATGTCGAACGTCACCTCGACCTGCGGCGTGCCGCGCGAAGCCGGCGGGATGCCCGTCAGCTGGAACTTGCCGATCGTCTTGTTGTGCAGCGCCAGCTCGCGCTCGCCCTGCAGCACGTGGATCTCGACGGTCGTCTGGTTGTCGTCGGCGGTCGAGAAGATCTCCGACTTCTTGGTCGGGATCGTCGTGTTGCGCGGGATCAGCACGGTGGCCACGCCGCCCAGCGTCTCGATGCCCAGCGACAGCGGGGTGACGTCGAGCAGCAGCACGTCCTTCTGCTCGCCGGTCAGCACGGCGCCCTGGATGGCGGCGCCCACGGCCACGACTTCGTCGGGGTTCACGCCCTTGTTCGGCTCCTTGCCGAAGAACTTCTTCACGATTTCCTGGATCTTCGGGATGCGCGTCGACCCGCCGACGAGCAACACTTCGTCGATCTCGCTGGGCGACAGGTTGGCGTCCTTCAGCGCCTTCTCCATCGGCACGAGCGTGCGCTGGACCAGGTCGTCCACCATCTGCTCGAACTTGGCGCGCGTCAGCTGGTAGTTGAGATGCTTGGGGCCCGAGGCGTCGGCCGTGATGAAGGGCAGGTTGATGTCGGTGCTCTGCGTGCCCGACAGTTCGATCTTGGCCTTCTCGGCAGCTTCCTTCAGGCGCTGCACCGCCATCGCGTCCTTGGACAGGTCGATGGCCTGGTCCTTCTTGAACTCGACGACGAGCCAGTCGATGATGCGCTGGTCGAAGTCGTCGCCACCCAGGTGGGTGTCGCCGTTGGTGGACTTCACCTCGAACTGCTTGGAGCCGTCCACTTCGTACAGCTCGAGGACGGAGATGTCGTACGTGCCGCCGCCGAGGTCGAAGACGGCGATCTTTTCGTCCTTCTTCCCCTTCTTGTCGAGGCCGTAGGCGAGCGCGGCGGCGGTGGGTTCATTGATGATGCGCAACACCGTGAGGCCGGCGATTTCGCCGGCGTCCTTGGTGGCCTGGCGCTGGGAGTCGTTGAAGTAGGCCGGCACCGTGATGACCGCCTTGGTGACGGTCTGCCCGAGGTAATCCTCGGCGGTCTGCTTCATTTTCTGCAGGATCATCGCCGAGATTTCCGGCGGCGTGTAGTTCTTGCCCTGCACCTCGACGCCGACGTTGTCGTTGGCGCCATGGATCA
>JBBQZD010000315.1:0-3318 GCA_038208045.1 Gemmatimonadales bacterium | reverse complement strand
AGCGTGCCACATCCGAGGCCTGCGCCAGCCGCTCCAGGTAGTCCGCCTTCTTCTGCTGCTTGTCCAGTTCGTTGCCGTCGTCGTCGAGCTTGCGGTGCGTGACCATCAGCACCGTTTCGAGCACGCTGGTGGTGAACTTCTCGCCGATGCGCTCTTCCAGCATCTCGCGCGTCCAGCCCTCGCGCACGCAGTCCTCGATGACGTCGTGCAGGATGCCGGCGACCACCGTCTCATCGGCGCAGCCGTAGCGCGCCAGGATGACGGCGACATTGGCCGGATGCGTGATGTACGGGAGCCGCGTGCCCTTTCGCACCTGGCGATCGTGGTGCTTGGCCGCGAAGGCGAAGGCGTGGTTGATGCGGTCGGAGTAGCCGGTCATCGGGTGCGGAGGGACTCCGGCGGGAGGGTGTGCCGAAACATACAGTCCGCGCTGGCGGCATGCATCTGCGTCACAGCAGTGGTCCCAACTGGCTCGCCAGCATCAGGTCGAGCACCGCGAGAGCCACGCCCTGCACGGCCACGCCGATGCCCGCGCCAATTGGTCCGAGTCGGCGTCCCATCAGGAGTCCTGCAGTCACCAGCGTAAACCCGACCAGGATGTAGCCGGCGTCGAGACCGACCTCGAGCCACAGCAGGCGGTCGAGCGACACGGCCGCCGCGTGATCCCGCAGCGACAGGATGCGGAGCCCACGCCGGGCCACGACCAGCTCGATGCACCCCCACAGCATGGTCTGCGTCGAGAAATGGAACGCCAACGCGAGTGTCGAGCGCTTCCGCCAGGAAAGGAGGAGGAGGAGAGCGCCGGCCGCGATTGACGCCACCGCCCAGAACGACAGGCGGGTGAGATGCGCGAGCTCCAAGTCCCTGATGGTGTCTGCAAATGCTCCATTCATACTGTATTTACCGCCATTATAAAGACATCAACGGAGTATTATAAAGACTGTTAAGCCATTGTGACGCATGTTTTATGAATCGACGAGAAGAATTCCGTACAGCTCGACATTCAGCGCCCGCAGCGACCGGACATCCACCACCAGCGACGCCAGCGTGGTCTTGGCCACACGGGCCACGTGCACGGTGACCGGATGCTGGCAGAGCTCGGCGGCGCACGCCACCGCCTCGGGCGTGGGCGCGGCGAGCAGCGTGAGGTCGTACTCGCTGGCGAACAGGTGGAACTCGCTGCGGTTCGTCGCGCTCTCCACCGCCGCCTGAGTGTCGGCGCGACGCGCCCCGGCCGGCACCACGTCCACGGCAAGTCCCTCGTTCGCCCCCACCGGGCGGGCGACTTCGCGCCAGAGACGAATGCCCGCGATGGCCTCGGTGAATCCCGGTTCCTGACGTTCCGCGAAATACCGGCTGGCGCCGGGTACCCCGGGCGCGAGGTCCACCACCAGCGTCGCGCGATCGTCCGTTGCGGAACTCATCGCCAGGCGCCCGACCACCATCGCCACGGTGCCGGCGTCATCGCCGGTCACGCAGACGGGTCGTTCTCGCACGCCGCTGGCACGGTCGCCGCTCGCCGTCAGCGTGAGATACGCCAGGCGAAAAGAATCGACGGGCTCGCCCGAAGATCCACGCGCCGGCCTCCGTCGCACACGCTGCCGGCTTGCCGCCACGCGGTGCACCGGGACCCCCGTCAACCGCTCCGCTTCGCGCGCATGGGCGATCGTCGGGCGTCGCAACTCGGCCCCCACGGCGAGCGAGAAGACGAGCACTGCGGTCAGCACCAGTGCCGCTGCCGCGAACGCCTCAGGCGGAGCTCCAAGCGCGCGCGCGGCGTCTGCACGCGCCGTCGAGTCCGTGCGCTGCTCAGCGGTCGCCAGCGAATCTGTGGCTTCGCGCAGCGACCCCTCGGCGCGCGCCAGCGTCGCGCGCGCGCTGTCGACAGCGGCGCGCGCGGTGATCGTGGCGGCGATGAGCGAATCGGCCCGCGCGCTCGTGGCCACGCGTGCTTCGATGCCGGCAATCTCCCGCGCCAGCGTAGCGCGGCGCGCCCGAGAAAGGGCCTGCAGGGATTCACCGACGCCGTTGGTGCGCTGCGTCAGTTGGGCGAACACGCTCTGCGGCGTTTCCACGGGATCGAGCGTGAGCCGCATCCGGTCGAGCGCATCGAGCGAGTCGACGAGGCCGGGAACGCTGGCCACGGGGCGCAGCGCACGCGTGGCGGCGAGGGCCCGGTACGACGCCGAAAGCGGCGCCTTGGACGCACGATCGAGCACGTCATCGAGAACCGACACGACCGTGCGCAGGGAGTCGCGCGTGCGCTGCGACTCCGTCGAGAGCATCGCTGGTGCCTCGAGTAGCTCGGCACGAACCGCCAGCGCCTGCATCACCGAATCGCCGATGGACAGTTCCGCACGCGCCGCGCCCACGGCACGCGCCAACGCCGCCGTGTCGGGCGGCGAGACCCCGGACGAAGACGCGAGAGCAGGCATCGCGGCGCCGCGGCCGAAGAACGCGCCACGCCAGGCCATGACCGCCGCGAACGCCAGTACGACCGCCGCCACGCCCAGCGGCGCGAGGGGCCGGAGCCGGCGCATGGCGAGCAGCGCGCGCGCCGCGAACCACTCGGCCCGGGCCGGAGAATGAACGGCGGTCTGCGGCATCACGGGCAAGATACGACGAGGCGGGCGCCGCCGGAGTCCGGATGCGCCCGCCTCTGCTTCATCAGATCGCGGCGCGAGGCCGCGACCAGCCTACTGAACCGTGATGACGCCCTTCATGCCCATCGCGAGGTGCGGCGTGCAGTTGTAGTGGTACTCGCCCGCCTTGATGCCGCCGAATGAAATGAGGATCGTCTCACCCGCCGCCATCGTCATCTTGCTCGACAGCTCAGCCATCTTCTCGGGACCCATGTTGGCGTCGAGCTGCGCCTTCACCGCAGCGTCCGTCAACTGCGCCGGGTCGAAGGCCACGTTGTGCGGGCCACCCGAGACGAAGACGAACTTGATGCCGTCGCCGGCCATGACCGTGATGTTCGCGGGCTCGAAACGATAGCCCTTGTCGTCGCCGATCATCTTCACTTCGTGCGTCGTGCCCGTGATCGGAGCCGTCGCGCCAGCCACGGCCGGGGCGGCCGCTGCGGCCGCCGCAGGCGCTGCTGCCGTGGTGTCGGCCGGCTTCTGCTCGCCGCCGCCGCATGCACCGAGAACAAAAGCGCTCGCCACGAGCGCTGAACCAATGAACCGCATTGTCATTCCTCCGGAACCATACTTTGATGTTGGGATGCGCATCCCCGGGGGGCTTTCTCCCAGAGACCTGAAATCTATTCACCCTCGCGGGCAATTGAAGGGCTCGGCTTTTCCCGTCCCCATGCCC
>JBBQZD010000314.1:0-3336 GCA_038208045.1 Gemmatimonadales bacterium | reverse complement strand
CGCCGAGGGACTCAAGGTCTCGTCCACGCACCTGCGCTTCCTGTCGCCGCTCGAGCCCGGGCTAAAGGACAAAATCACGCCCATAAAGAATGTGATTACCGTCGATATCAACTACTCCGACGAAATCGACGACCCCTACGTGACCGAGGAGAACCGCCGGCGCGGCCAGCTGAGCCTGCTGCTCCGCTCGGCGACGCTGGTCGACGTGGATTGCTGGACGCGCGTGCCGGGCGAGCCGCTGCGCCCGGGTTCGATTCTCGAAGCCATTCGCGGTCGCATGCCGCGTGGAGGCAAAAAGTGAGCGTTTCCTGCGGATTGCTCCCCGTCCTCGACCAGGGCGCCGGCGAGCACCAGTACGAGATGAACGAGTACGAGGGCGCGAAGGCGCGCTGGTGCCCGGGCTGCGGCGACCACTCGGTGCTCACCGCCGTGCAGCGCCTGCTCGCGGCCGAGCAGCTCATTCCCGAGCAGACCATGTTCGTGTCGGGCATCGGCTGCTCGAGCCGCTTCCCGCACTACCTCAAGACCTACGGCTTCCACGGCATCCATGGCCGCGCGCTGCCCGTGGCGACGGGCATCAAGCTGCACCGTCCCGACCTCTCGGTCTTCGTGGTGATGGGTGACGGCGATTGCACCTCCATTGGCGCGGGCCACTGGCTGCACGCCATGCGCTACAACGTGGACATGACCGTGAAGATGCTCGACAACGGCATCTACGGCCTCACCAAGAACCAGACGTCACCGACCACGCCGGCCGGCTTCAAGAGCAACACGCAGCCGAAGGGCGGGTGGCTGCCGCCGCTCAACCCGATCAGCGTCGCGCTCGGCGTCACCAACGCCTCGTTCGTGGCGCAGACGGCCGAGTGGGCGCCCGCGCACATGTACGCGACGCTCCGCGCGGCGTATCACCACAAGGGTTTCAGCTTCGTGCGCATTCTGCAGCGCTGCCCGGTCTTCACGCCGCTCATCTTTCAGCGGGCAGTGCAGGATCCGTCGGCCATCACGCTCATGGTGCACGACGACGGCGTCGTGGCGCCCGAGCTCGACAAGATCTACACCTCCCAGGTGCTCCACGACCCGCACGACCTCGCGGCCGCGCGCGCCATGGCGGAGCAGGACGACAAGATCCACCTGGGGGTCTTCTTCAAGGACGCGTCGCGGCCCCGCTACGAGGAAACGCGCCGCGTCACGCCGCGCACGCCCGCGGAGCGCGTCGCGCTGCTCGAACAGGAGTTTGAACGTTATGCCGTCTGATTCCCGTGTCGGCGCGGCACTTGCCGCGCTCCAGACTCCGATCGCGGAATTCCGCGCGGCCGTGCAGGGTGCCCTCGCCCAGGCCGACGCCTTCCTACTCGCCCAGTCCGCCGACGGCACCGCGCAGGCCGCGCTGGCCGGCGTCGAGCTGGGGCATTTTGCCGAACAGCGCGTTGACGCCGCACGCTTCGCGGCGCTCTTTCCCGCGGTGGTCGCGGCCGACGCCGAGGCGATGGCGGCCCTCGAGCGCGCGCGCGGCATCCTTCGCGCGGTCGGCACGCGGGGCGATGCGTCCTTCGTGGCCGAGGTGTCGGGCGGCCTGAAGCTCGGCGCCACCATCGACGCGGCCCTCGCGGCGATCGGCAGTGCCTTTGGCGCCATCATCATCACGGAACTGGTGCGCGGCGGACGCTACAAGGCCGCCGAGCATGCGCGCTTGCTCGACCCGACGGAGTTCCGCGCGTGGAACCGCGCCGAGCGCCGCTTCGCGCCGCCACTCATCGTGGAGGTGGACGGCGCCGACCTGTACGCCGGCGCGCTGCTCGACTTCGCCGACGGCCGCGAGAAGATCGTGCTGGTGGTTCGCGGCGACGCGCCGCCGGCGCCGCTCGCGCGCTGCATCACGCCGGGCACCTTCGTGCTGCAGACGGTGGATGCCAGCGGCCTCGACCGCATCGCGGGCTTCGAGGGGCCGGCCATTGCCGCCCTCATGCCCGAGGGCGCCGCGGTCTTCATGCACGACCCGTCCGCCGGCAAGGAAGCCTGGCAGCGAGTGGCGGTGCGCCACCTGCCGCCGATGCCCACCAAGGGACTTGGCGGCATGAGCAAATGGCAGATGGGCGAGGACCTCAAGATGCTCGCGGACCTGGCGCGCACACCGTTCGCCGTGCCGGGCCCCGGCGGCGCCAAGGGGGCGCCGGCCATGGGATCGGACGAAGCGGTAGACCGCATCGCGAACTGGCTGCTCGGTGCCTCCGGCATCGCGAACGGCAGCTAAGGCGGGATGACGCGATGATCCTCAGCTCCATCCTGATTCTCGGCGGCACGGGCCTCTTCTTCGCGATCTTCATCGCGTTGGCCAACAAGAAGCTCAAGGTCTGGGAGGATCCGCGCATTGACATTCTTGCCGGCATGCTGCCGCAGGCCAACTGCGGCGCCTGCGGACTGCCGGGCTGCCGTTCCTTTGCCGAGCAGGCGGTGGAAGGAAAAATCCAACCGTCCGCCTGCACGGTGTCGAACGCCGAAGGCATCGAGGCCATCGCCTCGTTTCTCGGGGTGGACGCCGGCGAGGCGACCAAGCGGGTAGCGCGTCTGCTCTGTGCCGGCGGCACCGACGTGGCGGTGCAGCGCGCGGAGTATCGCGGGCTGGACACCTGCGCCGGCGCGGCCGCGGTGTCGGGCGGCGGCAAGGGCTGCACCTGGGGATGCCTGGGACTCGCCGACTGCGCGCATGCCTGCGACTTCGGCGCCATCCGCATGAACGACGTGGGGCTTCCGGTGGTGGACATCGCCGCCTGCACCGCGTGCGGCGACTGCGTGGAGGCCTGTCCGAAAGGGCTGTTCGTCATCCAGCCGCTGGACGACCAGCTGCTGGTGCAGTGCAAGAACCTCGTGTCGGGCGACGGCGTGCTCGACGAGTGCCGCGTGGCGTGCACCACCTGCGGCAAGTGCGTGATGGATGCGGCATCGGGCCTGATCAGCGTGGCCAGCGGTGTCGCCGTGGTTGACTACTCCCTCATTGCCCAGGCGGACGAGCGCGCAGTCGAGCGCTGTCCCACGGGCGCGATTGTCTGGTTGTCCGGCGCGCAGTTCGCGGGCGTGCCGGTCCTGAGTTCGTCGGAGGCAGCATGATGTTCTGGAACAAGCCCAAGGCCGGAGCGGCGACGCCGCAGGCCCCCCGATTCCCCGGTGTCACGCAGGCGCTCGATGGATCCGCCGCGGTCGTCCTGATGGAGACCGCCGCGAGCGAGGCCGCGGGTGCGTACCCGATCACGCCCTCCACGCAGATGGGCGAAGGCTGGGCCCAGGCGGTGGCCGAGGGCAAGCTGAACGTGAACGGGCGCAAGCTGATCTTCTTCGAGC
>JBBQZD010000313.1:0-3379 GCA_038208045.1 Gemmatimonadales bacterium | reverse complement strand
GGCCAGAAACACCACCAGCACCGTGGTCAGGGTCGGATCGGGAGCCGCGGCCTCATTGATCTTGAGGCTGGTAGGCAGCAGGTAGGCTGCCGGCCGACCTGCGTCCGGATGCCGCGACGGTCGACCGCGGCCTGGCACGCGTGCACCTGCCGGGCCGCTTCCAGCTGTCGGGCCGCTTCCTGTTCGACGTCGCGCACAACCCGGACGGCGCGTCCACGCTGGCCGACACGCTGGCCGAGACGCGCCTGCCGCGCCCCATCGTAGCGGTGTTCAGTGTGCTGAGTGACAAGGACTGGCCGGCGATGATGACGGTGCTCGCGCGGCAGGTGGACCGATTCATCCTGACGAACACGCCGACGGGCCCGGCGAGCCGGGCCTGGAACGTCATCGAGGTGCTGGCCTTCGCCAGGGCGCACGGCTGGGACGCCGACGTGGTGCGCGACTTCGACCGGGCGCTGGCCCGGGCGGCGGAAGGGGCCGGGGAGGAGGCCGCAGCGGGTACGATCGTCGTCACGGGCAGCTTTCATACGGTCGGGGACGCGATGTCGAGGTTGCAGGTCTCTGCGTCTGGCAGGTAATTTCAATGGATGCACAAGGGACCACTCCCCGGCTTCCGCGATTTCTATCCTGAAGACCTTGCCCGCCGCCGCGCGATCTTCCGTGCCTGGCGCGCGGTGGCGCGCCGCTACTCGTTCGTCGAGTACGATGGCCCGCCGCTCGAGCCGCTCGACCTGTACACGCAGAAGAGCGGCGACGAGATCGTCACGCAGCTGTACACCTTCGAGGACAAGGGCGGGCGGGCCGTGGCGCTGCGCCCGGAGATGACGCCGACCTTCGCGCGCATGGTCGCCGCCCGCGCCAACGCGCTGCCGAAACCGGTCCGGTGGTTCTCGCTGCCGCAGTTGTTCCGCTACGAGCGGGCGCAGCGCGGGCGGCTGCGCGAGCACTTTCAGCTCAACGTAGACATCGTCGGCGAAGCGAGCACGCTGGCCGATGCCGAACTGCTGTGCGTGGCCATCGACATCATGCGCGAGCTGGGGCTGGGGCCGCTCGACGTGCGGGCAAAGGTCAGCGACCGCCGGCTGCTGAACGGCCTGCTCGACGCCATCGGCGTCCAGGCCGGGCAGCTGCCGGCGGTCTACGCGGTGCTCGACAAGATCGCGCGGCAGCCGCACGACATTTCGCGGGAGAAGCTGGCCGCGGCCGGACTGGTGCCCAACCAGGTGGAGCGCGTGCTGCTCCTGCCGGACATCGGTTCGATGGACGATCTCGAGCGGGACTTCGGGCACGTCGAGGCCGTGCAGCCGGCGCTGGCGCAGTTCGGCGCGTACTTGGGTCACCTGCACGCCCTCGGCGTGGCTGCGTGGATTGACGTGGACCTGTCGATCGTGCGCGGCCTCGCGTACTACACGGGGACGGTGTTTGAGCTGTTCGATGCCCGAGGGGAACTGCGCGCCATTTGCGGGGGCGGCCGCTACGACACGCTGCTGGGCGCGCTGGGCGGCGTGGACCTGCCGGCGCTGGGCTTCGGCATGGGCGACGTGGTGCTCGGCGAGCTGCTCAAGGCGCACGGCCTGTTCGACGACCTGCCGGACGACGGGCCGGACTTCTGGGTGGTGAGCACCCTGCACAACCAGCCCGAGACGGTGCTGCGCACGGCGGCCTGCCTGCGGCGCCTGGGCTATGCCGCCGAGTACGTGCTGAACGAGGAGAAGCTGCGCACGCAGAAGTCCACGTCGCAGATCAAGACCGCGGAGCGGGCCGGTGCGCGCTGGCTGGTGATCTTCCGCGACGACGACACGGCCGAGGTGCGGCCCTTGCTGAAGGAACGGGCGGAGGATGGGCGCACCTGGCCCGTGATCACGCTCGAGGACCTGACGGACCCAGAGCGCGGCCTCGCCGCGCTGGCCGCGGCGGGAGTGCCCGCCGCGCGAGATGACTGACCAACCCGACCGATGGCCGACGACAAGAAACTGACGACCCGCGCCGACGACTTCAGCGCCTGGTACAATGAGCTCGTGCTGCGCGCCGAGCTGGCCGACTATTCGCCCGTCAAGGGTTCAATGGTCATCCGGCCCAACGGCTATGGCATCTGGGAGCGCATGCAGCGCGCCCTCGACGACATGTTCAAGGAAACGGGCCATCAGAATGCCTACTTTCCGCTGTTGATTCCCGAAAGCTTTTTGAAGAAGGAAGCGCAGCACGTCGAGGGCTTCGCTCCAGAATGCGCGGTGGTGACGCACGGCGGCGGCAAGTTGCTCGAGGAGCCGCTGGTCATCCGGCCGACGTCCGAGACGATCATCTACCACATGTTCGCCAAGTGGACGCAGTCGTACCGTGACCTGCCGATCCTGATGAACCAGTGGGCCAACGTGGTGCGCTGGGAGATGCGCACGCGCCTGTTCCTGCGGACGCTGGAGTTCCTGTGGCAGGAGGGGCACACGGCGCACGCCACGCACGACGAGGCCGAGGAGGAGACGGTCCGGATGCTCGGCGTCTACCGCACGTTCATGGAAGAGTGGATGGCGATGCCGGTGATCACGGGGCTCAAGAGCGAGTCCGAGAAATTCGCGGGCGCCCTGCGCACCTACGCCTGCGAGGCGATGATGCAGGACAACAAGGCCCTGCAGGCCGGCACCTCGCACAACCTCGGGCAGAATTTCTCGAAGGCGTTCGACCTGACCTTCCAGGACGAGAAAGGGGAGATGGCCTTCGCCTGGAACACGTCCTGGGGCGTGAGCACGCGCATGATCGGCGGCCTGGTGATGACGCATGGCGACGACATCGGCCTGCGGGTGCCTCCGAAGCTGGCGCCGATCGAAATCGTGATCGTGCCCATCTGGAAGAACGACGACGAGCGTGCCCGGCTGACCGAGGCGGCGACGACGCTGAAGGCCGCGCTGACGGCGTGGACGGGGCGTGGCGCGACGGACCGTCTGCGCGTGCACGTGGACCTGCGTGACGGCATGAAGCCGGGCGCGAAGTACTACGAGTGGGAGCTGCGCGGCATTCCGCTGCGGTTCGAGCTGGGGCCGAAGGATCTGGAGAAGGCGGCGGTGTTTGCCGCGCGCCGCGACACGCGCGAAAAGCAATCCATGCCCATGGACGGCCTTGCCGAGGCCGCAGCCGCGCTGCTGGAGCGCATCCAGGGCGACATGTTCGAGGCGGCGAAGTCGCGGCGCGAAGCCAACAGCGTGCGCGAGCGGATTTCGTACGAGCGGTTCAAGGAAATCATGGAGGGTGCTGGCGCGTTCGTGTACGCCGGCTGGTGCGGCGACGCCGCGTGCGAGGAGCAGGTGAAGCAGGAGACCAAGGCCACCATCCGGTGCATGCCGGACGCCCAGTACCGCAGTGCCGAGGCGCCGGCCGCCTGCCTGTG
>JBBQZD010000312.1:0-3398 GCA_038208045.1 Gemmatimonadales bacterium | reverse complement strand
GGTACCGTCAACGCGCATTCCGCGCTCACTACGCACGGCACTGACTGGTTTGAGTTGAACGGCGCGCTCGCGCTCGCGCTGCCACAGGATGTAGCTACTCTTCCTCGTCGATTCCATTCGGCAACGAATCACGATTATCTGTTCCTGTCCAAGGCAACACTGCTCGATGTGTTCTCGAATTCAATCGAAGACGCGCGCTTGCCACCACTTTGCGCCCCCGCTGTTGGGGCCATCATCGACGCGGCCCCGATGGTCACCAGAGTTGACCCGATGCTTGGTACTTCGTTTCAGCGGTCGCGTTCTCCGGTTCTTGGCTATCTTCAACGCAGCCGCTCCAGTGCACGCGACTTCACGGTCCTGCCGGCTACGCCCTTCGTCGTGCGATGAACACCCGCCTTGCTTGGCGCTAGGCGTTCACCGCAGGCGATGAGGTTGCGGCGCAGACCAGCGCGCAGTTTGTCTCATGGGCTCCCTCAGGGCGGTGCTCTCGTTGCCGCTGAACCAGACGACCGTGGTATGCTTCGGGTCGTTCGCGGATGCTGCTGTCGGACGAATCCCGGTCTCGCTGAGGGGCTTTGTCAAGTCGGGCGACGAACAATGGCGAACCGCGAGGCTCGCCATCGTTCGCTCGCCGGCGACGCAAGTGCCTATTCACAAATACAGCAAAGCGGCCCGCTGGTGCACCCGCCAACATTTTGGTCCGGCCAGTACGGCAAGCAGAGAAGTTTGCACTCGTCGTCATTTGCACACGCACCGACATAGAACGGCGGACTGTAGAAGCAATCCGTACTTGCCGCGGCGGACGTGCGCGCCTCGGCGACGCCGGCAACCAGCGCTACCGTGGAAAGGGCGAGAATAACAACCTGAAGCAGACTCGACGCTCTTTTCTTCATGGTGCACCTCCTCCGTTGAATGGACCAGCCCAACATCGACCAGTGGGCGCTATGGTTCTGGCAGAGTGCCCACGGGCAATGAATCCCTCTTCGGCGGTGGGGTCAGCGCCGCCTTGCGCAGCGAGTCGTAGGCCGTCAGCGTCTCGAACACACCGAGCCGAGCGAAGATCACGCGCCCCTCATCCGTCAGCAGCATCAGCGACGGCGTGACCTGCGTCTTGTAGATCAGACGCAGCTTCCGCTCCGGAAAGCGCACCACGGGGAATGAAAGTGCTTGTTCCTTCACGTACCGCGCGGTCTCTGGCAAGGAATCAAGCGAGATACCGACTACCTGCACTCGCAGCGCACCCGTTGCCGCGGCGCTGTCGAGCGATCTCAGGAGTGCGTTGACGTGCGGATTCGACCGGCGGCAAAATGGACAACGAGTCGAGAAGACGTACACGAGTTGCTTGGTCCCGACCGGCGCGTGCCCCACGGTCAGCGTGTCGCCCTGTACCGACCGCGCGACGAACGTCGCCATGGCGTTGCCGCGCCATGGTTCTCGTAACCGGCGATTCAGCGTCAGTTCGCGGTCGCGGCCGGCTCGCCCGTCCTGAACCAGCGAGAAGACCAGGATCGCCAAGCCGGCCAGCAACAACCGCTCCACCCACAGCCAGCGCCCGACCACGTGTCACCCCCATGCATCGAGGTCACTCCCTGCGGGCGTTCCAGTATTGACTTTTCCCACCGGGCCTGTCAATACAGGGTGCACCCCGAACCGACTGTTTCCGTCGGTTTGATTGCCGACTGATCTTCTCCACTTGGAAGGTTCGTATGAGGCGGAGCCTATGCCTCGCATTCTGCCTGCTGGCGACCAGTGCCGTGGTGCATGCACAATCCACCGGCACCCTCGCCGGCCGCGTCACCGTGCACGGCGACCAGCGCCCGCTCCCCGACGCGTTCATCTCTCTTGAAGGCTCGGCGCTCACCGCGCGCAGCGACGCCACCGGCGCGTGGCGCATCGCCCGCGTCCCCAGCGGCCCGGTCGTCGTGCGCGTGCGCCACCTGGGATTCGCCGAGGCGCGCCTCGACCTCCAGCTCCGCGCCGGCGACACGCTCCGCGTCGACGTCGCCCTCGCCACTGTTCCCCTGCGCCTCGACCGCGTGCGTGTCACGGCCGACGCGCGCTCGCGCGCCGACGGCACCATCGCCTCGGCCACTGTCATCGGCCGCGCTGCCATCGAGAATCAGGTCGCGGCCAGCCTCGCCGGTGTACTCGAACTCGTCCCCGGCGTCCCCATCCAGCCGCCGGGCCTTGCCGGCATGCAACAGATCAGCCTGCGCACCTCACCGGCCAACTTCGCCAGCGGCCCAGGCGCGCAGGACGTTACCGCCCTCGGCACCACCATCATTCTCGACGGCGTGCCGATCTCCAACAACGCCAACCTGCAATCACTCGGCGGGCGCGGTGAACTTTCGCTCTCTACCAACGCCGGCGCCGGCGTGGACCTGCGCGCCATTCCCGCCGCCATGCTCGACCGCGTAGAGGTCATTCGCGGCGTCCCGCCAGCCCGGTACGGCGACCTCACGCAAGGCGCGGTCATCGTCGACACGCGCACCGCGCCTTCCCCGCTCGAACTGCTCGCCCGCGGCGACTTGCGCTCCATGGCCGCTACGGTGCGCGGTGGACGTCAAATCACGGGCACTCGAGTGGGCGCCGCGTTTGGTGACGTCACCAGCACGCGCCTGTCGCCGGGGCTCAATGACGATGTGGCCCGGCGCGTCGCGTTCGACATCGCGCTGCGCAACGCCACGCGCAATGGCGGCAGCAGCGATGTGCGCGTGCAGACATCGCTGGTCACGCAGGATTCACCCGAACAACCCGAGGTCGTCCCCGGGCGTGCCGTGTCGTCGCGCGACCTCACCCTGCGATTGCTGACCCGGTGGCGCTCTACGGCGGCTGAGCACACACATTGGCTCGCCACCGGCTCGCTCACCTACGAACGCCAGCGCTCCACCTCCAGCGCCTTCCGTACGTCGGGGGCCACACCATTCACCGACCGACTCACACCCGGACGGACGACGGGGCGGTACATCGGCGGCGCGTACCTGGCCGACGTCTCGCTCGAGGGCGCGCCAATGCTCGGCTACGGACGCATCGAGTGGATTCAGCCCTCGGCGCATCGGCGCGTCGGTGCCGAGTTGCGCGCCGAGTACAATGGCGGGGCCGGGTACTCGTTTGCCGTGGATCGCCCGCCACAGCTGCTATTCAACGGCATTCGCGGCTTCGACCGGCCACGCCGCTTCGATGCCGTGCCGCCGATGCTGCTCGGCGCGCTGTACGCCGAGCAGTCGCTGCAACGGCAGCTGGGCGTATTCGGACAGGGCGAACTCGAAGTCGGACTGCGCGCCGACGGCCTCGTACCCGACGCGCACTCGCCAACTGTCGTGCGCCAGTGGTTGCTCTCACCGCGCATCAATGCACAGCTCGTGCCCGTGAGCTGGCTTCGCATTCGCGCCGCCGCC
>JBBQZD010000311.1:0-3412 GCA_038208045.1 Gemmatimonadales bacterium | reverse complement strand
GTACTGCTTGGCGCCGCTCCACGACCCCGTTCGCTTGCCGTGCTCGCCCGCCTTCCAGTTGCGCAGCGTCGGGCCATGGCACTGCCCGCAGAGGCGGTACGATTCGGTGAACGGAATCCGCCGGCCGTCGGCCAGGTGCAGGCTGTCGCGCTGCACCGCATCATGACAGTCCAGGCACCACCGATTCTTCTCATCGTGATGCAGGACGATGTCCTCGTGGAACTCGACCTTGTGCGGCGCCCGGTTTACCTTGTCGCCCGGACTGTGGCATTCCGAACAGGGAAAGACGCCGTCGGAGAAGGGCGGCGGCGCCACGGGAAAGAGGTTGGCGGTGGACTTGGCACTCGGCGCCTGCGCCGCACTGGCTGGGCCCGTGACGGCCGCCGTCCGATAGAACCGCTCCGAATCCTGCGCGGGCTCACACGCCGCGGTCAGCAACAGCGCCGCAGACCCGACGGCAGCCGCCAGCCGGATGGAGGTCTTTCGCGTCATGTCTCTCCAGGGTGAACCCGTCGCCATTGACTGAACGTGTCCAAGTATCGGGCGTCAGCCCGCGCTCGCGCGTAGCGAGGAAACCTGATATTTCGTGGCGGATTGCCTGACACGACGGAGCCCCGGACTCCTACAGAGTCACGGGGCTCGACGCCGGCCACTCAAGGGCGTAGCGACTTCGTTACGGAAACAGGGAACGTCGGGAGGAAGCCGGCCGAACCCGATCGCCGGCGACACTACCGCCAGTTCACGTCGAAATCGTAGTGCCCGAACCCGGTCTGCGGGTCGCGTACCCTGAGGATCGCCGTGAAACCGTTCGTCGAACTCGGCTGCTGGATGATGGTCACGTCGCCGCGTCCCTGGCGCACGATGAGCTCGACACGCGACGCCGTGGCCGGCAAGGCATTGGTGACGCTCGAGTGCACTTCGCGTGCGGTCTCGCCGACTGGCGTGGTCGTCATGGCGTCGAACCCGCGCCACTCGATCTTGGCCTCGGCATCAACGGAGCCGCTCCAGTGCAGCGTGTTCATCGGCTTCTCGCCGGCCGTCGCGTGGGCCGTCGCGGCCGCGGCGGTGTAGCGGTCTTCCCCGCTCTGCGGGTTCCAGAAGACCGTCAGCGCGTAGGTGTCCTTGCCGCTGCTCTTGTCGCGGATACGGACCACGGCTGCGTAGTCGTTCTTCGCGGTCGGCTCCTGCACGACGTCCACGTCACCGCGACCGGCATCGAGCTGCACGCGCACGGCGCCGTCGCGCTGCGGCATCCGGTCTTTCACGTCGAAGTACGTCCGCGTCACGGGCTGCCCGCCCACGATGCTCGTCGTGACGGTCGTGTCGCGGATGGTGAGCTGCACTTCCTTGTCCACCCGGCCGGTCCACTTGAGCAGCAGGCGATCCTGGGCAAACGCCGTGGACGCAACGAGCATCGAACCGGCGGCCACGGCCAACAGCGACTGACGGCTGAGAATTTTCCTGCGCATGGTGCTGACTCCCTGGAGAACGCTGATCGGCACGCAACACGGCGTCGAAGACGCCGCGGCGGCGCACCTGATGCATCATGTCTACCGGGAATCAGTGTCGCGCACCATCGCTCAAACGGAGTACGCACGGCGCATCGCACGTCGCATCGCCGACTCATCGGGGCCCGTCGAAGACCACCTCGACGGTCCAGCCCTCGGCGGCAAACAGGCCCTGCATCAGCAGCCGGACGCCCTGTTCGGCGTGATCGAGCACCGCCAAGTCCCGCGCCGCCCGCCCGAGCTGCGTCCGGGCCAGCTGGAAGATCTCGTCGCGATCGGCGGGCTGGATGGGGTTCCAGAGCCCTCGGCTTTCGTCATAGGTCCGGAGCTCCGTGACGTCCACGCCAAGCAACCGCGCGTGGGCGAAGCCCAGCGTGATGTGCTTGTCGCGCTCGCGGATGGTGATCCGCGGCGTCGCGCGAAGATCCACGCCCACCAGCGCCTTGCCCGTGGCAATCACGATCAGGCGCTTGGTCGAGCCGAGCCAGGTCTGCTGGTAGGTGATGACGTCGCGCACCATGGCTTCGGTGGTGACCAGCTTGGCCACCGACTGCAGGCGCTGGACGACGACCGACTGGGTGATGGTCGTGTGCCGAGCCCCGGGCAGCAGCCCTCCGACGGCGCGCATCAGCACGACCCCCGCGAGCAGGCCAGCGGCCAACAGCGCCACGGAACGAAGGACACGCATCGGACGCAGGAAAGAATCCATCATCGGCCACTCCGCAAACGTGGACGTGCGGTACCTGATGCAATCTACCGCAGGATCATTCGCAGGACGGCCGCGCCGATGAACACGCTCCCGGCCGCGACGGCGAGCGCGAACACGGCGATGCTTCCAAGCAGCACGATGAGGAAGCGCCGGTCGGCGGCGCCGGCGCGCCGCGGGTCGGCGGCGTGGCGCTCGAGCAACGCGACGTTGCGGAGGTTCGCCTTGAACGCGGCATCCACGATGTCGCCCACCAGCGGCACCAGGCCGGCGAGTGCGTCCACGGCGATGTTGCCGGCCATCCGGAGCAGCGTGTGCCGCGACGCGCCGAGGCGCACCGCTTCCAGCAACACCCAGCCGCCGAGGACCGCGCCGGCGGCATCCCCCAGGCCGGGCACGAGCCCGATGATCGGATCGACGCCGATGCGCCACGTGGTGAACGGCACCGCGATTCCCGCATCCATCCACCGCGCAAAGCGCCGGAGCCGGTGCATCCGGGTGGCGTGCGCATCGAACCGGCCGACCGACTCAGGGGCCGTGATTGACCGTCACCCGATAGGTCTCGTGGCAGGCCGTGCACGATCCGGTCAGCTTGACGAGCCGCGCCAGCACTGCGTCCTTGAGCGCTTGCTTGCCGCGCGCTTGGCGTACCTCAGCGGCCAGCGTGTCGAAGCCGAAGTGCACGCGTTCCGCCAGTTCCTTCCACTGCGCCGGCAGCAGCGCCTCGATGGCCGGGTCGGCGGCCGCCGCGCTTCCCGCCGGCGCCACCGCCGCGAGCAGCGCGGCGGTGTCTCCCTTCACGGCGGCGTCCATGGCGCCGCCGATCGCGCCCAGCATCTGGCGCATCTCGTGGAGCACGGCCTGCTGCGCGTCGGCGGGAAGCGCCACGGCTGTGCGCGGGTCAATCGACGGCTCGGCTGCGGCCGGCTGTTGCTTGCCAGCGCACCCGGATGCTGCGAGAAACGCCACGGCAACAACGAGTCCCGCGGTCAGCGATGATCTGGACGTGAATGGCATTGTATCCTCGCTACGGACGAGCGTGAGAGAGTCACCGGCGTCAGGGGGCAGCGCGCGCCCGCGCCAGCCACGACGCGGCCAGCAGCAGGGCCAGCCAGACGACGGTTCGCAAGATCATGGCGCGCAGGCTGTCCACGGCGACGCCCCCGCTGCTCCGGTAGAGCCACACGATGCCCGCGAG
>JBBQZD010000310.1:0-3417 GCA_038208045.1 Gemmatimonadales bacterium | reverse complement strand
GACCGAAATTGCCCGGCCGCTCGAGGGCATTCGTTTGCTCGGGCCGCGGCAGGGTGAGCGCGTCCTTGCGGTGGCACGCGCCATGCTGGCCGCGCGCTGCCGCGAGGTGTTCGCGTTCAACCACGCCAATCCGCGCGAGGTCTGGATGGCGCCGCTCGGGGAGGGCGTGAAGTTGGCCGTCGTCGGCGTGCTGCCCGACGAACGCCTGAGCCTCGAGTCCAACTACGGCTACATGCTCGTGGCCAACGGCGTGCCCGTGGGCTATGGCGGCGTCACGCCGCTCTATCAGCAGGCCAACACGGGCATCAACATCTTCGACCCGTTTCGCGGGTCGGAGGCGGCGTACCTGTTCGTCCAGACACTGCGCGCCTTCCGCTCGCTCTTCGGCGTAACGCGATTCGTCGTGAACGGCATCCAGTTCGGCGAGGACAACGACGAGGCCATCGCCAGCGGCGCCTACTGGTTCTACTGGCGGCTCGGCTTCCGGCCGGCCGACGCGGCCCTGCGCGCGCACGCCGAGGCAGAAGCCGCACGGCTTGCGGCATCGCGAGGGCGCCGGTCATCCCCGCGCACGCTGCGGCGCCTCGCCACCGGCGACCTGCACCTCGCGCTGCCCGGCGCGCGCGTTCAGGCGCTGTTCGACGAGGCCTGGCTGACCACCTGTTCCACGCGCGTGGCGCAGCTGCTCGAGCGCGAATGTCCGCACGATCACGCGCGTGCCGCACGGCAGGTTGCGGCACAGGTGGCCGCCTGGCTCGGCGTGCGGCCTGCAGCCTGGACCCGCGACGAGCGTGCCGCGTTCACGCGTCTCGCGCCGGTGGTGGCCCTGCTGGACGGCGTGCGGCAGTGGAAGGGCGGCGACCGCCGCGCGCTGGCCGAGCTGATGCGCGCCAAGGGCGCGCCGCAGGAGCGCGGCCTGGTGTTGCGCGCGCAGGCGCATCCGAGGTTCTTCCCGGCGCTCATCAGGGCACTGAGACCGTAGGACGCCGCGACGCCGCGACGCCGCGACGCTGCGCCGCGGTGGGCGACTGTCGGCGCGCCGGCCGTCGGCGCATCTTCTTCGCATGGCCAACGCTTCCGCCGCCGAGTCCACGCAGTTCGCCACCTGCCCGTTGTGCGAGGCGGCCTGCGGCATCGCGGTGACGACGCACACCGGACGCATCACCGACATCCGCGGCGACCGCGACGATCCGGCGAGCCGCGGGCATATCTGCCCGAAGGCCGTCGCGCTCAAGGACCTGCACGAGGATCCCGACCGCCTGCGCCGCCCGGTCAAGCGCGTCGGCGGCGACTGGGTGGAGATTTCGTGGCGCGAGGCCATCGCCCTCACGGTGGACGGCATTCGCGGCGTGCAGCGGCGCCACGGCCGAAATGCAATGGCGGTCTACCTCGGCAACCCGACCGTGCACTCGCTCGGTGCCATGCTCTTCGCCCCCGCCTTCAGCAAGGCGCTCGGCACGCGGAATCGCTATTCGGCGACGTCGGTGGACCAGTTGCCGCATCACCTGGTGGCGCTGTTCTCGTTCGGCCATCCGCTGATGATTCCCGTGCCGGACATCGATCGCACCGACTGCTGGATCATCTTCGGGGCCAACCCCGCGGTCTCCAATGGGTCGCTGATGACGGCGCCCGACGTCGCCCGGCGCCTGAAGGCCATTCGCGAGCGCGGCGGCGAGGTCATCGTGATCGATCCGCGCCGCACCGAGACGGCCGAACTCGCAAGTCAGCACCACTTCATTCGCCCCGGCACCGATGCACTCGCGCTGATGGCCATGCTGCAGGTGCTCTTCGAGGAGAAGCTGGTGTCCCTCGGCCGCGTCGCCGACTACACCGACGGTCTCGACGCCATCGCGGGCGCCTGCGCCGCGTACACGCCCGAGCGCGTGAGTGCCGCGACGGGTCTGGCGCCCGACGTCATGCGTGCACTCGCGCGCCGGCTCGCGGGCGCGGAGCGGGCGGTGGTGTACGGGCGCATCGGCGTGAGCACGCAGGAGTTTGGCGCGCTCTGCTGCTGGCTCATCACCGTGCTCAACACCGTTACGGGGCACCTCGACGTGCCGGGTGGTGCGATGTTCACGCGGCCGGCGGTGGACCTGATGCTCGGCGGCGGCCTGTACGGCGGCGGCGGACGTTTCGGGCGCTGGGCGAGCCGCGTGCGCGGCCTGCCCGAGTTTGCAGGCGAACTCCCGGTGGCGGCGCTCGCCGAGGAGATGGAGACGCCTGGCGAGGGCCAGGTGCGCGGTTTTGTCACCCACGCGGGCAACCCCGTGCTCTCGACGCCCAACGGCGCGCGCCTCGACCGCGCCCTGGGCAGCGTCGAGTTCTTCGCCGCCATCGACTTCTACATCAACGAGACCACGCGACACGCGCACGTCATCCTGCCGCCGACGGCGGGGCTCGAGCGCGACCACTACGACCTCGTGTTTCACACCCTCGCGATCCGCAACACGGCCAAGTGGTCGCAAGCGGTGGTGCCCCGAAGCGAAGGCGCACGCCACGACTGGGAGATCTTGAGCGAGCTGACGTGGCGTCTCGCGCGCGGCGGCCTCGTGAAGCGCGCGACGGCCTGGGGCGCGGCGATGCTCGCCCGCGTTGTGGGACTGCGGGGCATGATGAAGCGGGCGCTCGCCGACAGCCCATACGGCGACGCCGTGTCCATGCAGGCGCTGGAACGCGCGCCGCACGGCGTGGACCTGGGGCCGCTCGAGCCGATGCTGCCGCAGCGGCTGCGCACCGAGGACAAGCGCATTCAGCTGGCGCCCGCGCGCATGCTCGCGGATGTCGCACGGCTGGCCGGACTGCCCGACCGGCCCACGACTGACGGCGAGCTCGTGCTGATCAGCCGCAGGGACCTCCGCTCGAATAATTCCTGGATGGCCAACAGCGAGCGTCTCGTGCGGGGGCGGCGGCGCAGCGCGCTGCTCATGCATCCGACGGACGCCGCGGCGCGCGGACTCACCGACGGCGCCCGCGCGCGCGTCACGTCGGCGGCGGGCTTCATCGTGGTCGAAGTTGATTTGACCGACGCGATGATGCCCGGCGTCGTCTGCCTGCCGCACGGCTGGGGCCATGATCGCGACGGTGTCCGGCTGACGGTCGCGCGTGCGCACGGCGGCGCGAGCGTCAATGACGTCACCGACGATCAGCGCGTGGACGCCCTGAGCGGCAATGCCGCATTCAGCGGCACCGCGGTTCGCGTGCGCGCCGCCACCTGAGCGCACGCGCAGGGATTGCTCGCGCGGGGCCGGCGGGCCATTCTAGTTCCGCCATGCGACACTCCGTCTCGTCCCGAACGGTGGCCCTCGGCCTCCTGGCGGCGTTCCTCGCCTGCGTCGCCGCGGCGTCGCTGCTGTTTGCGCGCGCGCTTCCCCTCGTCGCGCTCGACCAGAACCTCACGCCCGCCACGGCGCGTGCGCG
>JBBQZD010000309.1:0-3435 GCA_038208045.1 Gemmatimonadales bacterium | reverse complement strand
AGTTCCCAGCATGGGGGACGCCATCCCACCTGAAGTACGCCTTCCGGGCGATGGTCGCGCCGGCGCCGGCGCGGTAACTATGGAGGCGAAATCATGCCACATCGCACGAGAGTGAAACGTCTCCCCGCCATCGCCATGCTCGGCCTGCTTGCCGTGCTCGCCGGTTGCGGCAGCAGCAGCACCTCGCTCGCGGCGTTCCAGCCCGAGATCAACAACGCGCCGGACAACGTCCAGCGGCAGGCCACGGCCGTCAGCAATGTCTCGACGACCCTGCGCTACTCGTGGTCGAACACGGGGACCCGGGCGACGGTGAACCATGCCAGCGCTGACGTGCGACGTTTGCCCGATGGGCCGCCCGCGGGCGTCCTGGAATTCCCGAGGCATCACGGACACGCGAAGCGCATTCGCGCGGAGCGAAAGAGTTGACGTTGAACGGCGCGACATCCACCGAACCGTCGAAGATCCTCCTGACGGGTGCTACCGGGTACATCGGTGGACGCTTGCTGCGCCTGCTGGAGCAGCAGCCGGAGTACCGCGTGCGCTGCCTGGCCAGACGACCAGAATCCCTGAGGCAGACGGCCAACGCCTCCACGGAAGTCGTGGCGGGGGACGTCCTCGAGCGCCCGAGCCTCGACAGCGCGCTGCGCGGCGTGGAGGCGGCCTACTACTTGGTGCACTCGATGGGTTCGCGCGGCTCTTTCGAGGACGAAGACAGGCTGGCCGCCCGCAACTTCGGCCAGGCGGCGAAGGCCTGCGGCGTGCAGCGCATTATCTACGTGGGGGGGCTCGGCAGCGACCTCGAGGAGCTGTCGCCCCACCTGCGCAGCCGACAGGAAGTCGGGCACATTCTGCGGGAGTCAGGCGTGCCGGTGCTCGAGCTTCGCGCGTCCATCGTGATCGGCTCGGGCAGCCTGTCGTTCGAAATGATTCGGGCGCTGGTGGAGCGCTTGCCGATCATGGTCACGCCCAAGTGGGTTGGCGTGATGGCGCAGCCCATCGCGATCGACGACCTGCTGGCCTACTTGCTCGCCGCACTGCGCCTGCCGGTGTCCCAGTACGCCGTGTACGAGATTGGCGGAGCGGACCAGGTGTGCTACGCGGACATCATGCGCGAGTATGCGCGCCAGCGCGGGCGGCGGATCCGAATGATCCGCGTGCCCGCACTCACGCCCTATCTGTCCAGTCTCTGGCTCGGCCTGGTCACGCCCTTGTACGCGCGGATCGGGCGCAAACTCATCGAGAGCATCATTCATCCCTCCGTGGTCCACGACGACGCCGCGCTCGCGACGTTTGCCATACGCCCGATGGGATGTGAGGAGGCGATTCGGCGCGCCATTGCGCACGATGAGCGGACGCTCGGGGCATCCCGGTGATTCGATGCCCTGTCCTTATCCGGCGCGCCGTGGTCGGTGGGCGGGGTGCAGCGCGTGGGCCGAGCGACCGCCGCATGGTGAGGCGACCTTCGGCTCCGACTCGATGACGTAGTTGCACGCGCGCACGCGCGCTTCGAGACGCCCGGCCGTACGAATCTGTCCACACGCACGGCCAGACGCGCCCCGCACGCCTCAGTCATTCTCGGCTCGCGGGGCGCCCAAGTAATTGTGCACCGACATCATGCCCAGCGTGGGGAGCGAACCCACATGAGGTTGCCCTCGCGGGATTGTGAGTCCTGTGCATGGCAGACCGGCTTGGGGGCGCAACACGCCGGGACTGCTGTTGCCTGGGCCCCGCCGTCCCGTGTGTCTACCACGCGCGTCAGCCATTCTCGGCGGTCTCGCGCCGGACGCATGATGCCGCCAGGAGTTCCGCCGTGCGGCATTCTGGCGTACGGCGTCGCCCGCCTGCGCTGCGACGCACCTACGCGCGTACGCCTGTGCGCGCGTGAGCCCGAGTATCTGCTCGCCTGCATCTGCCCGTAAGCTGCTTCTGCCCAAGTAGCCACGTCGGGCGGCTGGCCCTGTGAGAGCAGCAGTTCGAGGAACAGCTGCTCGCGCCCGCGCCGCACCGGCTGGTGGTGCTCGCAATCCCCAAGCGGTTGCGCGCCTATTTCCTGCTGCAGAGACGGGCACTCTTGCACGACATCGCGCGCGTCGCGGCGCTGGCGATCAACCCGGCTGTGCATGTTTGGCGGCGAGCGCAACCTGGCGGTGCGCACCGTGACCTCGTTGCAGAAGCACGGTTCGCACGCCCACTGGCCCCCCACCTGCATCTGGTGGTCATCAACGGCGGGTTCCGGGCCGCTGAACGCCGGGGGTTGCACACACTGTGCCCGCGATGGCATGCGACGCCTCGAGGGCATCCGGAGCGACCGTGCACGAGTAGATGTCGGTCCGGTTCTGAAGGTTGTGCCCGTTGCTGAGTGTCATGGCCGCAACGAACGAGCTTCCGGCACCAGCAAGACCCTGATATTCGCCGAAGAAGAAGCCCGTGTTGTACGGCGCGGTGCGCAGATCAAACGGATGAGACGTCACCGGTTGCTTCGCCATCCACGTCTGCCCCTGATCCTTCGAGAATGTGATCCAGTACCGGGTCATCAGGGACTGGGTGGGCGACGGTGCAACGGCAAATCCATACCAGGTCACTGCCACATCACCGCGATCGTTGACCGCGACCGAGGGCGTGAACTGCTGCGTTCCCGGATCGCTCGCGATGACGGCGGGCTCGCTCCAGGTACCACCACCGTCGGTGGATCTGGCAAGCGCAATCTGTTGTGTTCGCCCCTGCACGAATCGAGCATCTTCCCAGACGGCGTACATGGTGCTGGTGCCGGGTCGGCGATCGACCGCGACGTCGTTGAATGTCCCGCCAGTGCGGACCCTGGCACCGGTCCGCGGGTCGACCACGTTGGCCACTTCACCGGTCGCCACCGTCACGGGTTGCGACCAGGTCAATCCCGCATCGGTCGAACGGATCACCGCGATGCGGTGCTGGGTCTGCGTGGGGTCCGCTTTCATCGGCACCACGCGAAACACGTTCACGAGGTCCCCGTTCGGCATGACCTGGATCTTGTTGGCCGACGTGTGCATCCCCAAGGGCGCAAGGTAGATCACGCGGGCCTCGCTCCACGTCTTGCCGCCGTCGGTGGTACGGCTGAACGCGGTGCCGCCACGGGCCTCGGCGGCCGGAGCAGTGCGCTGGCGGTCCCATACCAGGTATGCACTCTGCGGGCGCGTCGGATCGGGAGCCACCGTCGGGCGCGATCCATTGTGCACCGCTGGATCCTTGGCGCGGATCGCGGCCACGGGGCGCCCCCAGGTGCGTCCGCCGTCAGCCGATGTCGAGACGAATTGGGCCTCTTCCGGACCCGAGGCATTCCAGGAGATGGCGGCGAAATACGCCGTACCGTCGGGCCCGAACACCACGAACGGGTCGCTCGCCTTCTCGAAGTCGCCGCCATTGGCCTCGGTGCCGCCAGCGCAGCGCGAAAACGCGGGC
>JBBQZD010000308.1:0-3439 GCA_038208045.1 Gemmatimonadales bacterium | reverse complement strand
AACCCCGCCTCGACGATGGCCTGCCGGAAGTACGCGGAGTTGGCGCGCAGCTGCTGCACGCGCCCGGGGTTGGCCTCGAGAAAGTGCACCGCCGCCATCGCGCTGGCGGCGACCGTCGGCGGCAGCGCATTGGAGAAGAGCTGCGGCCGCGAACGTTGTGTCAGCATGTCGCACAGGGCCGCATTGCCCGCCACGAAGCCGCCCGCTGCCCCGCCGAGCGCCTTGCCGAGCGTCGAGGTGATGACGTCCACCTCGCCCACGACGCCGAAATGCTCGGCCGTCCCGCGCCCCGTGGCGCCGAGGACGCCGGTGGAGTGCGAGTCGTCCATTACCACGATGGCGTCGTGGTCGCGCGCGAGCTGCAGGATCTCCGGCAGCTTCGCAATGCTCCCTTCCATGGAGAAGACGCCATCGGTCCAGATGACCCGGCGGCGCGCCCCCTGGTTCGCGACCAGCTTCTCCTTGAGGTCGTCCAGGTCGCCGTGCCGGTAGACGCCCGTCGTGCACTTGGTGATTGCCTTGGCCAGCCGGATCGAGTCGATGATCGACGCGTGGTTGAGCGCGTCGCTCACGACGAAATCACCCTCCTCGACGATCGTCGCCGTCAGCCCCTCGTTCGCGTTCCAGCAGCTCACGAACGACATCGCCGCCGCCGTGCCGACGAAGCGCGCCAGCACCGCCTCGAGCTCTCGGTGCACCGTGAACGTGCCGCAGATGAACCGCACGCTCCCCGTGCCGGCGCCGTACCGCGACAGCCCGTCGACGCCCGCCTGAACGACCGACGGCTCGTCGCACAGGCCGAGATAGTTGTTGGACGAGAGGATGAGCACCTCGCCGCGCCCTTCCATCTGGACGCGCGCCGACTGCGGCGACGCGAGGTAGTTGAGCCGCTTGTAGACGCCGTCGGCCTGCAGTTGCGCAACGGAGGCTTCGAGCGACGCCGTGAATGCCGTATTGAGTGCCATGACGCCGGGATAGATGTGAGTCTGTCGTACGCTGCCGTCTTCTGTCGTAGTCCGTCGCTATCCGATCTCAAACACCACCTTGCCCGCCTCCCCGCTCTTGATCGCCGCAATCGCCTCGGCGTGCTGCTCCAGCGGGAACCGGTGCGTGATGACGGGCGTCGGGTCGAACTTGCCGGAGCGGAGGAACTGCGACATCTGGATCCACGTGTCGTACATCCGGCGGCCCACGACCCCGTAGATGGTGATGCCCTTGAAGATGACCTCCGTGGCGAGGTTGATCTCCATCGGCTTGGCCGGAATGCCCAGCATCTGCACCCGACCGCCGACCCGCACCTCCTTGAACGCCTGGTGCACCGCCGCGGGCACGCCGCTCATCTCGAGCACCACGTCCACGCCGAGGCCCTGCGTCGCGGCGCGCACCGTCGCCTCGACCTCCGATGGGTGCACCACGTGCTGCGCCCCCATGTTCTTCGCCAGCGCCAGCCGCTTGGGGTTCACGTCGCTGGCAATCACGCAGCTGGCGCCCGCCGCCACGCAGATGCCCACCGCGAAGATGCCGATCGGGCCGCAGCCGGTCACGAGCACCGTGTTGCCAGGGATCTCCGCCGTCAGCGCCGTGTGAAAGGCGTTGCCCATGGGGTCATGGATGCCGCCGATCTCGAACGGTATGTCGTCATCGAGGTGCCAGACATTGCCAGCGGGCATCGCGATGTACTCGGCGAAGCAGCCATCGCGGTCCACGCCGATGATCCGCGTGTTGGGGCAGACGTGCCCATTGCCGGTGCGGCACAGGTGGCAGCGGCCGCAGACGATGTGCCCCTCCGCCGTCACCCGGTCCCCCTGGTGCACGTCGGTCACCAGCTGGCCCACTTCCACCACGGTGCCGGCGAACTCATGGCCCACCACGAACGGTGGCTTGCACCGCCCCTTGGCCCAGTCGTCCCACTCGTGGATGTGCACGTCGGTGCCGCAGACGCCGGCGCGAGAGACGCGGATCAACACTTCGTCGTCCCGGATGGTCGGCACGGGGACGTCCTTCAGCACAAACCCCACCGCGGGGGATTCCTTCACGAGCGCTTTCACGCGCGGAAACTCCAGAAACTGGGTGATGGGCCGCCGGCACCCGGCCGACCGCCGTCCGGCGCCATTTCAGTTTGCGCACGGCACGCATAAACGTCGCCCGAGTGGGAACGGGATGGAAGGGCGGACCGTTCAACCCGCGGCGCACCCACTCCGCCGCCGGACGGCCGGAGTTATCTTGCACTCGCGTGCGGCGCCGTCGCCGCGCCTGTCACGACGCGGACGGTCGACCACCTGCTGCTCACCGAGGATCCGGTTTGGGAACGGACCAGTCGCGCGATTTCACGATGGGCGGGAAGTGGGCCGGCATTCTCATGCGGGTCGTCCTGTACTTCGTGGTGGCACGCCTGTCGCTCTCGCTCATTGAGCCGCGCACGGGCATCACCGCCGTCTGGCCCGCGGGCGGTCTGCTGCTTGCCTTCCTGATGACCGAACGCCGGGCACACTGGCCCGCCCTCGTGACCGGGGTCTTCGCGGCCGACCTGATGGCCGGCCTCTCCGTAGGCAACGCGCTCCCGCTGCAGTCGGCGTACACCCTCATTACCTGCACCGAGGGCGTGCTCGGCTATCGGCTCCTCTGCGCCGCCGCCGGCCCGAAGTTCGAGTACCGGAGCGTCCGCTTCATTGTCTCGCTCTTCACGCTCAATGCCGTGCTCATACCGTCCCTCGGAGCGCTGGCGGCGGCGGGTCTGGCGCGCCTGCTGGCTCCAACGGTGTCGCCCGGCTCGTTCATCGATTGGGCCGTCTCCGACGGCGTCGGCGTTCTCATCATCGCGCCGACGGTGCTCGCCGCCGCGGAGTGGATCGGCCGCGGCCGGCGCGTGAACGGGCGCGCGGCGCTCGAGGTGCTGGTCCTGCTTGCCGTCGTCGTGCTCGCGCCGGCCTTCCTGATGCTCAACGCGCCGGCCGGCACGTCCATTCCGCTGCCGCTCACCTTCGTCTTCTTCCCCGTGCTCGTCTGGGCCGGGGCGCGCTTCGGCGTCGCCGGCACGGCGTCGCTCATCACCGCCATCGGCACGGTCGTCGCCATCGGTGTCTCGCTGGGCTACGGCGAACGCTGGTATCCGGGCGATGCGCGGCAGCTGCTGCTTCTCACGCAGGGGTACCTCGGCCTCATCGCCGTGAGCGGCCTGGTGCTGGCGGCGGCCTTCGATGAGCGCCGTCAGGTCGAACGCGAACTCAGTGCCGCGCACGCCGGCCTTCACGCGCTCGTTGCGGGCGCCAGCGATGCCATCGCGGGCGTCGACCCCGACTTGCGGCTCGTCGCCGCCAACGACGCCTGGCAGACCGGCTTCGGTGCCGCGCTTGGCATCCCGACGCCCATTGGCGCGTCGTTGCGCAAGGTCGCCGGCACCGGGTCCGCCGCCTCCGCGGCGAGCCTCGAGCACTGGCGC
>JBBQZD010000307.1:0-3445 GCA_038208045.1 Gemmatimonadales bacterium | reverse complement strand
GGGGGTGATGGCCGCCGACGTCCTGGATCCGCCGCTGGGCGATCGCGTGCGGACGTTCCTGGCGGGGGTGACAGAGCAGGAGGAGTTCGACGTGGATCGCCCGACGGGCATCCAGCTGCACGCGCGGCTCACGCGGCTGGTGCGCGGTGCGCGCGGCGCCGTGCTGACGCTCGACGACGTGAGCGAACTGGCGCGGGCGCAGCGCGTGCTCGCGTGGGGCGAGATGGCACGCCAGGTGGCGCACGAGATCAAGAATCCGCTGACGCCAATGCGGCTGGGCATGCAGCACCTTCGCCGAGCGCGCCGGGACGGGCGCGTTGATTTCGACGACGTGCTCGACCAGAACGTCGAGCGCATGCTGGCCGAGATCGACCGCCTGGACGAGATCGCGCGCGCGTTCAGCCGGTACGGGATGGTGCCCGAGGAGCTGCCGCCGCCCGACGCGGTGGATGTGGCCGCCGTGGTCGCCGACGTGGTGCACCTCGAGCAATTGGGGGCGGGCGAGGTGGCGTGGAGCACCGACGGCGTTGGCGCGCCTGTGGTGGCGTTGGCCCGGGAGCCCGAATTGCGCGAGGTCCTGCTGAACGTGCTCGAGAATGCGCGCCACGCGGAGAGCCGGCACGTGAACGTGACGGTGGCCAAGTCCGAACGCACCGTGCGCATCGTGGTGCGCGATGATGGACAGGGCATCGCGGCCGACGTGCTGCCGCGCATCTTCGAGCCGCATTTCTCGACACGCACGAGCGGCAGCGGCCTGGGACTCGCCATCAGCCGGCGGATGATCGAGGGCTGGGGCGGCGGCATTGACGTGGCGAGCGAGGTCGGCGGGGGGACGGCGGTGACGATCCGGCTGGTGACCAGGGGCTCGTCCTGACAGATTTCATGCACCGATGACTGCCCTGAGCTACGAGCCGCCGCAGCGAAACGTCCGCGGCATTCCACCGCACCTCGAGCGCTGGGAACTGCCCCCCGGATGGCGCTGGGGCGACGAAGGCGTGTACACGCCCCATCGGCACGCGATGGAGCTCGTGGACGCCTTCGGGCGCTCGCTGGCGCTCGTCACGGCGCCCGATCCCGCGCACGCCGACTGGCTCTTCGCCGAAGCGCGCCAGCTCGCGCACCGCAACCATCCCAGCATTCCCACCACGTATCACTACTGGATGCCGTTCCGCGACAGCCGTCGCGGGCCCGGCTACCTGCGCCGCTGGGTGGCGGGCGAGTCGGTGGGGGCGCGCCTGCGGCGCATCGGCACCGAGACCGTGCCGTACATGCTGCGCGTGCTGCGCGGCGCCGGCTCGACGCTGGCGTACCTGCACGACGCGGGCACCAGCCACGGCGCCATCGCGCCCGACACGATCAACGTGACGCCGACGGGGCGCCTGTACCTGCTGGGCTGGAACTGGGCGCTCACGCGCGGCGAGGTGCCGGCCGCGCTGCGGCCCGATCCGCGGTGGGCGCCCATGCCGGCGGAACTCGTGTCGGGCGCGTGGACGCCGACGCCGGCCACCGACCAGTGGCAGCTCGGCGCGGTCTGTTTCGCCATCCTGACGGGCGAGTTGCCGCCGCTCAGCGGCGTGCCCCCGATTCGCTGGGTGCGTCCCGACTGCCCGGCAAGCGTGGCGGACCTGATTGACCGCGCGCTGGCCCCGGTGCCGGGGGATCGGTTTCCCAACTTGTCGGCGCTGCTGCGCCAGATCGAGCGCATTTCGGGCACGAGCACGCCGCTGGTGATGGGGGTGGACCAGGCGTCGGGCGAGTACAAGGCGGTGTCTGAGGAGGACCGCCTGCGTTGGGCGACGGGTGACGACTACGAGGTGCTGGCCGCGCTCGGCGCGGGGCAGTTCGGGTCGGTGTGGCGCGTGCGCGATCTGTCACTCGAACGCGAAGTGGCGCTGAAGATGCTGCACCCCAACATCGCCCGGAACGAGGATGCGGTGGCGCGCTTTCGCCGCGAGGCGCGGCTCGCGGCGGGACTGCAGCATCCGGCCATCGTGCCCATCTACGACTGGGACTCGAAGGGCGATGTCTCGTGGTACATCATGGAGCTGCAGGAGGAGGGCTCGGTGGCCGACCTCGTGGCGCGCCAGGGGCCGCGCTCGGTGCTCGAGATCGCGCCGCAGGTGGAGTCGGTGCTCGACGGCCTCGCGCTGGCGCACGCCAACGGCATCATCCACCGCGACCTGAAGCCCGAGAACATCCTCATTGATCGCTACCGCCGGTGGCGGCTGTCGGACTTCGGCATCGCCAATGCGCTGGGCGAGGATCCCACGGGCGACTCGGGCACGCCGGCCTTCGCCGCCCCCGAGCAATTGCTGGGCGAGTCACAGGGGGTGAGCTGCGACCTGTTCTCGGTGGCGGGCATCGTGGTGTACGCACTCACGGGCCAGCTGCCGTTCGGCGGCGGCGACGCCCGCACGATCCTGGCGCAGATCCTGTCGCGCAAGCTGGACCTCTCGCCCTTTCCGGAGGAACTGGCGGCGTTCCTGCGTCGGGCGCTCGAGCCGGCGCCCGAGGACCGCTTCCAGAGCGCGGCCGCGATGCAGCGCGACTGGCGCGCGCTGACGCGCGAGTTGCAGCGTCAGCATCGGCGCGCGACGCGGTGGTCGCGCTTCTGGGCCCGCGTGCGCCGGGTGTTGACGCTGCGCTTCTGACGCGTCGGGGCGCCGGGCGTGCCGCGCGCTCCGCGACGTCCGCGCGGGCCGCGCGCCGCGCGCTCAGGCGGTGCCGCGCACCGTCTTGACGTTCACGAAGGCGCGCAGGCCCTCGCGCGCGAGCTCGCGACCGACGCCGCTGGCCTTGACGCCACCGAAGGGGAAGCGCGGATCACTGGCCACCATCGCGTTCACGAAGACGGAGCCGGCCTGCAGCCGCTCTGCGAAGCGGGCGGCTTCGGCGGCGTCACGCGTCCAGACTGAGGCGCCGAGCCCGAAGGCGGTGTCGTTGGCGAGCGCGAGCGCCGCATTGGCATCGGCGACACGAAACAGCGGTGCCACGGGGCCGAAGATTTCCTCGCGCGCGGCGGGGGCACCGACGGGCACGTCGGCGAGCACCGTGGGCGCATAGTAGTTGCCGCTGCCCTGCGGCATGGTGCCGCCCGTGACGAGACGCGCCCCGCCCGCCAGCGTGCGGCGCACCTGGTCGTCGACCTCGCGCCGGATGTCGGCCGTCGCGAGCGGCCCGATGTCGGTGCGTTCGTCGAGTGGATCGCCCACGCGCAATGCGCGCATGCCAGCCGTGAACCGCTCCGCGAAGTCGTCGTAGACGGCGTCGGCGACGATGAACCGCTTGGCCGCGATGCAGCTCTGTCCGTTGTTGATGCAGCGTGCCCGCACCGCCGTCGCGGCGGCCGCCCCGCTAACGGCGCGGGGGCGGACGATGAAAGGGTCGCGGCCCCCCCCCACGAGCACGCACGGCGTGATGGCGCGCCCCCCCCCGGCGCCCCCCA
>JBBQZD010000306.1:0-3477 GCA_038208045.1 Gemmatimonadales bacterium | reverse complement strand
CACTCCCCTACTCTTCCCCTTCCCACGCCCTGCCTCTTCCCCTTCCCACGCCCTGCCTCTTCCCCTTCCCCAATTCGCAATGTCCTGCCTCTTCTGCAAAATCATCGCGCGCGACATTCCCGCGACCATCGTCGCCGAGGACGAGCACTGCCTGGCCTTTCGCGACATCAACCCGGTGGCGCCGACGCACGTGCTGGTGATTCCCAAGGAGCACGTGCCATCGCTGAACCAGGTGGTGGACCCGATGATGGCGGGGCGGCTGCTCGCCTTCGCGCGTGACGTGGCAGCGGCCGAAGGGATCGCGGAGGGGGGCTATCGTGTAGTACTCAACACGAACGCCAACGGCGGACAGACGGTATTCCACTTGCACGCACACCTGCTGGGCGGGGTGGCCATGGGCTGGCCGCCGGGATAGCTGCGGGCGGGAGCACTCGGCGCCGATGGCGTTGGCTCGTGGGCGGTGTCGTCGCGGTGTTGCTCGCGACCGCCGCCTTTGTTCTGTTCGGTGATGCCGCGGCCGGCGCGCCAGCCAACTACGAGGCGCGCGATCCAGCGCTGCGTCGTGAGCCATTGCGCTTTTATCGCGCCGACCGGGCGCGAGCGCTGGTCTGGTTCTATGGCAACGACGTGGGATTCTGGGGCGCGCAGCAGCGCCTCGCCGCGCAGCTCGCCGCCGGGGGCTACGACGTGGTGGGCATGGACCTGCGGGCGTGGCTGGCGCGGCGTCCGGGCGAGGACGCCGCCGTGCGCGCCGCGGCGTTTCGTACCGCCATGTCGGATCTTCAGGGCCGGGCGGCACGTGAGCTGGGTGACACGTTGCTGCCCGTGGTGCTTGCGGGCCACAGCGTCGGCGCGGAAGTCGCGCTCTGGCAGGGCGCCATGGCGCCGCCGCCGCGACTGGCCGGCGTCGTGGCCATTTCGCCGGGCACGCGCGGTCACCTGCGCGTGACGCCGAGCGACCTGGCGTACGGCGAGCCGACGGAGCCCGGCAGCTTCGCGGTGTCCGACATGGTGCGCGATGTGCCGGCCGCGGTGCGCGTGGCGATCGTGCGCGGGGTGAACGACCCGTTGCGCGGCGCAGACTCGCTGCTCGTGCCCGCGCGGCCGACCGTGCACCGTGTGCTGGTGCCGCTGGCTGGCCACTCGATGCGCCGGCTGATCATCGCGGGTCCGCTGATCGCCGGCGCCATCGACTGGACGCTGGCGCGCTGAGCGGCGCGCTGAGCGGTTCGCTGCGTGTCTCGCAGCGCGGCCGTGCGCGAACGACACGCCGATGTCCGCTCGGGGTGACGATTGGACCGGCGAGCACCAGCGGTGCGCGTGCAAACGACACGCGGCGTCACCACGAGGGGACGAATTGTCGCCCGATGCGGGGCGGTGGGCGTGGCACCGACGTTGCACTCCACGTGGGGCAAGGCACGTGGCCGTCCACATTTCAGCCCCGCATTCCATGTCCACTCTCTTGTCGAGACGCTCCGCGCTGCGCGTCGTGTCGCTCACCGTCGCCGCCGTCATGCTCACCGCGTGCTACGACGATCCCTTCTCGCCCTACTGGGATCGCGGCACCTACTATCTGCAGTACGCCAACAACCGGCGGGTGCCGACGATCGTCGCGGGGGGCGCGGGCAGTCCGCGGCTGGAAGTCACGGGCGGCACGCTCACGCTGCGGCGCGACCACTCGTACCAGATGCTCGTTGACGTGCGCCAGTGGACGGCGGGCGGCCAGTATTACGAAAGCACGAAGGTGTTCGCCGGCCGCTACGAGAACGACGGCCGAGCCGTCTACCTGACGTACTTCGATCCGCACGACTACTACTCGAGCGCGATGACGGCCAACTGGCGCAACGGACGCATCGAGGTGGTGGTGCCGAACCTCGACGGGTGGGCGGACGTGCTGTGCGTGTTTGAGGACTGAGGGGAGACGGGAGACGGTAGACGGGAGATGGGAGACGGTAGACGGCCCAGAGATGGGAGACGGTAGACGGCCCAGGGCGAAGGGCACATCCGCCATCCCATTTCTACCGTCTCCCGTCTACCGTCTACGGGTTACCGTCTACCGTCTATGGGTTACCGTCTACCGTCTGCCGTTCGCCTCACCGCCTCCACGATCCGCTTGCCGATCTCCTCGTACGCGCCGTCGAGGTGATGGCCGCCGGTCAGCTTCACGGCGATGGCCGGCGGCGCGAGTTCGCGACAGAGCGTGTCCTTTTCCTCCTCGCCGTAGAAGCAGAGGAGCTTCGTGGCGCCGAGCTTCCGCAGTTCGGGGAGCACGGGCACGTCATCGGCGGCAGGGCCGCTGCGGACCAGGTCACGCAGGCGGAACTGGAAGCCGGCGCCGTGTTCGGCGCCGATGAGCACCACCGCGGCCACGCGGCCGCGCAGCGCGAGCGGCAGGCGATTCACGGCGAAGGGCGCGATGCCCGCGCCGCGTGAATAGCCGATGACCACGACGCTGTCGCGCTGCCACTTGGCCGCGTACGCGATGAGCAGGCGGGCGAGGTCGGCGCCGGCCTGCTCGGGCGTCTTGCGGCTCCACAGGTAGTCGCGCTGGTTGAAGCCCACCACGGGAATGCCGTGCGCGACGAGCTGCGCGCTCACGCCCTGGTCGAGCGCCACCCACCCGCCGTCGCCGGTGAGGAAGACGGCGAAATAATGACTGCTGCCGGTCGCCGGCAGCTCGTGCAGTGGCAGGTCGGCGACGGATCCGCGCGCCGACGACGGCGCTGAGGACGACACCTGCGCTCCGGCGACCGCGGTGACGCACAGCGTCAAGACGCACGACGCGATGCCGCCTGATGCGAGGATGCGCGTCGCGCGGATGCACGACGCGACGATGCGCGACGCACGGCACCGGGCGACGGTGGGTGCGCGGCGCGTCACTTGCTCACGATGCCGGTGACGCCGCCGGAGATGAGCGACGACACGTTGGTGAGGATGCGCGGCAGGCGCAGCCCGCCCGGCGAGGCGAGGTACCGCGGCTCCCAGATGGGGTCGAACTTCTCCTTGTACTCACGCAGGCCCTGGAAGTTGTAGAAATTCTCGCCGAATCGGTACACGAGGGCACCGACGCGGTTCCAGAGCGGCGCCAGCGCGCGATTCTCGAGCCCGGCCAGCGGTGCCATGCCAAGGTTGAAGTGCGAGAATCCCTCCGTGCGCCCGTACAGCATCAGCTGGATGAACAGGAACTCCATGACGTTGTCGGGCGCCTGCGCCGAGTAGCGCATGAGGTCCACGGTGAGTTCGTCGCCGGGCTGTCCGCGCCAGATGTTGGCGAAGGCCACGACGCGGCCGTCGCGCCGCACCACCGCCATGGGATGCCGCCGGAGGTAGGCCTCGTCGAAGAACCCGAGCGAGAAGCCCTTTTCGCGCACCTTCTTGCTCTCGAGCCATTCGTCGGAGACGGCGCGGAGCTGCGGCAGGACGTCCGGCACGTGTTCGACGGGCACGATCTCAAACGTGCCGCCGTCCTTCTCCACC
>JBBQZD010000305.1:0-3481 GCA_038208045.1 Gemmatimonadales bacterium | reverse complement strand
GGGCAGCGCTTCACTGGCCCGCGGCTGGTCCCAGCGCACGTCACCGAGTGGCACCGTGCGCGCGCCCGGTTCCCAGGCGACGAAGCGATAGGCCGCCGTCTGGTCGAAGATCGCCGCCGTGGAGTGATCCTCCACGGCGCGCGGATCGAGCGCCTCGATGCCACCGGCCGAATCGGGCACCGCGGGAAAACTAATGACGGCCCCGGCGGCGGCGCGCACCCGCACCCGCACCGTGAACGGCTGCCCCAAGGTCACCGTGGCCGGCACGACGTCCACCGCCACGATGGGCCGCTGGCCGCCCTGCGGGGCGAAAAGCGCGGCAACGAGCGCGGCGACGAGCGCGGGCGGCGCGAGAACGGGGACGAGCACGCCTATCACCGGCGGGCCCGCCGTCGCGCGCGCGTCTCGCGCGTCGCGAAGAACCGCATGAGCGCGTCGACGTAGCCCGTCTCGGTGCGCACGTGCACTTCGTCGATGGCCAGGCGACGGAAGCGCGAGGTGCGCCCGGCCCGCTCGACCCGTTGCGCCTCGGCGTACGCCGCGCGCACCGCGCGGTCGTTGGTGTCCACCTCGAGCAACCGGCCGGTCTCGGGGTCCACGAGCCGCGCCACGCCGAGGTGCGGCAAGTCGCGCTCGCCGGGATCGTCGAGCACGACGCCGACGACGTCGTGCCGCTGGCGCAGGCGCCGCAGCGCTCGCTCGGGGTCGGGCGCCACCCAGTCGGAGATGACGAAGACGATGGCGTGGTGCGAGAGCAGGCGCGCCGCATGGTCGAGCGCACCGGCGAGGTCGGTGGCGCGCTCGCGTGCCGGCCAGGCGAGGACATCGCGCACCAGGCGCAGCGCATGCTTGCGTCCCTTTCGCGGCGGCACGACGTGCTCGATGCCATCGGAGAACAGGACGAGCCCCACGCGGTCGTTGTTGCGCGTCGCCGTAAGCGCGAGCACGGCGGCCAGTTCGGCCGCGAGCTCGCGCTTATCGCGGTCCACGGTGCCGAAGCGCGACGAGCCCGAGCAATCGACGAGGAGCAGCACCGTGAGCTCGCGCTCCTCGACATAGCGCTTCACGAAGAGCCGGCGCATGCGCGCCGACACGTTCCAGTCGATCGTGCGCACCTCGTCGCCCGGCTGGTACTCGCGCACCTCGGCGAACTCCATGCCCTGTCCCTTGAAGACCGAGTGGTACTCGCCGGCGAAATGCGAGTTCACCAGGCCACGCGTGCGCAGCTCGATGCGCTTGACCTGGCGCAGGATCTCCGGCGGGACGCTGGTGCCGCCGGGTGCGCCGACTGGCGCGGCGGCGGGGGCGGTCACGGCGCGGGAACGGCGTCGAGGATGCGCGTGACGATCTCGTCGGGGGTCACGCTCTCGGCCTCGGCCTCGTACGTGAGCAGCACGCGGTGGCGCAGCACATCGGGGGCGAGCGCCTTGACGTCGTCGGGCGAGACGTAGTCGCGTCCCCGCAGGAAGGCATGCGCGCGCGACGCCTGCGCCAGCGCGATGGTCGCGCGCGGCGACGCGCCGAACTCGATGAGCGGCGCCAGGTCCGCCAGGCCGGCGTCGGCCGGCGCCCGCGTGGCGTGCACGAGATCCACGATGTAATCGACGAGCCGCTCGTCGAGCCGCAGCCCGGCGATGGTGTGGCGCGTCGCCATGATCGCCTCGGGGGTCGCCACGTGCCCCACCGGGATGGCATCGCCCGAGGCCATGCGCCGCATGATCTCCTTTTCCTCGTCCCGCGTCGGATAGTCCACGCGCAGCTTCAGCATGAAGCGGTCGACCTGCGCCTCGGGGAGCGGGTACGTGCCCTCCTGCTCGATGGGATTCTGCGTGGCGAGCACGAGAAAGGGCTCCTCGAGGAGAAACGTCTGCCCGCCGATGGTCACCTGCTTCTCCTGCATCGCCTCGAGCAGCGCGGCCTGCACCTTGGCCGGCGCACGGTTGATCTCGTCGGCCAGCACGATGTTGGCAAAGATCGGCCCGGTCTTCACCGAGAACTTGCCGCTCGACTGGTCGTACACCTGCGTGCCGACGACGTCGGCCGGCAGCAGGTCGGGCGTGAACTGGATGCGGCTGAACGTCGTCGAGATCGTCTCGGCCAGCGTGCGCACGGTCAGCGTCTTCGCGAGCCCCGGCACGCCTTCGAGCAGCACGTGGCCGCCGGTGAGGATCGCGATCAGCAGCCGGTCGATCATGGCGTCCTGGCCGACGACGCGCTTGGCGACTTCTGCGGTGATGGCGTCTGCGAGGGAGGATTTCACGACAGTCGGAAATGGACGGTGGACAATTGGACGGTGGACAATTAAACGGTGGACAATTGGACGTTGGACGTCACGCGTTGGATCGTGCGCGTCGCGTCGCGGAGCGCGTAAAGCGTAGAGCGTAAAGCGTAGAGCGTAAAGCGTAGAGCGTAGAGCGGTCCCTTTATTACCCCGCGTCATCCCCGACGGCCACGCCCAGCGCATCAATAAGTGCCACCTCGCGCTGCGTGAGCGAGCGGGCAGCGCCGGGCGGCAGCGTGCCGAGCCGGACGGGGCCGAACTGCGTGCGGACGAGGCGCCGGACCTCGAGGGCGAGCGCCTCACAGAGGCGGCGGACCTCGCGGGTGCGCCCCTCGCGGATGGTGATGGTCATCTGCCACTGGCGATCCTCGCCCTGCACCGCGTCCACGTGCGTCGGCCGCACGAAGCCGTCCTCGAGTTCCACGCCGGAGCGCGCCCGGCGCACCGCCGTGGGCACGTCACCGCGCACCGTCACCACGTACGTGCGCTCGATCTCGGACGATGGATGCGTGAGCCGGTGCGCGGCTTCGCCATCCGTCGTCAGCAGCAGCACCCCTTCCGTCAGGTAGTCGAGGCGCCCCACATACGTCAGGCCCGGCACGTCGGCCACGAGGTCGAAGACGGTTTGCCGGTCGGAGCCGTCGGGTCGCGAGGTCAGCACTCCCGACGGCTTGTGCAGCACCATCCACGTGACGGACTTCGGCATCTTCACCGGCAGGCCGTCCACCGTGATTTTGTCGCGCCCGGGCTGCACGCTCTGTCCCGTGCGCGCCACCTCGCCGTTGACCTTCACGCGGCCCGCCGCGACCAGGTCCTCGGCCTTTCGGCGCGACGCTACTCCGGCGCGGGCCAGCGCCCGGTGAATGCGCATCGCGTCGTCGGTCATGCGGACTGCGGCTCCGGCGCGCGGTCGGAGGGGTGCCGCGGTTCGTGCACGATCTCGTCGATCGACTCCTCGCCCGCGCCTTCGCGGACGCGCAGCGCGATGGCCAGCTCGTCGGTGCGCGGCAGCTCTTCGAGGTGCCGCAGGGCGAACTGCTCGAGGAAGGCCGTCGTCGTGCCATACATCATCGGGCGTCCCAACCCCTCGGACCGCCCCGTCACGTCAATGAGGCCGCGCTCGTGCAGCGACTTGAGCACGCCGCCCACGTCCACGCCGCGGATCTCCTCGATCTCGGCCCGCCCGATCGGCTGGCGATA
>JBBQZD010000304.1:0-3502 GCA_038208045.1 Gemmatimonadales bacterium | reverse complement strand
AGCTGGACGTCGAGTGGTCGCAGGTGACCATCGAGCAGGCCGACAGCGACGAGTCGCGCTATGGCCGCCAGTTTGCGGGCGGCTCGCTGAGCACGCCGATGAACTACGACAATCACCGGCGACTGGGCGCGGCCGCGCGCGCCATGCTGGTGGCGGCGGCGGCGAAGACGTGGGGCGTGCCCGAGGGCGAGCTGGTGACGTCGCGCGCCACGGTGACGCACAACGCGTCGGGGCGTCGGTTGCGCTACGGCGCGCTGGCGGCGACGGCGGCGACCATGCCGGCGCCCGACCTCGCCACGGTCCCGCTGAAGGACCCGAAGACGTTCCGCCTGCTTGGCAAGCGCGTGCCGGGGGTGGATAACCACAAGATCGTGACGGGCCAGCCGCTGTTTGGCATTGACGTGATGGTGCCGGGCATGCTGCACGCCGTGTTCGAGAAGTGCCCGGTGTTCGGCGGCAAGGTCGTGAGCGCCAACCTGGAGCTGATGCGGCAGCAGCCGGGGGTCACGCACGCCTTCGTGGTGGAGGGCGTGGGTACCGCGCTGGACGGGCTGATGCCCGGCGTGGCCATCGTCGCCGACACGTGGTACCACGCCAACACGGCGCGCGAAAAGCTGCGCGTCACGTGGGACGAGGGGGCCACGGCGACGCAGTCGAGCGCCTGGTTCGCGCAGTCGGCCAGGGCGCTGGCGGCCAAACCGGCCGACCGCGTGGGCCGCAAGGACGGCGACGTGGAGGCCGCGTTCGCCGCGGCTACGACGATCGTGGAGGCGGAGTACTTCTATCCCTTCATTTCGCACGCCACGCTCGAGCCACAGAACTGCACGGCGCACTTTTCGAACGGCAAACTCGAGATCTGGGCGCCGACGCAGATGCCGCAGCCGGGGCGCGACCTCGTGAGCCGCACGATGGGCATTGCCGGCAGCGACATCACGATCCACCTGACGCGCATCGGCGGCGGCTTCGGCCGCCGGCTCAAGAACGACTATCTGGTGGAGGCGGCGTGGATTTCGCGCGCCGTCAACGCGCCGGTGAAGCTGCTGTGGACGCGCGAGGACGACATGCGCCACGGGCACTACCGGCAGGCGGGCTTTCACTACCTGAAGGGCGCGCTTGACGCGAACGGCAAGGTGACGGCGTGGCGCAACCACGTGGTGCTCGAGGGCGTGCGGCCGGCCGAGTGGCCGGGGCGGTACGTGCCGAACTATCTGCTCGAGCTCTCGGCGCTGCCCCACGGCATCCCGACGGGCGCGCTGCGCGCGCCGGGGAGCAATGGCATTGCGTTCGTGATCCAGTCGTTCGTGGACGAGCTGGCGCACGCGGCCGGCAAGGACCCGATGCAGTTTCGCCTGGACCTGCTGGCGCCGGCCGTGGACGCGCTGCCGGCCGACAACTTCAATGCCGAGCGGGCGCGCGGCGTGCTGGAACTCGTGCGCGAGAAGTCCGGGTGGGGCACCGCGGCGCCGCGGAAGGGGCGCGGCCTGGGCGTGGCGTTCCACTTCAGCCACATGGGGTATTTCGCGGAGGTCGTGGATGCCTCCGTGGACGCCCGCGGCGAGGTGACGGTGCACAAGGTGTGGGTGGCCGGCGACGTGGGATCGCAGATCACCAACCTCAGCGGCGCGGAAAACCAGTGTCAGGGGGCGTGCATCGACGGCGTGTCGGCGGCGCTGGGCCAGGAGATCACCATCAGGAACGGCCGCGTCGAGCAGGGCAACTTCGACGTCTATCCGCTGCTGCGCATGCCGCGCGCGTTTCCGGTGGAGGTGCACTTCCGGGCGACGGACCACCCGCCGACGGGCATGGGCGAGCCCGCCCTGCCGCCGGTGATCCCCGCGCTGTGCAACGCCATTTTCGCGGCGACCGGCAAGCGGATCAGGTCATTGCCGATCGGGCGCCAGCTGGCGTAGAGCAGCCGTAGCGCTGGCGCAGCTCAGCCGTAGAGCTGGCGCAGCGCCTGGTCCATGGTCTGCGCGAACCCGCCGGCGATGACGTGGCGCGTGGCTTTCTCGCCCGGCGCTTCGAGGCCGCGGGCCGCGTCCAGCATGTTGGCGATGCTGAACTCGTCGCCGGCAAGGTGGCTGAGGTATTCCTCTGCCGCGGTGAGGTAGCCCATCATGCCGCCGCACTCGGTCGGGCAAAAGACCTTGTGCGCACTCCGCAGTACCTCCTCGCCGGCCGGGTTGGGCATCACGAGGTTCTCGGATCCGTTGATGAGCCGGAGCCGCGGGTTGGCCGCGCAGAGGGCCACCGCGTCCATGTCGAGCGTGTTGCCGGCGGCGTTGATGACCAGGGCGTCCATGGGCTGCGCGAGGAACTCGGCCTTGCCGTCGGGGGCCCAGCACTGGATACCGCGCTCCTTCAGCGCGGCGCGCTTGTCGGGACGCGCCTCGACGACGAGCGGCGTGGCGCCGTCGGCGACCAGGTGATCGATGATGTGCAGGCCGATGTTGCCGGCGCCGATGAGGCCGATGGTGCTCTCCCGCAGCGGCAGGCGCGCGCCCTTCATCATGCCGACGAGCATCCAGTAATTCCCCTCAGCGGTCGGATGTCCGGTGTCGGCGATGACGCTGCCCTTGTAGCGCTCGTTGAGGTACCGCAGCGAGCCCATCGCGCCGTCGTGCAGCGTGCCGTGCCCGAGGTCCTGTCCGGTGGTGAGGAAGAAGCCGTGCTCCTTCTCGACGTCCTGGAAGCAGGCGATGGCGAAGTCGAGCAACTCGGTGTCGCGCGGTTCACCGACGCGGGCGCCGGCCGTCGGGTGCATGACGCACTTGCCGCCGACGATGCGCGAGAAGTCGCGCTGCACGTGGGGGCCGCCGACCTTGAGCAGGCGCGACCAGAAGACCTTCTCGTCCATCCCGATGGCGAGGTCGATGGCCTCGTGATCCGAGCTCCAGTTGGGGATGCTCGTGCGGGATTCCGGCGCGATGCGGAAGCCGCCCAGCGACAGCATGCCCGACCCCGGCTGGGCGTGCGTCGCGATGCTCAACGTCCAGGGTTCGCGGGCGTGCGTGTAGCGATAGACCCAGACGTTGGCCGTCGGGACGCGGCCGATCTCGGGCGCGATCTTGAGCGTCTCCTCGGGGGAGAGCACGGTCTTGGTGAAGCCAGGCATTGGCAAATGGAGTCGAAGTTGGGCGTCTGGCGCGAGTGTCCGCGCCGGGACGCGCTTTAGGAAGGTACGCCCGCGGCCGCGTTGGCGGAACGCCAGCCGCGTCCCCTGCCCACACGCGTCTGTCGCGTTACATTCAGAAATCCCCCCATGACCATTCCAGAGAATCCCCACGGCGTGCTGGCGCTCACGGTCACCCGGCGTGACCGGGCGACTGGCGCGTTCACGGCGTCCGCGTGGGGCCGCTTCTGGACGAGCGCGGCCACCGGGTCGCGCGGGCGCTGAGCGACTGGCCGGGGCCTGACACCGCGCCCGCCCTGCGGCAGCAAAGATCTCGGGTGCCGCCCCCCGTCATCTACCCTCGACCGTCTACCGTCTACCGTCCACCGT
>JBBQZD010000303.1:0-3504 GCA_038208045.1 Gemmatimonadales bacterium | reverse complement strand
CCGTGCGGTGCCGCGACCACCCATCGCGCCGCCTGACTGGCCCGCGCAATCGGCGTCGGTCGCTGAGCAGCGCGACAAGGCGCAGACGGCGATGGCGCTCACCTTTCCGGGACCGTCTCGGGCCGACGCGTCGCGCTTCGCGGCGGCGCTGCTCGGCGGCGTGGCCAGCGGGCTGGGCGGGCGCTTCTTCGAGGCGCTGCGCGACCGGCAGTCACTGGCCTACACGGTCATCGCCGCGCCGGTCACGCGTCCGCTGGCCGGCCAGATCGTGGCCTATATCGCGACGTCGCCGGAAAAGGAGGAACAGGCGCGCCGCGGCCTGCTCGACGAAATCGCGAAGCTGCGTGACGCCCCGGTGACGCCCGACGAGCTGGAACGGGCGCGGCGCTACGCGCTTGGCACGCACGCCATTCGCAAGGAAAACGGCGGCGCGCTGATGGGCGACATGGCCGAGGCGTGGCTCTTCGGCGCGCTCGAGGAACTGGAGGAGTTCGACGTGCGCATGCAGGCGGTCACCGCCGCCGACCTGCAGGACCTGGCGCAGCGGTTCCTCGATCCGGCACGGTGCGTGGAAGGCATCGTGCGCGGCCGCGCGGGCACGAACGTCTAGCGCCTGGCCCCGAGTTCGCGGTAGCCCAGCGCGCGATTCAGCCAGCGCACGAATGGCAGCATCACCGCGTACTCCTTCATCACCCGCTCGGCGACCGTTGGTCCGGTGGCTTCCGCGTCCGACAGCCCGCGTGACACGGTGTACGACTTGAAGCGGAGCCAGCGCTCCGCCGGATGGCCGGGCGCGTAGCCGCGCGGCAACCGCTTCAGCAGAACGCCCGGCTCGTCGTCATTCAACCCGCCAAAGCGGCGCACGAACGCCCGGTCGAGCACGGCCTGCTCCCACGACGCGACGTCGTCGGACATCGCGTCGCGGACGCGCTGCAGCTTGGGGCTCGGCGGCATCCAGAGGCCGCCCGCCACCATCGAGGCGCCGGGCTCGAGATGGAAGTAGAACCCCGCGCCGCCGTCCACCGTCTGCCCCACGCCCCGGCCGGGCGACCGGTGGAAAATCCAGAACGCGACGTGCGTCTTGTACGGCGACTTGTCCTTGGAGAAGCGGATGTCGCGGTGAATGCGGAAGAGCGACGACTTGGGATCACCGACGTACTCCGGCGCCAGTGCAGCGAAGCGCACGTCGAGTTCCTCCACCAGCGCCTTCAACGGAACCTTCAGCGCGCGTTCGTACGTGGTGCGATTGGCCTCGAACCACTCGCGGGCGTTGTGCCGCTTGAGCGCCCGCAGGAAGGTGAGCGCGGCGGGCCGGAATCCGGAGAAGGTGGTGGTCACGGCTGCTCCGGGGTAGGGGAGATGGAACGGCCCCGCGCGGTGTCGGTCGCCGTAGTGTCGGGTCGCATCGGCGGCGGCGCGGTTGACTCGCGAAGGGCCTTGAGCGCCGAGCCGACTTCGGCGAGCGCGGGGCGCGAACGAAGCGACGCCGTGCGCAGGCCGCCATCCAACCAGAGGTCGGCGGCGTCGCCGGCGATGACGCCCCGCACCCAGGCATGCGCTGCGGCCCAGCTCAGCGCCTGCCGCACCACATGCTGCTGGGCTATTTCACCGTCCACGGCCGGCGCGAAGGGCAAGGCGACGAGCCAGACGGACGGCGGCGTGGCCGCCATGCCGATCCATCGCTCCAATGCCGCGCGAGCCACGCCCGCCCGTCCCGGATTGCCGGCGCCGGCCATTGCCGTCAGCGCGATGGCATTCACGGACGATTCGCCGGACCCCACCCAGTCGCAGAGCACGCTGTCGAGCGGCGTGGATGCGCGGGTCGCCAGCGCGATGGTCACGTTCCGGTCGAGCCGCCGCGCCGCGCGCGTAAGGCGCGCGTAGTACGACTTCCACGCGTCGGCGTCGCCCGCCGGCGGCTGATCCCCGGCCGGCAGCAGGATGTCCGGATGCAGGCGCCGCACGGTGCGCTCCACCAGCGCCGTGCGCGACGCCAGCCACCGGTCGTCGCCCGCCGCAAACGGCGCACCGTCCCCCCGCGCGAACGGCAGGCTGACGATGAGGGTCACCGCGTCGCGGCGGCCCTCGAGCAGGCGCGACAGCGAGTCGAGCGAGGGGCCCGTGGCGCCGTCCGGCATGATCGTCACGAGCACGGCGCTGACGCCAAGCGAATCGGCGAGGCCCGCATCGTGACGTGCCGTCGCTGCAGACGGTGGTGCCGTGACGTCGCCGAACAGGCGCAGCCCCACCGCGAAGTCATCGCGCATGCGCTCGGTCAGCGTCGCGCCGCCGAGCGCGCGTGCGGCGTGCAGGTCGTCCACGGCCGACGGGAGACGGGCACCGATCAGCGCGAGCATCGCCGCGCACCAGGCCGCGAGCAGCGTGCGTCCCGCGGCGCGAAGTGGTGATCGCGACGCGGCGGCGGGCGCGAGGACCGGCACCAGCAGCCAGGCGCTCCAGTGATAGGCACGCACGCCGAGCGCCGCCGCGCCCAGCGAGGCGGCGGCGACGCCAGGCGCCAGCAGCACGGGCGGCAGTCCCGCGCCCAGCGACTCACTCCAGCGCGCCAGCGCGATCCACGCGACGAGCACGTCGACGAGAAAGACGGGCAGCGTGTGCAGCAGATGCGCCTTGCGCTGTCCGAGGGCCCACACCGCCTGCACGGCGATGCCCATGGCCACGGCCGGCCAGAGCCACGCCAAAGGCGTCAGCACGCGCGCCCCCGCCGTGGTCGGCGCCAGCACGCCGATGACGAGTGCCGGAACCAGCAGGAAGGCGGCGAGGCTGCCGAGCAGGCGAAACGTCGGGCGTGTGCTGGCCGTGGCCGCGACGCGCGCACCAACCACGAGGTTCCAGGCCAGAAGCGCGGCCGTGACGGCGCCGATCGCTGCGGGCGCGATCCAGGGAGGGACGGTCACGCCTGCGGTGCCGCCGGGCGGCCCTCAGCCGCGGTCGGCATGCGTCGAGCGCGTGGCGCGCAGGTTGAGTCGGCGCGTCACCACGTCGATTGCCTGGCGCGCGTCCTTGCTGGCGCGCACCAGCAGGTCCACCGCCAGGACGCCCTCGTCGGGCAGCGTGTGCAGCGCGACGTGCCCGAGGTCGAGCAACAGCACGATCACCAGTCCGCCGCGCGGGAGCAGGCGCACGATCGGCGGCTCCACCGTCGTGAGCCCCGCAGCGCCCGCGGCGGCAATCAGCAGGCCAGAGAGCGACGCCTGGTCCCGCAGCAGCGACGACGGCACGCCGCGGAAATCGGCGGCGTCATGGGTCATCGTCGGGGCGGGACTCTGGTCGCGCACGGGCTACCGCTCGGCGGGAGGCGTGGATGCCGCAGGCGCGGCCGTCCGCCCGCCCGTCGGCGCCGTCGCCACCGTCGTCAGCGAGCGGTGTCCGTCCGCGCCGACGGCGCGAACCGCCGCCCAGCCGTCGTCGAGCTGTTCGTCGAGCAGGTAGGTGGTCGACGCGCCCGCGTCGTACACCGCCGTCCACGTGGCGGCGCTGGTC
>JBBQZD010000302.1:0-3511 GCA_038208045.1 Gemmatimonadales bacterium | reverse complement strand
GATCACGACCCCGAGGGCCTGCTGAGCACCATCCCGGCCGTTGCAACGGCGCTGCTCGGGATGTTCACCGGGGAGTTCCTGCGCTGGCCGCGCCTGAAGGACCGGCCGATGCGGCGCGTGGGGCTGATGCTGCTGGCCGCGGTCGGCCTGATGGCGGTCGGCCTGCTCTGGGACCTGGCGTTCCCGATCAACAAGAACCTGTGGACCAGCTCATTTGTCTGCTTTGCCGGCGGCCTGAGCCTGCTGCTGTTCGCGCTGACGTACCTGGTCACGGACGTCTGGAACTACCGGAGGTGGGCGTTCGGCTTCCTGGTCATCGGAGTCAACCCGATCACCATCTACGTGGCCGAACGCATCGTGAACTTCCGGTCGGTGTCGAAGTTCGTCTTCGGCGTTCCCTTCGGGCTCTTTCCGCCCGCGTGGGCGCCGATGCTCGACGGCATTGGCCTGACGACCGTCGCGTGGGGCTTCCTGTACGTCCTGTACCGGAAAAAGATCTTCCTCCGGGTGTTCTAGCACTCTGGCTGCTTCGGCTCCACCTCGTCGCCGATCAGCGTCACGAACAGGGCGTGCGCCGTGGCCGCGTCCGGCGAGCCTACTCAGGGCGCGGCGTATTCCACCAGCAACACGCTCGTTTTCGGCAGCGCCCATCGTTCGCCGGTCAGCGCCGAGACGGCCGCGGTGGCAAACGTGTCGGCATTGAGCGCCGTGGCGCTCAGCAACCGTGCGCGCGTGAGCGTGAAGCCGGCCGGCGTGGACGTGGCGACGACCTGGTCGGTGGACCGGTCGGGGTTCACGACGACCACGGTCAGGCGCTTCAGGTCGGCCGATCGGAACGCCGAGGCGCGGACGCCGAGGGTGCCGGCCGCGGTCTCGTTGACGGTCGTTGCCAGCGAATGCGCGAGCAGGACGGGCTGCAGCACCTCCCAGAGCGACGCCACCGCCATCTTCGTGTACGACCCGTCCGCGTTCAGGCGAATCGGATGCCAGGTCGCCGCCGGCATGCCGAAGATCCAGAAATTCGCGCGGTTCACGTTGGCGACCTGGCTCGCCATCGTGAGGAAGCTTGCCGTGGTGAGCGCTCCTTGCCACTGCATGGCGAGGTCGGCAGCCGCGGACGAATTGCCGTTGGGAATGCCGTGCGCATGATCGCCGATGACGACCGTGAGTCCCGCCGCCGCCGCCTGGGCCGCGACGGCCCGCAGGCCGGACTCCGACTGGGCGATCGTCCCCGACGCGCCCACGTCGTTGTAGAAGAAGTGCGGAGAGAGGCCCCAGACCCGGCTCGTCATCGCCGACGATGCGAGAATCTGCGCGTTCCACGGGGAGCTGGCGGTGCCAAGCGCGGGGATCGAGATACGGAGGTTCGGATCGGCCTGCAGCATGGCGTTGATGATCGGCACCGCCGTGGCGATGTATGGGCTGGCGTCGAAATTATACTCGTTGGGGCTCCACGGTTCGTTGCCGATGTTCCAGATGCGTATGCCGTACGGTGCCGGATGCCCGTTGGCCGCGCGTACGGCCGCCCAGTCGGTGCCGCCGCGCACGTTGGAACCGTCGTTCGGTGCGTTGGCATACTCGACCCAGTCGGCGGCCGACGCGGCCGGATCGGGCGCCGAGGCCGTCGGATAGATCACGATCATGAGCTGGATGTCCGCCGCCAAGACCCCGCGGGCGGTGGCGGCTTTCATGAACTCGTCGAATCCGAACACCACCCGCTGGGACGGTGAGTTGGCGGACAGCAGTTGCAGCGGCCGGTTCGCGACCGGTCCAATCGTCCCTTTCCAGTCCCAGAGCGCGACGACGGCGTTCCCCGGGTATCGCATGCCGGTGAGCGGCACGCTGTTCCATAGTGGGGCCACCGCAGGATAGAGCGCGCCGGTCGCGTCGTCGTACAGGCCGGCTGGCGTCGCGCTGGTCGCACCGGTGCGCATGCTGGTGCGACCCTCGAAGGTCACGCCGAGCAATCGCTGCGCATCGGGATTCACCACGGTGCCGCTCACCGTCACCGTCACCGTCGCGGGGGTTGGCGCCGGTGACGGTGTGGGGGCCGGCGTCGGCGCCGGCGCCGGATTTTGGGCGGGAATCGTCGGCTGATCGGCGCCGCATGCCATCGCAGCGATCAGGAGGGTGGTGGCGAGCGATCGTGCGCGGATGTGGCGATCCAACGTGCGGCGGCGGACCATGCGGTCACCCGGGGGAAGAGATGGCCATTCGACGCACCGTGCGCCCCGTCGTTAGTCGTGTGACGCGACGCTCGTGCCCGACGTGAGCGGCATCACGTTCGCGGTGTGCCGTGCTAGGCGTTGCGCGGTCCGGTCAGCCGGGCTCCGTGCGCACAAGTCCGACTCGAACTCACGATTCGCGTTGCAGGGCCGCCATTCGAAACGTCGCTCCGTCAGATGTCCAGGTTCGACGCGAACTTGGCGTTGGCCTCGATGAACGCCCGCCGCGGCTCCACCTCGTCGCCCATGAGCGTCTCGAACAGGGCGTGCGCCGTCGCCGCGTCCTCGATGTTCACCTTGAGGATCGTGCGCGTGGCCGGGTCCATCGTCGTCTTCCAGAGCTGGTCGGGGTTCATCTCGCCGAGGCCCTTGTAGCGCTGGATGTTGACGTTGGCCTTGCCCTCGGCGCCGCCGCCGAGCCGCACGGAGATCTCCTCGCGCTGCTCCTCGTCGAAGGCGTAGTACTCTTCCTTGCCCTTCGACACGCGGTACAGCGGCGGCTGCGCGATGTAGATGAAGCCGCTCTCGATGAGCTGCGGCATCTGCCGGTAGAAGAAGGTCAGCAGCAGCGTGCGGATGTGGGCGCCGTCCACGTCGGCGTCGGTCATGATGATGATCTTGTGGTAGCGCGCCTGCTCGATGGAGAAGTCCTCCTCACCGATGCCCGACCCGATGGCCGTGATGATCGTGCGGATCTCCTCGTTGCCCAGGATCTTGTCGATGCGCGCGCGCTCGACGTTCAGGATCTTGCCGCGCAGCGGCAGGATGGCCTGGAACATGCGGTCGCGCCCCTGCTTGGCCGAGCCGCCAGCCGAGTCGCCCTCGACCAGATACAGCTCGCACATCGCCGGGTCGCTCAGCGAGCAGTCGGCGAGCTTGCCCGGCAGGTTGCCGACGTCCAGTGCCGACTTCTTGCGCGTGAGGTCGCGCGCCTTGCGGGCCGCCTCGCGCGCCCGCGCGGCCGCCAGCGACTTCTCGATGACGATGTTGCCGACGCGGGGATGCTCCTCGAGGTACTCGGCCAGCCACTCGTTGACGAACGTCTTGACCGCCGTCTCCACCTCGGAGTTGCCCAGCTTCGTCTTGGTCTGCCCCTCGAACTGCGGCTCCTTCACCTTGATGCTGAGCACCGCCGTGAGCCCCTCGCGCACGTCGTCGCCCGAGAGGACGGTCTCCTTGTCCTTCTTCGACAGCGACGACTTCTGGATGTACTGGTTGATGACGCGTGTCAGCGCGCTCTTGAAGCCGGTCAGGTGCGTCCCGCCCTCGTGCGTGTTGATGTTGTT
>JBBQZD010000301.1:0-3522 GCA_038208045.1 Gemmatimonadales bacterium | reverse complement strand
CTACCGCCGCTCGTCCGCCAGCGCCACGATCCGCCCCACCTGCTCGTCCTGGCTGATGCCCGTGGTGTCGATCCAGACCGCGTCCACCGCCGGCTGGCTCTGCTCGCTGTCGCGCAGGTCGCGGCGCTCGATCTCCGCGGTCTCCTCCTCCAGCGCCGCCGCCGACGGCGTCCGGCCGGTCCGCTGCAGCAGGCGCCGGCGCGCCCGCTCCTCGGGCATCGCCACCAGCCAGACCTTCAGCCGCGCGTCCGGAAAGACGGCCGTCCCCATGTCGCGTCCGTCCACCACGATCTCGTGCGTCGCCGACGTCGCCTTCACCGTGGCGTTCACCCAGGCGCGGACGTGCGGCATCTTGGCCACCAGCGAGACGACCGCCGTCACCGCGTCGCTGCGCACCGCCTCCTCGCACGGCGCGCCGTCAATCCGCGGCTCGAACGTGATGTCGCCTGGCGCGAGCGTCACGCGCGCCGCCGCGTCGAGCACCGACTGCTCCGTCCACAGGTCGGGCGGCTCGCCCGCTTGCAGCCGCACGGCGGTCACCGCGCGGTACAGCGACCCGGAATCGACGTGCCGAATGCCGAGCCGGTCGGCCACGCGCGTGGCCGTGCTCGACTTGCCCGACGCCGCCGGGCCGTCGATGGTGACGACGAGGGGAGTGCCATTACCTGACGACACGAGCCAGCTCCTGCCAGAAAGTGGGAAACGAGACCGCCGCGCAGGCGGGATCATCAACGACGACCGCGCTCCCCGGCAGCGCGCCCAGCACGCCGAAGGCCATGGCGATGCGATGATCGCCGTGCGTGGTCACACGTCCGGTAAAGGAGCGGCGGCCCGCCCCCTGGACCACGAACCCGTCCGGAAGCTCCTCGGCCTCCGCCCCCACCGCGCGCAAGTTGGCGACAATGGCCGCAATGCGGTCGCTCTCCTTCACGCGCAACTCCCGCGCACCGGTCACGCGCGTTTCGCCCTCGGCGCACGCGGCGACGCAGGCAAGGACGGGCAGTTCGTCTATCAGCGACGGCACCTCGGCGGCGGCGATCGTCGTGCCGCGCAGCGCGCCGGGGCGCACGATCACGCGCGCCACCTCCTCGCCCCCCTCGGCGCGTGCGTCGGCGTAGGTGAGCGAGGCGCCCATGCGCCGAAGCACCTGGAACGCGCCCGAGCGCGTCGGGTTGATGCAGACGTTCTCGAGCGCGAGTTCGCCGTCGTCAGCCAGGGCCGCCAGCGCCGCGAAAAAGGCCGCCGACGACGGATCACCGGGCACGAGCTGGTCGAGTGCATCGAGCCGCGCCGCCGGCACCAGCGTGACCGCCGCGCCGTCCACGCGCACGTCCGCCCCCCGCGCGGCCAGCATGCGCTCCGTATGGTCGCGCGACGGCACGGGTTCGTGCACCTCGGCCGGAACGTCGCCGACCAGCCCGGCCAACAGGATCGCGCTCTTCACCTGTGCGCTCGACGTCTCGGCGTGCCAGGTGAGGCCCTGCAGGCGCGCGCCATGAATGGTCATCGGCAGGCCCTCGCCCGCCCCTTCGAATTCGAAGCGAGCCCCCATGCGCGTGAGCGGCGTCGCCACGCGGCGCATCGGCCGGCCGCTGAGGCTGGCGTCGCCGACGAAGCGCGCGCTCAGCGGCGACGCCGCGACGATGCCGGCCAGCAGGCGGGTGGTCGTCCCGCTGTTGCCGCAGTCGAGGTCGCCCGACGGCGGCGCGAGGCCGCGCAGGCCGACCCCGTCAATCACGAAGTCGTCGCTGAGGGCGGGAATCGGCACCCCGAGCATGCGCAGGACGCCGGCCGTGCTGTGCACGTCAAGCGAGCCGAGGATGCCGCGCACACGCGACGCGCCGGCGCCGAGCGCCGCAAGCATCAGCGTGCGATGCGAGATGGACTTGTCGCCGGGAACCCGCAGCGTGCCCGCTACGCGCACGCCGCCTCCGGCCGACGCAGGGCGCGGCTCAGCGCAGCCATTGCTCGAGCGCCGTGGCGTCGTCGGTCTTCTCGTCGCGGTACTTCACGATGACCGGCGTCTGCAGCGAGATGCCCTGTTCGCGTCCCCAGGCCGCCGACACGGTGCGCGCCCCCGGCACCACCACCGCGCCCGCCGGAATCATCAGCACGCCGCCTGGCTCGGCGCGCAGCACGCGCTCGTGCACGAGGTCGTACACCGGCGTGCCCCGCGTGAGCACCACGCCGGCCGCGAGCACCGCGCGCTCACGCACCACCGTGCCCTCGTACACACCGCAATTCCCACCCACGACCACGTCGTCCTCGATCACGACGGGCGACGCGTTGACGGGCTCCAGCACGCCGCCGATCTGCGCCGCGGCGCTCAGGTGCACGCGCTCGCCCACCTGCGCGCACGAGCCCACCAAGGCGTGCGAGTCGATCATCGTCCCGGTCCCGATGTGCGCCCCGACGTTCACGAACATGGGCGGCATGCAGACTACGCCGCGCGCGACGTACGCGCCGCGGCGAATCGACGAACCGCCCGGGACGATGCGAACGCCGTCGTCCAGCGTGAGGGCGCGCGTCGGGTACGTATGCTTGTCGAAGAAGGTGAACGGCCGACTCACACGGGCGTCGCCAAGCACCGACTGGTCCACCATGCGCCCCACGCGGAACCCCGCGAGAATGCCCCGCTTCACCCACGGCACCGCTACCCAGTCACCGCGCTCGGCCTTGAGCGCGGCACGGACGACGCCCTGCTCGAGCGCCGTCAGCAGCAGGTCCACGGTTTCCTCGGCGTCATCGGGGATCGGGGCGTGGGTCGGCGTGGCGAACAGGGCCTCGACGCGCTTCTCCAGCGCGCCGGTTTCGATGGTGCTCATGCGGGCAGGGCTCCAGCGGCGACGAGCGCGTCGCGCAAGCGGGACGTGTGCCGCTCGTCGAGCGGCACGAGGGGAAGGCGCAGGATGTTCCGGCAACGGCCCATCAACGCAAGCGCGGCCTTGATCGGAATGGGATTCGATTCGGAGAACGCGGCGGAGAACAGCGGGCTGAGCTGGTCGTGCAGTCGGCGCGCCGTGCCCAGGTCGCCGGCCTCCGCGGCCACCGCGAGCGCATGCATCGCCGCCGGCACCGCATTCGACACCACCGAGACGATGCCCTCGCCGCCATGCGTCATCACGCCCAACGTGAGCGGGTCATCGCCCGAGAGCACCGCGAACCCGGTGGGCCGGCGCCGGATGATCTCCGCGATCTGCACGAGGTTGCCCGACGCCTCCTTGATGCCGACGATGTTGGCGTGCTCCGCCAGTGCGAGCGTCGTGTCGGCCTCCATGTTGCTCGCGGTGCGGCCTGGCACGTTGTACAGCACCACCGGACGCGGCGACGCGTCGGCGACCGCGCGAAAGTGCGCGAGGAGCCCGCGCTGCGGCGGCTTGCTGTACGCCGGCGACACGTGCAGCAGATGGGTGGCCCCGGCGGCAGAGAGCGCACGCGAGTTCTCGATGGCCACGGCGGTGTCGCTGGCGCCCGCACCGGCAATCACCGGCAGGCGCCCGGCCGCCACCTCGGCCGTGATCG
>JBBQZD010000300.1:0-3544 GCA_038208045.1 Gemmatimonadales bacterium | reverse complement strand
AACCAGCTCGGTGAACGGATCGAACCGCTGGCCGAACCGCCGCTCCATCCAGGCAGACGCGGCCTCACGGAACGCCGGCAGTCCCATGCCGAATCCGTAGCGTGACATTGCCGGGTTCTGCGCGGCCTCGGCGAGCGCGGCCACGGCCTTCGGCGGCGGCGCGAGGTCGGCGTCGCCCGCCCCGAGGTCAATGACGTCGACGCCTTTGGCGATGAGATCCCGCTTCTTCTGCGGGATGGCGGCGAGCATGTAGACGGGGAGCGACGTGAAGCGGTCGGAGTGCGCGGGCATTGGAGACTTTAGACGGTAGACGGTAGACGGTAGACGGCAGTCGAAGCGTCGCTCGGCGCAGCGGGCACGACGAACGGCGCGCCGCGAGCTTATCCGCTCGCTGGGCGCGGCAGGTTGAATATCGCGTCCGCGGTCAGTGCCGCCCACTCGTCGCGACCCAGTCGCGCCAGCAGCCCCTGTCCACCGGTGTCGAACAAGCCGTCGGCGCGCAGCGCCGCGTCGGCCACGTGCACGTGCACCACTTCGCCGATGATGTAGTTGGCCGCCTGCGGGCCGTCGCCGTGCCGCACCAGCTGGAACAACCTGCATTCGAGCGCCGCCGGGCTCTCGCTCACGCGCGGCGGCCGCACGACCTGCGATGGCGCCCGCGTGAGGCCCGACGCGTCAAACTCATCCACGTCGGCGGCGTAGTCATACGAGGCCTGGTTCACGCGCTCGGCCATCGCGCGCGTCACCACGTTCACCACGAACTCGCCCGTCGCCTCGACGTTGCGCACGGTGTCCTTGGCCCCGCGCCGGCGATCGTGCAGGGGCGAAAAGCAGAGCGACGGCGGGTTGCCGCCACCGAGCATGAAGAACGAGAACGGCGCCAGGTTGCCGCGTCCCGCCGCGTCCACCGTCGACACGAGCGCGATGGGACGCGGCGCGACGAGACTCGTCAGCAGGCGGTAGAGCTTGAGCGGGTCGGCGGTGGGGATGGAGAGTTCCACATCTTCCTTGGGCGAAAAGAAGCTCTACGCTCTACGCTCTACGCAACTCGCCATACGAGACGCGCCGTATCGTACCGCGTACCACGTACGGCGTAAAGCGTAGAGCGTCCGTTCCTCAGCTCGTCGGCGGATTGAACCCCGTCCCACCTTCGATCCACGACCGATAGTACTCCGTATCCTCCGCCCCCAGCACCGCCTTGGCCACGTGCAGCGGGCGGAACGAGTCCATCATCACCGCCAGCTCGTTGGTTCCCTTGGCGCCGATGCTCGCCTCGGCGCGGCCCGGGTGCGGCCCGTGCGGCAGGCCGTCCGGATGGTGCGTGATGGAGCCGTACTCGATGCCCTTGCGGCTCATGAACTCCGACGACGCGTAGAAGAGCACCTCGTCGCTGTCCACGTTGCTGTGGCTGTACGGCGCCGGCATCGCCTCGGGGTCGAAGTCGTACGGCCGGGGACAGAACGAGCAGATCACGAAGCCGTCCCCCTGGAACGTTTGGTGCACCGGCGGCGGCTGGTGAACGCGGCCGACGATCGGCTCGAAATCGTGGATGTTGAACGCCCACGGATAGAAGAAGCCGTCCCAGCCTACGACGTCGAACGGGTGGTGGTCGAGCACCATCTCGGTGAGCCCGTTGTACTGCTTCACGATGATCGGGAACTCGCCCTTTTCGTCGAAGGTCGTCAGCTCAGTGGGCCGGCGGAAGTCGCGCTCGCTGTACGGCGCACCCTCGACGATCTGGCCGAATTCGGTGCGGTAGCGCGTCGGCGGCCGCACGAAGCCGCGGCTTTCCATGATGAGCAGCTTGGCCGGGCTCGTGAAGCGCCAGCGATGCATGATGCCGCGCGGCAGCACCACGTAGTCCCCCGGCTTCACCGCGAGGAAGCCGAACTGCGACTCGAGCGTCCCCGCCCCGTCGGCGACGTACACGACTTCATCGGCCTGCGCGTTGCGGAAGAAATGCTGGTCCTCGACGTCGGGCTCGCTCCACAGCATCGCGATGTCGCGATTGAAGAGCAGCGGGATGCGGTCGAGCGTGGGCGACCCGCCCTTGGGCAGCTGCCGCGTGCGGAAATGGCGGTGCCGGAGTGCCAGGTCGCCGTCCGCCTCGTACGGCGTTTCCTTCAGCCGGCGCACGCTGGCAAGCGTCGTGGGCGGATGAATGTGGTAGAGCAGCGACGACGGGCCCGTGAATCCCTCGTTGCCCATCAGCTGCTCGCTGTAGAGCCCGCCGTCGGGGCGGCGAAAGACGATGTGCCGCTTGCGCGGCACCTGCCCCAGCAGGTGATAGAACGGCACTAGAGGTTCCCCCGCAGTTCCTGTTCACGTTCGATGCTCTCGAAGAGCGCCTGGAAGTTGCCCTTGCCGAACCCCTTGGCGCCCTTGCGCTGGATGATCTCGAAAAAGAGGGTCGGGCGGTCCTGCACCAGCCTGGTGAAGATCTGCAGCAGATAGCCTTCGTCATCCCGGTCCACCAGGATGCCGAGCTCCTGGAGCGTGCCGAGGTCCTCGTCGATCTTGCCGACGCGCGCCTGCAGGCCATCGTAGTACGTCGTCGGCGTGCTGTTGAACTCCACGCCGCGCGCGCGCAGCGCCTTCACCGTGGCGACGATGTCGTCGGTGGCCATGGCGATGTGCTGCACCCCCGGGCCGCGATAAAAGTCGAGGTACTCCTGGATATGGCTCTTCTTCTTGCCCGTCGCGGGTTCGTTGATGGGAAACTTGATGCGCCCGTTGCCATTGCTCATCACCTTCGACATCAGCGCCGAGTACTCGGTGTTGATGTCCTTGTCGTCGAAGGTGAGCAGGTTGAAGAACCCGAGCACCGTGGCGTAGAAGTCCACCCAGGCGTTCATCTTGCCCAGCTCGACGTTGCCCACGCAGTGGTCCACGTACTTCAGCCCGACCGGCGCCGGCGCAAAGTCGCCCGTCACGGCGCGGTACCCCGGCATGAAGAGCCCGCGGTAGTTCCGCCGCTCGACGATCGAATGGATCGTGTCGCCGTACGTCTTGATGGCGGCGATCACCACCTCGCCGTCGCCGTCCTGCTGCACCTCGGGGGCGTGCACCGACTCGGCGCCGCGCGCGAGCGCCTTCGCGTAGGCCTCGCGTGCATCATCCACCCAGAAGGCCAGGTCGCGCACCCCATCGCCGTGCAGGCGCACGTGGTCGGCCATTGGCCCGTCGGGATGCAGCGGCGTCGTCAGGACGATGCGGATCTTGTCCTGCTGCAACAGGTAGCTCGCGCGGTCGCGCACGCCCGTCTCGGGTCCGCGGTAGGCGACCAGCTGGAAGCCGAAGGCGGCGCGATAGTAAAGCGAGGCCTGCTTGGCGTTTCCGACCCAGAACTCGATGTAGTCGGTACCGTTGATCGGAAACGTATCGTGCGCTTCCGTGGCGGCTGGTGCGGAGAGCGTGGCCATGGCGGGGCGGACGTGATCAAGATCGAGCCGGCGTCGGGCGACGAGGCACGGCTGTGGGGCCCGCCGTTCGTCGGGGGGCTCGGGACCCTCTTCGTCGCGGTCAACTCCGGGAAGCGCTCCGT
>JBBQZD010000299.1:0-3556 GCA_038208045.1 Gemmatimonadales bacterium | reverse complement strand
GGCCAGGCGGGGCACCGTTTCACGCGGTGCCCCGTTTGTCGTTCGTGGACAGCGCGACCACATCAGCAGCCCGCCCTCAATTGCCAGATGACGGATCGCAGACGGAGATGGCGACGACACCGCGGTGTCTCGGCGAGTCTCACCGGGATTGGGTCACCTGCCATGTGTTTGAGCTGCCACCGATTGCGATACTGCACGTGTACGTGCCTTGGCCGAAGTTCGCTCCCGCGAGCGCCGAGACGTTCATGTTCCCAATCCACGTGGCGACGCTCGCGTTCAGCGGGCAGGGACTGGTGAACACGACGACCCCGAGGCTGCTCACGCTTCCCCCGCTGATTGCGCCATCGCTGCTCGAGATTGCGCCGTTCCGGATCGTGATGTAGCGCGGGGAATTGTTTGACGTGGTGACGCCGCCAGCAGCCGAGGACTTGAAGAAGAAATCGTACGTCCCGTCGTACTTCGTGGTCCCGCCCTGGGCCGCACCGGCGCCGCTGCCAGAAATCGGAATCGTGTTCGTCCCGCTCGTCTGGTCGCCGATCACGGTGAGGGTCCCGTTGTAGTTCTGTGCCGCGGTCGGCGTAAAGAACACAGTCACCAGCTGTGACGCGCCCGGTGCAATGGCGCCGCTCAACCAGCTCGCCGTGTAGACACCGCCCGCGGGTCCGGTCATCCCGGTGATCGTCAGTGTCGAGTTGCCGCTGTTCGTGATCCTGAATTGCGCGTTCGCCTGCTGCCCGATGTTCACGGTACCAAACGTCAAGTCCCCACTCAAACTGATGATCCGCGTCGCCACGCCCCCGAGTGCGAACGCCGCAGTGGCGACCTGGTTGCTGTTGAGCACCAGGGTACACGCCGCGCCGGCGCCGGCGGGACAGGCGCCACCCCAGCCGGTGAACGTCGATCCGGCCAGCGCGGTGGCCGTGATGACGACCGTCGTGCCCATGTCGTACGTGCCGCCCGGCGGGTTGATGAACACGCTGCCGTTGCCATCACCGAGCTTGTTGACCGTGAGCGTCACTTGAGCCGGCCGCACGTTGATGGTCACGGCGTTCGCGGCGGCCCCGCACGTCGCCCGGACCGACGTCGTGCCAGGTGCAAGTCCGAGCCCTCGCCAGCCGCCGCCATCCGGAATAACCCGCAGGATCGCCGGGTCGTCTGGCGCCATCGCGCACACAACTCCCTGAACGGCGACCCCGCCCGAGTTCACTGGGGTGGCACCGAGGATCGTGGTCTCCCCGACTCGAGGATTGGACGGTATCGCGGTGATCTGGACCGACGCCACGTTCACGGTTGGCTCCGTGGGCTTGTCACCGCACGGACCGGCCCCGAGCAACACCGCCGACGATGCCACGGACGCGATGAGGCGGACGGCCTGGGCCAGATTCCCGCGTGAGTGAATGCGCGACAAGAGTGTTCACCTCCGTTTGTGGAGCGAGGAGGCGCCGATCTGGCCCCCGCCTGCCCCGGTCTTTGCGTCTGCACCAGAAACTGCACCTCGCCCATGTCCCCCCTGTGGCGTGAGCGTGTCTTCAGCGTTACATGGGCACCAAATCGGCATGATTTACCGGTTTCTGCTCGAGAATGTGGATTTGGAGGACATGCCGGCGGCATCTTGGACGCGCGTCGTGGCGACGGCCGGCGCGCAGCCATCGGCCAGGTCGGGTTCGGCGCATCGTGCGACACCGCACACGACCGGGTCATGGGGAGCTGGCAGGGCCAGGCGGGGCACCGTTTCACGCGGTGCCCCGTTTGTCGTCGGTACCCCCCAGGCCCAGCGTGCGGCATCCGTGCCCGTTCCCGCATACTTTCAGCATCATGCGCCCCGGCCCTTTCCTCCCCCGCATCGCCGCCACCGCCACGGCCCTTCCGTCGCACTACGCCAGCCAGGACGACATCCTGGCGGCGTTGCGCGACTACTGGGGAGCCGCCCACTTCAACGTCGACCGGCTCGAGGACCTGCACCGCAGCACCCAGGTGGCGGGGCGGCACCTCGCGCTGCCGCTCGCCGACTATCCGGCGCTCGACACCTTTGGCAGGCGCAACGACGCCTGGATCCGGGTGGCCACCGATCTCGCCGAGCAGGTGACGCGCGACGCCCTGCGCACCGCCGGCCTCGCGCCGGGCGACATTGATCACGTCTTCTTCACGAGCGTCACCGGCGTCGCGACGCCCAGCGTTGATGCGCGGCTCGCGAACCGGCTGGGTTTTCGCCCGAACGTCAAGCGCACACCCATCTTCGGGCTCGGCTGCGTGGCCGGCGCCGCGGGCATCGCGCGCGCCGCCGACTACCTGCGCGCCTTCCCCGGACAGCGCGCCCTGCTCATCAGCGTCGAACTCTGCTCGTTGACCATGCAGCACGCCGACACGTCCATCGCCAACGTCATCGCCTCCGGGTTGTTCGGCGACGGCGCCGCGGCGGTGATCCTGTCGGCCGATGAGGGCCCCGGGCCGCGCGTCGTCGCCAGCGACGCCGTGTTCTATCCCGACAGCGAGCGCATCATGGGATGGGACGTCGTCGACACGGGCTTCAAGCTCGTGCTCTCGTCGCAGGTGCCAGCCATCGCCCGGGAGCACGTCGGCGGTGACGTGGCACGCTTCCTCGCCGCGCACGGCCTCCGCCGCGACGACATCGCGCACTGGATCGCCCACACGGGCGGGCCCAAGGTGCTCGAGGCCTTTCAGGACGCGCTGGACCTTCCGGCCGGCGCCCTCGACCGCTCGTGGGACTCGCTGCGCGCGGTCGGCAACCTGTCGTCCGCGTCCGTGCTCTTCGTGCTGCACGACCTGTTGCGCGCCGGCTCGGCGCGGGCCGGCGACCGGGGTCTGCTGCTCGCCATGGGCCCCGGCTTCTGCTCCGAGATGGCACTGCTCCAGTGGTGACGTCGGGGGCGGCGTATCTCGCGCTCCTCGCGCTCGTCGGCTGCGAGCGCCTCGTCGAGTTGCGCATCTCACGGCGCAACCTCGCGATCGCGCGCGGGCACGGTGGCCGGGAACACGGTGCCGTGGCGTTTCGGATCATGGCGGCCGTGCACGCGTGCTTTCTCGTCGCCTGCGGCGCCGAGGTGCTGTGGATGCACCGCGCCTTCGACGCGCGCGTCGGCCTGCCGGCCCTTGCGCTGGTGCTCGCCGCGCAGGCCCTGCGCTACTGGGCCATCGTCACGCTTGGGACGCGCTGGAACGTACGCGTCGTCGTCGTTCCCGGGCTCGCGCCGGTGACGGCCGGTCCGTACCGCTGGCTCCGGCACCCCAATTACCTCGCGGTCATCATCGAGATCGCCGCCCTGCCGATGGTGCATGGGGCCTATCTCACGGCGCTTGTGTTCAGCGCACTGAATGCGATCATCCTGACGGCGCGCGTCCGCACCGAGGAGACCGCGCTCGGCGCCTCCTACGCCGCGGCCTTCGCCGCGACGCCGCGATTCGTGCCCCGTCCGCGGAGCGGCGCGTGAGCATCCCCTCGACCGACGACGTCGTGCGCGAAATCCAGCGCATCTGCGACGCCGAGCTGCGTCTGGCGCGGCCGATCGCCCCCGCCCTGCAGCTCGCCCGCGACCTC
>JBBQZD010000298.1:0-3596 GCA_038208045.1 Gemmatimonadales bacterium | reverse complement strand
AATGGGGATGGGGTTGGTGGGGCGGGGGGTGGGCGGAGGGCGGAGGGCGGAAGTGGTGGTGGAACGGATTCCAACCACGGCGCGCGAGGTATACGACGTGGTGGGCGCTGGCGACACCGTGACGGCGTTCTTGGCGGCGATGCTGGCGGCGGGGGCGACACCGCTGGAGGCCGCCGAGATCGCGAACTACGCGGCCGGCGTGGAAGTGGGCAAGCTTGGCGCGGCGACGGTAACGCCGGCCGAGGTGCTCGAGGCGTACGACGCGCACCACGCGTGACCACATCTGACAGGAGCAGGATGATGCGATGGCCCCTCGCTGCCGCGCTGGCGCTCGCGCCCACGCTGGCGCACGCCCAGGTGCAGGTGGGCGGCAACATTGGCGTACGGATGCGCAACGACGGCGACAACTTCGTGCGCGGCGTGCAACTGGAGGCGATGCTGGTGCACCCGGCTGGCCGCTACAGCCACTGGCTGAACCTGGCCATCGTGCAAATGAAGAACCACACCAGCACGGGCGGCATCGTGCGCGAGAACTCCATTGAGGGCACGGTGCTGCTTCACCGCCTGTTCGCCGCCGGCATTGGCGGCGCCATTGGCCCGGTGCTGAGCTACGGCACCGGGTGCGCCAGCGGCGGCGCCGGCGGCGTGGGCTATGGCAAGGTGGGGTGCGTGGTGTCGTTCGCCGAAAAGGGCACGGTGCGGCCCGGGTATGCGCTGCAACTCGACTGGGCCAAGGCCAATGCCCGCGGCGCGGTGTTCCGCGCGGGCGTGCGCGCGGTGGGGCACACGGTGGGGAGCGGCAGCAAGACGCCCAAACCGGGGGCGTGGGCGGGGTTCACGCTGCCGCTGGGGAGCGCGCCCTGACGAGTGCGCGGGCGCAGGGCGCAGCGGACTGAAATGAAGAAGGCCCCCGGCGCTTGCCGGGGGCCTTCGACTTGATCGTCAACGGTTCACGAGCTCCCCGCCGCCCTTGCGGTCGTTGAACGGGCGCTGCTCACCGCACTGCGCATGGCTTGGACTGCAGCCCTTCCCTCGGGCGAGCTCACGAAGGCCCTGACCTGCGCCGGCGAGAGCGTGCTCATGGTGGCGTTCCAGGAGTTGACCGCGGCGGCCACGTTGCCAAAGGTCATCGAGCCACCCGCGGTCAGCGACGTCAGGGTGCTGGTGATGGCCGCAGCGGCGGCGGCGGGAATTGTCGTGGAGAGCGCGGCCGTGAACGTCGCGGCGCCCTGCGGTGTGCTGAGCGTCACGCCGACGGAGCTTGCCGCTCCGACCGAGGGTACGGGCGTGCTGGCTGGCGCCGTGAAGGAGCCGCCTGCAATCACGCCTCCGGGCACGAAGATGCCGGAGATCGTCGCCGTGGCCGTGGACGTGGCGTCGGACCCATTGCCCGTCTGCGCCATCGCAAACGGAGCAGACAGCATCACGCCGGCCGCGAGGAAGAAGATTCTCTTCATGTTCGAATTTCCTCTGTGTATGAGCGTGAGTTAGAAGCGCATGCCGATGCCGAAGCCCAGCGTAAAGCGCGGATCGTTGCCGTTCTGTCCGGTGACGTCCGCAATGGCGGGCGTAATGATGATCGGGAAGGCCGGGATAGGCACGAACGACAGACCGAGCGTCAGGTCCTGGCCGCCCCAGTCGGCGAGCACCGAGGCCTGCTTGTGCACCTGCAGGCCCACGGAGCCGAAGAAGTTCACGGTGCTCTTGTCGGCCAGCGCGTCCTTCTCGAAGCGGAACCGGCCATTGCCGAGGCCGCCGGAGAGCGTGAGGTTCTTGCCGGCCATCGGCGAGCCCGCCGCCATGACGATGACCTTCGACGCGGCCAGGTAGACCGTCGCCTTGGTGTCGGTGCCGCTGCCCGTGATGAGCGCGTTCTCGACGCCGAGCGCGATGCTGGCCGAGCTGCTGACCATGTGGTGCGCCTTGAACGAGAAGCCGGTGCGCTCGAACAGGCCCGAGCGGAAGGTCGAGAGCGACGCCATCACGACCTCGAGGCCGACGGCGTCCTTGGCGTTGCCGAGGCCGAAGCCGGCGGCCATGGAGCCGTCGGTGCTGCCGCCCTGCCGGGCCTGCTGCACGCCGCCGCCCACGAAGCCGTCACGCCAGCCGGCGCCGAACGCCGAGGGCGAGCCCGAGCTGGTGCCCGGCGCGCCGCGGAAGAAGGGCTGGCTGATGGTGCCGATCTGCAGCGGCTCGAACATCATCTCCTTCTTGAGCTCCTCGTCCGTCATCTTGGTCGGATCGAAGGGGAGCTGCTGTGCCGCGAGCGGGGCGGCCAGGAGCGCGGCCACGGCCACCACTGCAAGGCGCTTGACGAGATTGGAAGCCATCGGCGGTCTCCGTTTGGGAACTGAATGTGAAAACACGGCGATTCCCGGGCGGGGCTCGCCTACTGTTGAGGAACAACCGTGATCGGTCACAATGTGGGGGGGATCGGCGGGACTGTCAAGAGTGCAAGTCGGTTGGTACCTTACCGTTTGGTGCGGGCCCTTAGCTCAGCGGTTAGAGCAGCGGACTCATAATCCGACGCGCGATGGTTCGAATCCATCAGGGCCCATGGGTGGAGGGCGGAGGGCGGAGGGCGGATGGCGGAGGGCGGAGGGCGGACGGCGGAGGGCGGAGGGCGGAGCTGCACGCGCGCTATGCGAACAGGTCGGGCACGCTCAGGGCAAGCGCTGGCAAAGCGGCGCGCGTCCACGGACGCGTGCGGGCAGGGCGCGGGGAACGCTGGGCCATGGGCAAATACGCTTCGATCGCTTCGCGCATCTGCTGCGCGCATCTGCTTCGCGCATCTGCTACGCGCATCCTCGCGCGCCGCGGCTCACTCGATCAGCATGTCCGCCGGAATGCCGAGCGCAGTGCGTAACGCCCGCACTTGCTCGATGGACAGGCGTCGACGGCCGGAGAAGAACTCGGATACGCGCGCCTTGCCTCCCATCAGGGGCGACAGGTCGCTGCGCTTCATGCCGCGCTGCTCGAGCATGAACGCGACGACGTCCCGCGGTGACCCGCCGGCCTCGTCGAGGGGATCGGTGCGATCTTCGTATTCCTGCACCAGGACCGAGAGGAACGCGAGCCGCTCCCTGTCCTCGGCCGGGCCTTCCGCGTCGAGCAGCGCGTCGACTTCGCGCACCGCGGCACGAAACTCCCGCACATTCCGCAACAGGTGCGGCGGAGCGTTGTCAAGACGAACATGCGTTGCCATCGGGTTCTCCTGGAGTCCGCAGCGCCTTCTCAGACCGTCCGACCCAGCGATTCGCACTTACGCGTGAAGCCGCAGTGCCCGCTCGACCTCCTCGCGCCCGTGCGCGAGTTCGACGCGCAGTTCCTCCTCGGTCGGCAGGTACATCTGGTAGCGCGCGGCGAGAATCTGCTCGTTGTGCTCGGGAAGCGTGATGCAGAACCCCTTCCCCATCTCGAGCAGAAAGCCCTCGAGCCGGTCGATGATGGCCTGTTCGAGGCCGCGCTCGTGGGCGATGGGAGCTTCTTTGACGTCGAGGAACTCCAGGACAAACGGATCCTTGAGCACGTCTGAAGGTACGGCGACCTGCTGACCATCCCGAGCGAGGGTTCGCACCTGCTCCTGATCGCGGTTC
>JBBQZD010000297.1:0-3604 GCA_038208045.1 Gemmatimonadales bacterium | reverse complement strand
GAGCCCGCCGAGGATGCCGATGGGCAGGTTGCGCTGGGGATTCTTGGTCTCCTCGGCCGCCGTCGAGATCGCGTCGAAGCCGATGTACGCGAAGAAGACGATGGCCGCGCCCTGATGCACGCCGGTGAACCCGTTCGGCATGAAGGGATGGTAGTTGCGCGTGTCGATGTGCTGCGACCCCATCACGAGAAACAGCGCCAGGATGGCCAGCTTGACCGCGACCATGATGTTGTTGGCGCGCGCGCTCTCGCGCACGCCCGTCAACAGCAGCGCGGTGATGAGCCCTACGATGGCGAACGCCGGAACGTTCACGAGCACGGGCATGCCGAACAGGTGCGGCGCGGACTGCAGCAGGCCATGCACCCCCGGGTCGGAACTCAGCAGCGCCGTGCGGTACCCCGTGGTGAGCCAGATGGGCAGGTCGAGCCAGCCGCTGGTGAGCGACTTGAAGTAGTCACCCCACGAGATGGCGACCGCGACGTTGCCCACCGCGTACTCGAGGATCAGGTCCCAGCCGATGATCCACGCGACGATCTCGCCGAGCGTGGCGTAGGTGTAGGCGTACGCGCTGCCCGCCTGCGGGATCATGGACGCGAGCTCCGCGTAGCAGAGCCCCGCGAGGGCGCAGACGAAGCCGAGCAGCAGGAACGACAGCACCAGCGCCGGCCCGGCCCCCACGCGGATGACGTTGCCGAGCGCATCGGTTTGCCCCGCGGCCGCCGAGCCGATGGCGCCAAAGATGCCGGCCCCGATGACGGCGCCGATGGCCAGCATGATCAGGTCGCCGGCCCCGAGCGACCGCTTGAGGCCCGTGCCCTCGGTCTCCGACACCAATGCCGCGATCGGCTTTCGTGCAAACAGTTTCATGCACCCACCTCAAAAGGGACGGCGGGCGGCCCCGGGTCGGGAGCCGTCCGCCGCCTGGATATCAGGCGCGTCGGTCCGCCACTCAGGCCGCCGCGCGCTGGTCGCGCGCATGCCAGATGAAGTAGACCGGGATGCCGAGCAACACGATGACGAGCCCCGACAGCGCCTGCACGCGGGTCTTGTCGGCCACCAGCAGCGTCAGCGCCACCCCGGCCGCGGACAGGATGTACACGGCAGGCAGCACCGGATAGCCCAGCGCCTTGTACGGCCGGCGCTCCAGCGGGCGCTTCCACCGCAGGATGAACAGCCCGATGGTCGTGAGCGCGTAGAACAGCAGCGCCGCGAAGATCACGTAGTCGAGCAGCTGGTTGTACGTGCCGGTCAGGCACAGCAAGCTCGTCCACACCGACTGGACCACGAGCGCGAACGCGGGCACGCCGCGGTCACTCAACGTCGCGGCCCGTTTGAAGAAGAGCCCGTCGCGCGCCATCGCGTAGTACACGCGCGCGCCCGACAGGATGAGGCCGTTGTTGCACCCGAACGTGGAGATGAGGATGGCGATTGCCATGATCGCGCTTCCGTTCGCGCCGAAGATGCTCTCCATCACCGCGGTCGCCACGCGGTCCTGCGTCGCGTGGTCGATGCCGCGCGCCAGCACCGTCGCGCCCTCGGCCACGCCGTGGATCGGCAGCACCACCAGGTACGCCACGTTGGCGAGCACGTACAGCAGCGTCACCAGGCCCGTGCCCAGCAGCAGCGCGCGCGGCAAGTTGCGCTCGGGGTTCAGCACCTCGGCCGCGGCGAAGGTCGGGCTGTGCCACGAGTCGGCCGAGAAGAGCGAGCCCACAAGCGCCGAGCCGAACGTGATGACGAACAGCATGCCGAAGTCGGGCGAGCCGGCGAAGAGCTTGCCCGCCCCGAAGTTCGCGGCGATCGCGTCGGCGTTGCGGCCGATGCTCAGCGCCAGCAGGATCAGTCCGGCCAGGGAGGCCGTCTTGACGATGGTCAGCACGGTCTGCACCCACTTGCCTTCCCGAACGCCGCGCAGGTTGATCCAGGTCAGCACCCAGATGGACACCAGTCCGACCACGCGCTGCCACGACAGGCCGAACTCGATCGTGCTGCCGCGGCTGTGCAGGTCGTAGGCGAACATCCATCGGTCCGCCGTCACCGAGGGAACGAGCACGCCGAGGAACTTCCCGAACGCCACCGCCACGGCGGCGATGGTGCCCGTCTGGATGACGATGAAGAGCGTCCAGCCGTAGAGGAACCCCATGAGGGGGCCCATGGACTCGCGCAGGAAGACGTACATGCCGCCCGCGCGCGGATACATCGCCGCCAGTTCGCCGAACGCGAGCGCGCCGAGGATCGTGATGACGCCCGTCAGGACCCACGCGAGCAAGAGCCACCCCGGCGACCCGACCGTGCGGCTGATGTCCGCCGACACGATGAAGATGCCCGAGCCGATCATGGACCCGGCCACGAGCATCGTCGCGTCGGTGAGCGTGATGGCCTTGACGAACTCCTTCGTCGCAGGGGTGCTGCTCGCCGCGTCGTGGTCGCTCATGCGCTCTCTCGTGACGGGAGGTCCGGATGTGGCGATGGCCCGGCCGGAATCCGCGTAACCTACGCCCCGTGATGAAGTTGAGCCAGTAGCCGCCGCCCGACGCGGGACGGCCTGCCGCCGCGCGGCGTCCGTGTAGATTTCGGTGAGGCGTCCTGCGCCATTCACCTTTCCGGCCACATCTCCGCATGCTTCATCCCTGGCACGATCTCCCCGCCGGCGTGCATCCGCCCGAGTCGATCACCGCAGTGATCGAGATCCCGCGCGGAAGCCGCAACAAGTACGAGCTCGACAAGGCATCCGGCCTCTTCAAGCTCGACCGCGTGCTCTACAGCGCCGTGCACTACCCGGGCGACTACGGGCTCATCCCGCGCACGCTGCACGAGGACGGCGACCCGCTCGACGTGCTCGTCCGCATCAACGAGCCCACGTTCGTCGGCTGCCTCATCGAGGTGCGCCCCATCGGCGTCCTGCGCATGAGCGACCGCGGCGAGCCCGACGACAAGATCCTCGCCGTGCCGGTGAACTCGCCGCACCACGAGGAGCATTTCGACATCGCCGACATGCCGCAGCACTACCTGAAGGAGATCGAGCACTTCTTCCACATCTACAAGGATCTCGAGGGCAAGCGCTGCGAGATCGTCGGGTGGGGAAAGAGCGGCGACGCGTTTCAGGTGATCCGGGAGTCGATGGCGCGCTACGAGGCGGAAAAGGACACGCTGCGCACCGGTCAGGCCTGAAAAAGAAACGCCCCGCGCTGGCGGAGCTCTGTCGTGCTCTGTCGTCTTCTGTCGTACTCCGTCCCTACGGCGCCTCCGCCGAGATCCATGTCGTGTCGCGCACGGGGGTGCCGTCCGCGCGCACGGCCGGGCGAAAGCGCACCTCACCGAGCATTTCGCGGATCTTCCGGTTGTAGCCGTTGTCCTTCGACGGGTTGAACGAGATCAGCGTCGCGTTCCCCTTCTCGTCCACCTCGAAGAACGCGACGAGCTTGTACGGCCGCACCTTGCTCGGCACCGGGATGGGCAGGATGGCGAGGTTGGTGACGGTGGGCGGGTAGACCTTGCCCGTGCCGCCACCGGTGCCAGGGCCCACGCCCGACCCGCGCCCCGTGCCAACGCCGGACCCAATACCGCCGCCTGAGCCCGGTCCGCTGCCGGAACTGCCATCCTT
>JBBQZD010000296.1:0-3606 GCA_038208045.1 Gemmatimonadales bacterium | reverse complement strand
GGTGCTGTTGATCGGGGAGCCGATCGGGATGATCGGCGTGCTGCTGGTGGTCTGGGGCGACGCGTTGCGGCGCGATCTTGTGGCGCTGCGCGGCACGTTCGGCGGCCAGTTGGTGATCGGCGTATCGGCCGTGGCGCTCGTGTACGGTGGGGTGGCGGCGGCGGAGCGCGTGCGCGGTGCCGGGCGGCACGCGGAGGCCGCGCTCTTCTCGGCGACCGGTGCCGGCGCGCCGCAGCTCGATGAGGCGGCGCCGCCGCTGGGGCTGGTGGACCAGCGCGGGGCGCCGTTCTCGCTCGACGCGTTCCGGGGGCGACCGGTGATGGTGACGTTCGCCTTTGCGCATTGCGAGTCCGTGTGCCCGACCGTGGTGCACGAGCTGCGCGTCGCGCGCCGCGCCGCGCCCGCGGGCGACGCGGCCATCGTGATTGTCACGCTCGACCCGTGGCGCGACGTGCCGGCGCGGCTGCCGGCCATCGCGGCGCAGTGGGTGCTGGAGGGAGATGACCGTGTGCTGAGCGGTGCGGTGGACGATGTCACGCGCGTGCTCGATGCCTGGCGCATCGCGCATGCCCGCGACGCCGCCACCGGGGACGTGACGCACGTGGCGACGGTCTTCCTGGTGGACCGGGCCGGGCGCGTGCGCTATCGCCTGGCTGGCGACACCAGACGCGCCGGCGAATTGTTGCGTACGTTATGATCAATCCGCGAGGAGGCACGATGCCGGTGGCGAGGACGTGGTGGCGGGACGGGATCATGGTCGGACTCATCGCCTCGGCGGCCGTGGCGCTCTTCTACGGCGCCTTCGACCTGCTGGCGACACGCGGCCCGTTCTTTACGGCGAGCCTGCTCGGGCGCGCGCTCTTCGACGGGCTGCGCGATCCGGCGGTGCTGCAGTTCCCCATGGCGCCCGATCTCACGGCGGTCGCGCTGTACAGTGTGGTGCACATCGCGGCGTCACTGGCCATCGGGCTGGCGGTGGTCTGGCTGGTCGAGCGGGCGGCGCGCGCGCCGGCCCGCGATGCCCTGACGCTGGCGGTCATCGTGGCGGGCTTTGCCGTGACGGTGATCGCCATTCGATTCCTCGCCGCGCCGATCCGCGAGCTGCTGCCGACCTGGTCCGTGGTCACCGCCAATGCGCTCGCCACGCTCTGTGCCGGCAGCTACCTGCTGGCTACGCGGCCCGGGCTCTGGCGTCGGCTCCTGCGCTGACGTCGCGCCGCCGCCGCCAGTCGCCTACACTTCAGGCACCATGCCAATCCGCATTTTCGTGACCGGCGGCACCTTCGACAAGCAGTACGACGAGCTCACGGGCACGTTGTCCTTCGACCAGACGCACGTGCAGCACATGCTCGACCGTGGACGCTGCCGGCTCGACGCCGCCGTCGAGGTGCTGATGATGGTGGACAGCCTCGTGATGACCGCCGAGGATCGCCACCGCATCGTCCAGGCCTGCCGGCAGTGCGACGAACAGCGCGTGGTGCTCACGCACGGCACCGACACGCTCGTCGAGACGGCGCAGGCGCTCGCCTCCAACGTGCCCAACAAGGTGATCGTGCTGACCGGCGCGATGATCCCCTACGCGTTCGGGTCGTCCGACGGGCTCTTCAACTTGGGGAGCGCGCTCTCCTTCGTGCAGGCGCTGCCGCCCGGCGTCTACATCGCAATGAACGGCCAGGTCTTCGCGTGGAACAACGTGCGAAAGAACACCGCGGCCGGCGTCTTCGAGGCGATCAAGCCCGCGTAGGTACCCGCGCGCTATGCGCGAGTGGCCCCGCACGCACGACGGCCCGCCCCGGCATCATGCCGGGGCGGGCCGTCGAGTCACGAGGAGCCTAGTGGCCCTTCGGCGGCATGATGACCGCGTCAATGACGTGGATCACGCCGTTCGAGGCCTCGATGTCGGTCTTCACGACGTTGGCGTTGTCCACCATGACCTTGCCGCCCATCACGCGCACGGCAATGTCGCTGCCCTCGACGCTCTTGGCCTTCGAGAGCTTCACGACGTCCTTGGCCTCGACCTTGCCGGCCACGACGTGGTAGGTGAGCACCTTGGTGAGCGCGGCCTTGTCCTTCAGCAGCGCGTCGAGCGTGGCCTTCGGGATCTTGGCGAACGCCTCGTCGGTCGGGGCGAAGACGGTGAACGGACCCTTGCCCTGCAGCGTCTCGACGAGGCCGGCGGCCTGGAGCGCCGTGGCGAGCGTCTTGAACGAGCCGGCGGCAACGGCCGTGGCGACGATGTCCTTGGACTGGGCGGACGCGGCGGCCGGCACGGCGAGCAGTGCGGCGGCAGCAATGGCGGCGATGCGGTTCATGGGACGAATCATCCTTGTGGTTGGGGAGCAGGCAGTCCGATCGGTGCTGCCCGTCCTCCCTGAACGACGGGAACGCCGAACCGGTTCCCACGTCCGGGGCCGCCGTCCGCTGCGTCGCCTACCGCACGTACTCCTGGGCGGCGCCCGTGAACGCCACCGGGCGCGTCACGGCGCCCACGAAATACTCGATCCGGATGCGGTCGTCCGCCGTCATCTGCACGAGCAGCCAGCCCGCCTGGATGAGTCCGACGTTCGGCGTGCCCTGATAGGCCACGAGGCCGGTCGCCACCGTCACGGTGGCCGGGTCGGGCGCGGCGTTCACGACGTTCAGCGCCCCCGGCACGGCAATGGTGCCCCCGATGGAGATGAGCGGCTTGTGGTTGCCGAAGTCGTAGGCGAACGACACGCTCTTGTCCCACCCCGGCGAACCGCCCGTGGACGATGCGTCGACGGGCAGCGAGGTGTGAAACCAGTCGCCGACGAGCTTCCCGCTCACGCCCCAGTCGGTGCGGCCGTCCTTGTCGGCGGGCACGCCATCGATCAGCCGCACGCGATTGTACAGTGCGGTGCGCAGGGGCTCGGTGAAGTACCGCAGCGGCGGCACGACATGCAGCGTCTCCCCCGCGTAGCGCCTGCGGTTCACCAGGCCGGACGGCGTGACGTCATCGTCCCAGGCGCCGAGGTCGATGGACGGGCACCGGCCGGTGGTGGTGGCGATCGTGTCGCCCGCGTTGACGCGCGTGCCGACCGTCATGCCCGGACGCGCGAGCACGTGATCGTAGTAGTAGTGAAAGGTCTTCGTCATCTGCACGCCGATCTTGGTGTCCCCCAACGCCTCGGTGACGAAGATGAAGTCGATGACGCCGGCGCCGGCCGCGCGCACGGGACGCGCCCTGCAGTCGTTGGTCTGCTGCTGTCCGCTCCAGACGTCAACGAACGAGATGTAGATGTGGTCCGTGGGAAGCACGTGACCCGGCGGGGCCATCTTGCCAAGTGGCGTGATGGCGAAGATGGTACCCGTGTCGAGCGGCGACACGGAAAACACGCCGGGCCCCGTGGTGGTCAGTCCGTACGGATTGCCGCCGGGCTCGGTCGGCTTGGAGCCCGCGACGTCGCAGGCGGCAACGCTGACCGTCAGGGCGGCGGCGATGCAGAACCGGCGCGTGTCAAGATAGTTGTCGCCTCGGTCATGCCGCCACTGGCTGATCAATTGCGGTACGTGCCGCCTGCGCGGTGACGACGGCGTCGCGTTCGGGATTGAGCGCGACGGCCCCGATGGGGGTCCAGTTGCGGG
>JBBQZD010000295.1:0-3612 GCA_038208045.1 Gemmatimonadales bacterium | reverse complement strand
CCGACCTACGCCTTCGGCTACGGCAACACCTTCGTGCTCGCCCTCGACTCGAACATCCCCGACGACTCGGTGCAGTTCGCGTGGGGGCGGGCGCAGCTCGAAGGGCTCGACCGGCGCCGGTACACGAATGTCATCGCGTTCTTCCATCATCCGGTCTATACGTCCGGTCCGCACGGCGCCGCCGTCACCGAACGGCAGACGGCGTCGATGCGCGCGCGGTGGATGCCGCTGTTCCGGAAGCAACGGGTGCGCCTGCTCGTGACGGGGCACGACCACCTCTACGAGCACTACGTCGAGCGGTACCGTGACTCGTCCGGCGTCACGCACCGCATGGATCAGCTGGTGACCGGCGGCGGCGGCGCGCCGCTCTACGCGTACATGGGCGAGCCGGACCTGCGCGCCTACATCGCCGCCGGCGGCGCGGACTCCGTGCGCGTCGAACATCTGGTGAGGCCCGGGATGTCGCGCGGCGACAACCCGTACCACTTCGTCGTCATCAACGTGGACGGCAACCGCCTCTCGCTCGAGGTGCTGAGCGTCGACTGGGGCACGGGCTTCGCGCCCTATCGCAGCAATCGCGCGACACTGCGCGACACGCTGCCTTGACGGCGGGCGCCCGCTACCGCCCGCCGAACGCGAGCGGCAGCCAGTAGCTGAGCTTCACGGACAGGAAGTTGTCGCCCGCCGCCCGCGTCGTGTTGAGCAGCTCGCTGAACCGGACGGCGTCCGCATAGGCGTCGTTGGTCCGACGATTCTGCTGCCAGACCACGAAGAGCGTGCTGCCCGGCGCCCACTCCCACCGGAACACCAGGTTGGACCGGAACGACAGCACATGGAAGTCGCGGTTGGAGAGCGTGAAGCTCTGCGCGCCGTCAACAATTGTGCGCACGCCAACGGAATCGACGCGGACGCTCGTGCCGTCGGTGCCGTACACTCGCAGGTCGCGGCTGCGGGGCGCCAGCAGCTCGCCGAACCGCGAATACTGTCCGCTCGCGAGAAAGGGCTCGGCATACCCCTCGAGCGTCAGGTTGGGCGAGAACGTGTAGTTCACGCGGAGCTTCGTCGATATCGTGGTCCGGTCAATGAACGCGAAGACGTAGCGCCGGCCCCAGGTGCGTGTGCCCCCGTCGACGGCCGTCACGTACTGCCGCGGCTCCGTCCCCTGCTGCCACGACGGCTCGGCCGACACCGAGATGCGCTCCGACGGCCGCATCGTCAGTTGCCCCCCGGCACTCACGCGCCGGCCGCCGAGTTGGTCGGTGCCGTAGTTGCCGTTCAGCCGCCAGAACGTGCGCGCCCCGAACCGGCTGTTGAGGCGCACCTCTTCCCGGAACGAGCCCGCGCGTCCCATCAGCGGCCCGCCGCGCGTCATGGCGTCGTCGGTCGTCGGCAGGTCGACGGACGTGCGGAGGTTGAAGTTCCAGAAGTTGTTGAACGTGAGCTGCGTGTTCTGCGCCCACGAGTTGGCCTGGTGCACACCTCCGAAATTGCGCGCGCCCTTCGTCTCGAACCCGAGACGCCAATTCTGGAAATACTTCCCGGGCAACGTCTCGCGCACCTGCACGTCGGCCTGGTACTCGATGTCGTCGGCCGACTGCATCCGCCCCAGGTCGTTGATGTCGAAGCCCGGCGATTCTGCCTTCACCTCGACGCCCCACAGGATGCGCCGTCCAGCGTCCTTGTCGGCGCGCAGTTCCGCCGAGTAGCCCGACAGCGAACGCCGCAGCGGATCAAACCGGACGTGGGTCATGTCGGGCCGCTGGAAGTAGTGCGTGCTCGACGTCTGCAGGCGACGGACCGCCGCGGTGTCGCCCCCCACGTACGAGGCGGCCACGAACCCGCTGATGGCATAGCGCCCCTGCTGAAACCGCAGCCGCCAGTCCAGCCCGCCAAAGTATGAGTCGCGCGCCAGCAGGTCAGCCAGGTTCTTGCGACCGGCGAGGTCGCGTTGCGTCGTCGTCAACGACGCGCCCACCGTCGACGCCTGGTCGCCGATCTCCTGCTGCAGGCGCAGCACGCCGTACGCGGTGCGCGGCTGCACCGCGACGGATCGCGTGAGCGCCGAGTCGATGATGTACACCCGCGCGTGCTCCTCGGCGGTCACCGCGGTCAGGCCGCCGATGGAGAGGCGGCTCGGCAGCCGGCCCGTCAGCTTGGCCGCGCCGAGAATGGTGCTCGACTTCGGCATGTCCACGAAGTCGCCCTCCACGGAGACCCGGGGCGCCGCCCCGATGCGGCGGGGATAGAAGTAGCTGGCACCGCTCCCGCGGAGCATCTCGCTCCCTTCGGTGAAGAACGGGCGCCGCTCGTCGAAGAAGGTCTCGAACGCGCTCAGGTTTACCTCGGCCGGGTCCGCTTCGACCTGCCCGAAGTCCGGGTTGATGGTCGCGTCCAGGGTCAGGCCGCCCACAGCCGCCTTGCCGTCCACGCCGACGCGCCCGGCGTACGGCCGCCTCAGCGGGTTGCCGGCCACCTCGTCCGCGTGGCGCGTGGCGTCGCCGGCGACGTACGGCCGCAACTCGATGGGACGCACCGAGCGCACGCCCTCGATGCCGCGTAGCGTGCCGAAGCGGGAAATGAAGCCCGTCTGGTCCGGCGGGATCATCACCCACTGCAGGTCCTCGTTCTTGTCGGGAATCCAGCGGTCAATCTGCAGGCCCCACTGCTGGATGTCGGTGGCCGGGAAGCGCAGTTGCGAGAACGGGATGCGCATTTCGGCGGTCCAGCCCGTCGAGTCAATGACGGCCGCCGCCGACCAGACCGGATCGAACTGGCTTTCCCGGCCGCGATGGTCGTCGTCCTGGGTATGCTGGTGGTCCGAGCGCACACCGGCCGCGGAGACGCCAAAGCCCACCCCGGTGCGGCGATTGCGCTGCGGATCGAGCGTGATGGTCAGGCGCTCGGCGCTGCTCTGCCCGTCGCGGCGGCTGAGCGACCGCTCGATGGCGGCCGGCCGGACGCGAAGCATCCGCGCCCCGACGTACAGCGCGTCGTCGTCGTAGACGATGTAGACCTGCGTGCGCTCCGTCGGCGCGGCCCCGGGCAGCGGCCGCTGCTGCGTGAACTCGTCAATGACCCGGACCCCCGCCCACGCCTCGTCGTCTAGCTTGCCGTCCACGTGCGGCGCGCGCGTGACGCGAGTGGCAAAGGCGACCTTCGAGGACGGCTGGGCGGTGGCGGCGGCGGCGAGCAGGACCGAGGCGATGGCGAGCGAGAAAGGCCGGGCAAACACGTATCGACGCAATGACACAACCTGTTGAACGCGAAGGTGATAAGGGACATGTTCCTTACGCGGATCGGCGGGCAATCGTTCAGTCGCGGCGCGCACGGCGGTAGATTGCCCGCCGGTACGTAAATATCACCCTTGGCCGCTTCAGAGGACCCCATGCGCCCACTCGTTCTTGCACTCGCCTTCGTCACGGCGGTCGCCGCCGCGCCGCTCGCCGCCGCGCCGCTCGCCGCCCAGTCCGTGGCCGGCGAGTGGAACGCCTCGATGAACACGCCCGGCGGCACGCGCGAATTCAAGATCGTCTTCCAGGTGGCCGGGGACTCGCTCAGCGGCACGGTCAAGCGCCCCACGGGCGACGTGCCGCTCAGCGGCACCATCAAGGG
>JBBQZD010000294.1:0-3619 GCA_038208045.1 Gemmatimonadales bacterium | reverse complement strand
TGGTCTTCGGCCAGGGTGTCGCTGCGAAAGCCGCCGCACGCGAGCACGACGTCCTTGCGCCAGGCGCCGACGGCGCCGGGAATCACGGTAATGCAGTCGAGCAGGGAGAAGGCGCGACGGTCGAGGTTCTGGCTCACCACGTACTCGAGTGCCTGCCAGCGCGTGACGATGTTCAGCCGATTGCCCACCTTGGCGTTGCCGGCGACGGCGCCGACCTGCGGGTCGGCGAGCGGCGCGACGAGCTCGGCCACGGTCTGCGGCTCGAACTGCGTGTCGGCGTCGAGGCAGATGACGATGCCGGCGGCGGCGCGGGCGATGCCGAAGTTGAGCGCCGTGGACTTGCCGCCGTTCGGCTTGGTGTAGACCGTGACGCGCGGATGGTCGGCGAACGCGCTGCGGGCCGCCTCGTACGTGTCGTCAGGCGAACCATCGTCCACCACCACGACGTCGAGCGGGCCGGCGTACCGCTGCGCGAGCAACGAGGTGATGGTGCGCACAATCACCTTGCCCTCGTTGTGCGCCGGCACCACCACGGTGACTGGCGGTGCGAAGCCGTCGTGCGGCACGGGACGCGTGCGTGTCTTCTGGATGCCGGCGAGCACGAGAATGAAGAGCAGGCGCCCGATGCCGAGCAGCACGGCGGCGAAAAAGAGCCAGTAGAGGCCCCAGTCGGTGGCGCCGATGAGGCCGAAGGCGAGGATGTCCACGTAGCGTTCGACGATCGAGCGCGCCGGCAGCGGTGGCATCACGGCGTCGCGCGTGACGCCCGCGAGGTCCGACACCAACACCAGCGTGTCGCCGTGTGCGCGCAGGGAGTCGATGATCGGGCCGAGCGCCGCGACGGTCGCGGTGCGGTCGCCGCCGGAGTCGTGCATGAGCACGATGTTGTTGCCGTCGCGGCGCTTGCGCAGGGTCTCGGCGATGATCATCGCCGGGTCGCGCAGGCGCCAGTCTTCGGAGTCGATGTGCACGCCGACGGTGGTGTAGCCGAGGCGGGTGGCGATGGCCACGGGCTCGAGTTCGTCGGCGGTGGTCGGCTCGGCGTCGCCGAAGTACGGCGGGCGGAACAGCACCGTGCGACGGTTGAGGATGGTCTCGATGAGCCGCGCGTTGGCCACCAGTTCAAGGCGCGCGATCCACGGCGCCGTGAGCGAGAGGTTGCGGTGCGTGTACGTGTGGTTGCCGATCTCGTGCCCTTCGCGATAGATGCGGCGCAGGAGCGCGGGATGCTCGTCGGCGTCGCGGCCGACCACGAAGAAGGTGGCTGGCACACCGCGGCTGCGCAGCGTGTCGAGGATGGCGGGGGTCCATCGCGCGTCGGGACCGTCGTCGAACGTCAGGGCGACCTTGCCCTCGGCGTCGCCGAACTTGCGGATGACCCACGGGGACGGTGTGGTGGTGAGCGACTCGGCGACGATGCGGTTGGTGCGCGGGTCGGCGCGCACGGTGCGCGTGCCACCGGTGGGCGCCAGCTCCATGCGCAGCAGTTCGCCGCTGCCGTCGAACTCCACCTGGTAACCCGCGGGAATGCTGGCAATGGCAGACGGTTTTGGCGGCGCGGAGTCGCGATTGACGAGCGCCCAGAGCGCGGGATCCTCGTCGCCGAGCCGCCACAGGGCGGCGCCCGCGACCTTGAGGTGCGCCGCGGCGCCGAGCTGGTTCCAGGCCGTGGCGGCATCGAGGTACCAGACGACGTGGCTGGTGCTGTCGGGGTCGTTCCATGACGCCATCGGATTGAGCGAGGCCGCGTCGAAGCGCAGGGTCGCGCCGCGGTTGCGCACCGCGCTCATCACTTCCTGGAAGTTGATGGCGCGGCCGTTGAGCCGGCCGCCCGCGTCGTTCCAATCGTAGCCGTACGTGCCGAGCGCGACAATGCTCTTGGCCGGGCCGACGGCAGCGGCAAGCAGGGCGGCGCGGGCCTCGAACCAGGCCTGGCTGGCCACGGGGCCCGGATCGCCGCGTCCGTAGTGCTCGTCGTACAGCATGAGGAAGACGTAGTCGCAGTTGGCGGCGACCCGGCGCGCCAGTTGCGGGTCGGTGCCCGCGGAGATCGTGGCAGTCACGAGACGCCGCGCGGGCGCGAAGGCGGTCTTCAATTCGCCGAGAAAGGCGATCCATTCGCGCTCGAGGTCGACGGGCACTTCCTCGAAGTCGAGCGTGATGCCGGCCAGTCCATAGCGCTCGGCAGCGGCCGTGAGTTGCGCCACGGCCTTGCGCCGCGCGGCGGGGCGGGCGAGCAGGCGGCGCATGTCTTCGATGGCGAAGACGCCGCTGTGCGAGTCGAAGTTGCTGACCATCGCGAGGATGCGGGGCCGCGTGGCGGCGTCGAGCGTCGCATTGGTGAAGAGGACGCGCTTGTCGACGTCGAAGCGCAGCGAATCGCCCCCCGTGCCGACGAAGACCCACTCGGAGACCAGCCAGTCGAGCACGGCGGCATGCCGCGTGTAGGCCGCGAAGGAGTTGTCGTCCCACTTGACGTTGAAGCCGACGACGAGGGGCGGGCGCGTGGCGCCTGGGGCGGTGGCCGGCGCCGCGGCCAGCGACTGTTCGCGCGTGCTGTTGGCGACGACCGGGAGTTTTTCGGGGCGGATGGCGCCCGGCGCCGGGTGGAGCGCGAGCGCCGCGGCGAGCCGCCGGCGCGCGGAGAGGCGTTCGCGCTCGGAGCGCGAGGTCGCGAGTCCGGTGCGCTTGGTGGCGCCGGTGACGCGCCGCGCATCCTGCATGGTGGGGAGCAGCGGCGGCACGGTGATGGACACGACGAGGCCGAGCGCGAGCAGGGAAGTGAGGACGCCCAGCCAGGCGGCGACGCGGCGCACGCGCTTCCAGCGTAGGCCGGAGGGATCGGTGAAGATATGCGGATGGTGGTCGGGCACTTGCTATAAGATAGGGAAGGGGAGGGAGATGGGTTTGGGAAGGGGAAGGGGATGGGTTTGGGAAGGGGAAGGGGCAGGGCTTGGGAAGGGGAAGGGGAGGGGACGGATTGCTTTCAAGTGCATTCGATCGGTGATGAGGTCGTGCTCTGGTCCTCGCACGTTTGCGTCATGGACAGTCGCGTTTCTGAAGTGCTTGACGCATGGGAGCGACAGCTTTCGCCGGCGGAGACGAGTGATCCGCTGTGGCGGCTGCTGGCGTACCGCGTTGCTCGCTGCCTGCTCGACCATGTCGGCGCGGATGCGAGGCGACTGCAGCCGTCGGCGGATCGCCAGCTGGTGGATCAGTTGGTCCGCGCCATCGCATCGATTGGCGCGAACGTCGCCGAGGGGTACAGTCGCCGCGGACTCGCCGATCGCGCGCGCTTTTTCGGCTACGCGCTGGGTTCGACGCGTGAGGCACTGGTCTGGTATCGCGGCGTCGCGCACGCGCTGCCCGAGGCGGACGTGGAACTCCGCCTGCTCTTTCTGCAGCAGTTGCGCCGCCTGCTGATCGGCCTCGCCCGGTCGGCGCAGGATCGGGGCGGCCTGGAGTTCCGCCCGCGACGGACGGAGTAGGGGCACGCGGCAGCACACCCAGCAGGCGAGTGGACACGTCTCGCCCGCTTCCTCTTCCCCCGCCCTGCCTCTTCCCCTTCCCCCGCCCTGCCTCTTCCCCTTCCCCCGCCCTGCCTCTTCCCCTTCCCCCG